>NZ_JBKFGJ010000005.1:0-125891 GCF_051233465.1 Neobacillus solisequens | reverse complement strand
CAAGGAAGAGTCCGAAGCCGAGGCACCTTCGGACAGGACAGCGCGAAAAAAGCAAGGAAGAGTCCGAAGCCGAGGCACCTTCAGACAAGGCAGCGCGAAAAAAAGCAAGGAAGAGTCCGAAGCCGAGGCACCTTCGGACAAGGCAGCGCGAAAAAAAGCAAGGAAGAGTCCGAAGCCGAGGCACCTTCAGACAAGGCAGCGCAAAAAAATAGTGGAAGAGTCCGAAGCCGAGGCATCTTCAGACAAGGCAGCACGAAAAAAGCAAGGAAGGGTCCGAAGCTGAGGCACCTTCGGACAAGACAGCGTAAAAAAAGCAAGGAAGAGTCCGAAGCCGAGGCACCTTCGGACAGGACAGCGCGAAAAAAGCAAGGAAGAGTCCGAAGCCGAGGCACCTTCAGACAAGGCAGCGCGAAAAAAAGCAAGGAAGAGTCCGAAGCCGAGGCACCTTCGGACAAGGCAGCGCGAAAAAAAGCAAGGAAGAGTCCGAAGCCGAGGCACCTTCGGACAGGACAGCGCGAAAAAAGCAAGGAAGAGTCCGAAGCCGAAGCACCTTCGGACAAGGCCATCCCAAATAAGTGTGATTATGTCCGAAATAGATATACCGTGTTTCAAACACGAAAAATTATATATAATAGGAATCACTAGTTTTTCCAAACGAGGTGAAGTGTTTCTTTAATACCCTACAAAATGTCTTTTTTGTTAAATCGGTATTGCACCATTCATAAATGGTTGTAGTAGTAATCTTTTGTTCAGGAAATAGCAGCTTAAATTCCCTGACATTGCGTAGAATGGCATCTTCAACAGTTTCATGACCTCCACATTTCCCACAGACAAAAATATGGTTTTGTAAAGAGACCGAAAAGGACCTACAAAATTTACAATATATGTTCTTTTTTAACTGATCATATTGATAGTTTGGTACATGTGAAAATGGATTTTTCGTTTGATGTACTGATATTAATTGTTTGGCCAGTTCTTTGTGCCCATCATTCAAATTAGAGGATGTATTATTAATACTACTTAAAAATCGGTTAACCTGATTGGGAAGAATAATAGGGTGGTCGATTTGCGCGTTGTATAGAGTAAATTCGGGGTTAATGAATATAACGGAGGCCTCTACAAGGTAATTGAGCTTAAGGTATTGGAGGAGTTGGCGGAATTGAGAAGCACATTTGTGTAATTGTATAATTGGATTTTTATATTCTCGGCCGGTTTTTACAGAGTAAAACCTGTCCTTTTCCAAGCAAAAGTCGCCTTCAAAATTTTTAATATCCAGCAGGCGAATAACTTCCTGTGAAATGAGGGTTGTATCAATTTGAAAATAGGAATTGTTTATTTTAAGCAGCAAATCATTGAGGATCAATCTTTCTTCTTGAAGACTTTCTGACATCCGATCAAATTTTACCTCACCCTCATAACCCTTTTCCAGGTTGTAATAATGGAACTTCTCTTCTTGCGTCAACTCCATCCGCGTGTTTAAGGATCGCATTTTTAATAACTCTTCTGATTCAGTTCTACTTTTAAGTATCATTGGACACTTCCTTTCGACATGGATAAGTTCATTTTATAAAAAAATGGGGAAAAAGGGTGTGAAAATTCTGTTAAATATCCGGCGAGAGCAATAAAAAAAGAGGCTGAAACCCGAAAGTTTCAACCTCTTTCATATTATTCCTCATCCATAAACGGATAGGCTACCTCTGAAGTTGGGGCAAAGTTTTCTTTAATGACACGAGGGCTGGTCCAACGAATCATGTTGAAAACAGAGCCTGCTTTATCGTTTGTGCCAGATCCACGAGAACCGCCAAATGGCTGTTGGTTAATCATGGCGCCAGTTGGTTTATCGTTGATATAGAAGTTTCCGGCAGCTCCAGATAAGCGACGCTCTAAGTGCATAATTGCATGACGATCCTGAGCGAAAATGGCACCTGTTAGAGCATACATGGAAGCTGTATCTAATGAATCCAATGTTTCTTCTAATTGGTCATTTTTATATACATAAATGGTTAATACTGGTCCAAAGATTTCTTCAACCATTGTTTTGAAGTTTGGATTAGTCGTTACAATGATGGTCGGTTGCACGAAGTAACCAACGGAATCATCGTACGTGCCACCAGCAATGATTTCTGCTTCTTCAGAAGCTGCAGCATAGTCGATGTAGCTTGTAATTGAGTCAAAAGCTGGTTTGTCAATAACCGCACCCATGAAGTTTGTAAAGTTACGAACATCTCCGACTTTAAGCTTCGCTGTTTCTTCCAATAGGCCTGCTTTCACTTCTTCCCACATGCTTGCTGGGATGTAAGCACGAGAAGCAGCTGAACATTTTTGACCTTGGTATTCAAATGCACCACGAACGAGGTTGGCTACTACTTTGTCCGCTTTTGCTGTTTCGTGGGCAAATACAAAGTCCTTACCACCTGTTTCCCCAACTAAACGAGGATAAGATTTATAGTTTGCAATATTTTCGCCTACCGTTTTCCAAATGGTTTGGAATGTAGCTGTTGAACCAGTAAAATGGAATCCAGCCATACGTGGGTCTGTTAAAACGACTTCTGATACTTGCGAACCACGAGATGGTACGAAGTTGATGACTCCTTTTGGTAATCCAGCTTCTTCTAAAATACGCATAAAGTAGTAGTTTGCTAGGATTGAAGTGGTTGCTGGTTTCCAAACGACAACATTCCCCATCATAGCAGGTGCTGATGGTAAGTTCCCGCCAATAGCTGTAAAGTTAAATGGAGAGATGGCCAATACAAAACCATCTAATGCACGGTAATCTAAACGATTCCAAACATTCTTCATACTGTCCGGTTGAATTTGATATATTTGATTAGCATAATCTACGCCAAAGCGTAAGAAATCTATTAATTCTTGTGCAGAGTCGATTTCTGCTTGAATAGCTGTTTTGGATTGTCCTAACATCGTAGCAGCATTCATGACGTCACGATATGGACCTGAGATTAAATCAGCCGCTTTTAAGAAAATAGCAGCGCGGTGTTCCCATGGTGTATTTTCCCATGATTCTTTTGCAGCCATTGCCGCTTCTACTGCATCCCGTAATTCCTTTTCCCCAGCTTGCGAATAGTTTGCTAGAACATGTTGATGATCATGCGGCATCACTACTTGCTTCACTGTATCTGTCTTTATATTTTCCCCATTAATAATAACTGGAATATCGACAACGATTTCAGATTGGCGTTGTAATTCCGCTTTTAACGTTTCCCGTTCCTTTGTGCCAGGAGCATATGAATTGCCAGGCTCATTTGTAGGTGTTGGGATCTTGAAAATTCCGTTACTCATTTCATCCTCATTCCTTCCTCTTTCAATACTATGTTGTTCATATTAGGCAAAACTGGTTTTTCGAAAATTATTATAACATAATCTTTCTTTGATTGCGCTTTCTTTTAATCATTAAAAAAACAGCTTTGAATTTTAAGATTATTGAAGAATGGGTAAAAAATGAATAATATGCAGGGGATAATATTGACGAAAAGGGGAGTTCTGGATGTAAGAACTCATCCCTGTAGAGGTACGCATTTAGCGGGTCCCCAACTAAAGGATAGGCTATTTAGTTGGGGAAGCCATTTCTTCGCAAACTGATTTATTTATGGGTAACGTGATTTCAAAGGTAGTTAGATCATTGTTAGATAGACAATGAATTTTTCCGTTATGTTTTTCTATAATATTCTTACATACGAATAGGCCAATTCCCGTACCTAATTTCTTTGTGGTGTAAAATGGTTCGAAAATATAGGCTACTTCATCGGCATTTATGGTAGGTCCGTTATTAGAGATGACAATCTTGATGTGTTCACTGTCCACCTCTGTATTTATGTCAATTTTCCTTTGTTTTTCATCTTCCCTTACAGCATCGACAGCATTCATTAATAGGTTTAGAAAAACTTGCTTTAATTCATTTTGATCGCCGATTATCTTTATTTTGGGGTCTATTTTGGTATTTACCTTGATTTTACCATCGATAATGCTTGGATATAGAAAATCAAGCACTTCTTCTAAAATAAATTTTATGGTGATTTCCCCCATCTTACTTTCGTTAACTGTGTTCATTCTTGAGGTATGCAGGAACTGGGTAATTCTAAACTTAAGTTCTTCAAGTTCCTTGCTTACAATGTCTAAGTATGGTAATTTGGGATAATCATCTTTTAGTAGCTTAATAAATCCCATTACAGAGGTTAACGGGTTTCGAAATTCATGCACAAAGCACGAGGACATTTGTCCAAGAATAGCCAGTCGATCCTTATGTGTTTGGGAAATATAAAGGTTTTGTTCCTGCAGTTTTTTATCTTTCAATTCTGTGTATCTGGAAACAGCATGATAACAGAATAAATCAAACTGTCGATTGATTAGATCAATGATGAGTTGTAATTTTTCAATCTCGATTCCAGAAAGGTTTACGCATTTTACAATAAGACTTCGTCCAAGATTAACATTATAAACAAATTCACCAATGTTGATTTCCGCATCGACTCGTTGCTTGGCGATTTTGTAAGCTAATGATTGAATTTGGTCATCTGATAATTGTTTTACGAACGATTTTGATATAAATTCGTACATGATAAAACCGTTGTGTCTAATCAAGTCAATATCATCTTTGTCATTATGTACGATGATCTGTTCTTCCCATAAATCAATGAATTCTTTGTGATGCATTTTAAGAAACTGGCTCAGTTGTTGATAAACATGATCCATTTGGTCCGTTGATTCCATAAAAAGCCTACCTTTAATTTAGAATAAAAATCCCGTAAAGTTAGCTCCAATATACTGGATTTTTGAGTGCCTGTCACCCTAAGTAGGTAAGTTGTTAATAAAATTTAAAAAACTAAGCAGTCTCTTTGTCTAAAATGATATAGGGAAAAAATATTTTGTTGACAAAGTATTTAAATACTACTAAAATTAAAAATTATTTAACAATAATTTGCTCTATCAAAAAATTCAATATTAGCAAGCTATGATTGCTATGGATCACACTATAGCAGGAGCGGCTTCTGGAGAGACCGCGGGGTATCCGCGGCGCCGAAGGGTTCACAATCTCAGGCAAAAGGACAGAAGAGTACTGAATATGTATTTGTTATGCTACCAATGGGCAGTATGGCATCTATTATTTATTATTCTTATGACCATGAGATTGGAGGACATCCAATCTCTTTTTTTTATAGGGTTATATTTATTGCTCATTCATTCACAAGGAGGAGTTCACATTGGCACAGCAAGAGTTAAAAAGGAATTTAGCGAATCGTCATGTTCAATTAATCGCGATTGGAGGCACCATTGGTACCGGGTTATTCCTAGGGTCCGGGAAAGCCATTCAATTGGCGGGACCGTCCATTATGTTTGCTTATTTAATTGTGGGGATTGCCTGTTTTTTTGTCATGAGGGCACTGGGAGAACTCTTGTTGTCTAAGGCAGGCTATCAATCTTTTACAGACATTGCTGAGGACTATCTGGGACCGCGGGCAGCTTTCGTAACAGGTTGGACGTATTGGTTTTGTTGGATTATGACGGCTATGGCAGATGTTATTGCGGTTGGTGTATATGTACGATATTGGTTTCAGATCCCACAATGGGTTCCTGCCATCGTTTGTTTATTGATTCTATTTGGACTTAATCTATTAACCGTTAAGCTTTTTGGAGAATTAGAGTTTTGGTTTGCTTTAATAAAGGTCATTACGATCCTCGCATTAATTGGCATTGGAGTCATTTTGCTGGTAATGGGCTTCAAAACGGATGCAGGTGCCGTTTCTATTAAAAACTTATGGGAGCATGGCGGGCTTTTTCCAAACGGGGTTTCAGGGTTCTTACTATCCTTCCAAATGGTTGTCTTTGCCTTTGTAGGTGTGGAATTAGTGGGGGTATCGGCTGCGGAAACATCTAATCCTGAAAAAAATATCCCTTCCGCCATTAATAAAATACCTTTACGAATTCTGTTCTTCTACGTGGGTGCCCTGATTGTGCTTTTATGTATTAACCCATGGACGCAACTGAATGCGTCAGAAAGTCCTTTTGTTAAAACATTTAGCTTAGTGGGAATTCCGGTTGCCGCAGGTATTATTAACTTTGTGGTGTTAACTTCAGCAGCATCTGCTTGTAACAGTGGAATGTTTTCAACAAGTCGAATTCTTTTTAATTTAAGTAAAAATGAACAAGGGCCGGCTTATTTTTCAAAGTTGAATAAAAATCATGTGCCAGGCAACGCGCTATTGGTATCTACTCTAGTCCTTTCAGGGGGAGCGCTTTTAAGCAAACTGATTCCGGAACAGGCCTTTGGCATTGTAACCACGATTAGTGCCATTTGTTTTATTTGGGTTTGGGGTGTCATCCTCATATGTCACGTAAAGTATAAAAAGACTCGTCCGGATTTGCAGGCAAAATCCAAGTTTAAAGCACCGTTTACACCATTTGTGAATTACGCCGTTCTTGCGTTGTTTGCGTTTATTCTTATTATTATGCTGTTTGCAGATGCAACACGCCCGGCTTTATTGCTGACACCGATTTGGTTTGTTTTATTATTTACTTTATATTCAAGTAGAAAAAGAGGAGAGAAACGGATAAGAGTATCCGCTTAGAATCATCCTTAATAGATGCTAGCCCCTAGTATGTTCATTCGTTAACATACAGGGGGCTAGAACATTTATTTATTTACTTACCCCTCACTTTTACTCTGGTAAAACTAGGTCAACGATGGTTCCTAGCCCCTTTTTACTTCTAATAAAAATATCTCCATTATTTTCTCTGATTATTTTAAAGCAAACGGTGAGTCCCAAACCGGTTCCTCGCTCTTTGGTTGTATAAAAAGGTTCCCCTAATTTCTTGAGTATCTGTTTTGGTATGCCGTCACCGTTATCAATGATTCGAATTCTAAATTTTTTCTGACCAATTCGTTCGGATTTAACTCTAATTTTTCCACCCTTTGATACGGCTTCCAAGGAATTTTTTACAATGTTAATCAGTACTTGCTTCAGTTGCTTTTCTTCTATTGAGCGGGTTTCTATGTTAGCTTTTGTTTGAATCTCGATAGATACCTGGAGAAGAAGTGCTGTTGTATCGATTAGAATTTTCACATCATGAATCACTTTATTGATCAATACGACTTTTCCATTTTTAAAAGTGGCCTGTGGTTTGGCAATAAAAAGCAGTTCTCCGACTACCTCATTAATGCGGTCAATTTCATCCGAAATAATGGTTAAGTAATATTTCTCGTTCGTGTCCAATATGCTCTGATCCAATAATTTTATGAAGCCTTTTATCGAAGTAAGTGGATTCCTGATTTCGTGAGCTATTCCTGCAGCCATTTCACCCAATACTCTCAAGTTTTCTGATTTCACCAGCATTTCTTCGTCTTTTTTTCTCATCGTAATATCGGTGCCAAGGCACAAAGTATGGTCATGGTTTCCTTTAAACGAGATCGAGAGCGAATTCCATTCAGTAATCAGTTGTTCTCCATTACTAAAGATGACCACTTCATTTGAGTCTTGCTTTCTCTCCATTGATAGATATCGTTCAATGATTTCAGAGCCTTTTAAACCTATCAACTCGCTAGGTTTCTTATTACAGAGTTGTGCAAACTTCTCATTTACGAGGACAAACTCATCCTGATCGTTTTTGACATAAAGATAGTTCGGATAAATATTAAGGATAATTTCTAGGAAGTTTCTTTCCTCTTCTAGTTCCTGGTTAACTGTTTTAATAATTGCATTTTGCAAGATAAAATAAGTGACAATTAAAATGAATGCAGCAAAAAATGAATTTAATACTGAAAAAAATAGAGGGAACACCAAATATCCACTTAAAATCCCATTGATGTAGATAAATAATGAACCGAAAACAAGTGAACGATAAAATCTCGACAATTTTTTGTCTGGTAGTTGATGACAAATAAACAGGATTAAAAAGGATTGGACAAAGACCAATATAATATTAATAAGAAACGTAAGATTTAACGCCCCATAGGTGGGGATAAAATGAACAGGAAAAGATGGATAAGGCTGAATCCGATAAATTTTGACAACTCCAAAATGAGTTAAATTAAAACCATAAACGATTAAGCTAAAAAGCAAAAAAAAGGTAGAATGACTCTTAGTAAATAACCATTTATGATAGTTCCTTCCATTCTTATCAGCTATTTCTGTTTTGAAGATGTAAAAGGCCACAAAGTATAACAAAGGCATAATCATAATTGGACCAAAGCGGAATATTCTAAACAGCATTTCAATTGTTTTCTCCGATAGATAATCCCCTGCATACAAAATGGCCACATCCATTTGCCAAAAGGATAATAGAAATAAAAAGTAAGAAAAATACCGTGCAATGTCCATTTTATGAGCAAAAAGGATTATGAGCCCGCAGAAAAAGGGTATGAGCGAAATAGAAACCAGTAAAATAAAATCCAATGGAAACAGTCCTTCTACAATTTTGAAAGTAAGATACATGAATTATTGCCGCCATAGCCATGAGAGGTGATGGCAACTTTATTCACTTCTTCATATTTTGTTTCTGTCACGATGGGGAGATCCGGATAATTAGTCAAATTCCATTTTATCGTTGGAGGAATAAACTGATGTTCAATACTGATTAAGCTGGAAATAGCTTGTATAGCTCCCGTTGCACCGAGGTAATGCCCGGTCATTCCTTTAATAGAAGTGATGGGAACGGAATGTCCGAACAATGTTCTATGTACAATGGTTTCTACGGTGTCATTCTCTTTTATTCCAAGAGCCTGGCTGTTAATATAGTCCGGAACTTGTCCATTTAGACATTGTCGCAATGCCTCAATCATCCTGGCACCTGAGGAATCAGAATGGTAAATCGAGATTCCATCCTGGTTCATATAGGCTCCCTCAAGCCAGCCTTTAGCAATGACATTTCGGCTTTGAGCTGAATGTTCACTTTCGAGCACAAGAACCCCCGCACCTTCCGATAAAACAAAGCCGCTATCATCAGAAAAAGGGCCGCCGGCCACTGCTGGATCCGTTTCCCTTGATGTGAGCCGAAGTTTAGAAAATCCCTGAACCACGACATCTGTTAATGTACTTTCTACTCCTCCGACTATACAAATATCAAATTGGCCAGCCTCAATCAAAGTTTTTCCTAAATTGATCGCGTCTGTGCTTGCGGTGCAGCTGTTGCATAAAGTTAAAGACATGCCATGCAAATCAAAAAACGAACTCACAGCGGTTGATAAAGCGTTTGCATTCATATTCCCGATAGATAATGGAGAAATTTGATTGTTTTTTTGAAGTTTCACGCTCCACTTTTCAACCTCAGTAATATTCCCACCCGAAGTTCCTATAATAACGCCAACTCTTTTGTCTTGCAATCTATTTATTAGGTGAGCCATCTTGATTGCATCATGAGCAGCTCCAATCACCATTTGTGCTGTTCTGGGATATCTTTTCAATACTTTGGGACAAAGCGCTGTTAAGTCTGCATCAATTTTCCCGCAAACTAGCTGAAGTCCATGATTAAACTCAATCATTTCTAAAATAATCTTACCATGTTCCAGTACATCTTTAAAATCTGAAACGGATTGAATTTTCGGTGCCTTTATACCATAACCTGTGATTAGTACTTTCACTCTAAAATACTCCTCTAACATGTAATCTATTGAAATTATTATATTTTCCACTATTAAGAGAATAGCCTTTTTGGAAATAGCTCCTATCTTTAATGGCCAACCTTTATTACAACCTTGCTATCAAAAAGTGCTATTATACAAATAAAAGTGGGAGCCGACTGGACTTGGCTTCCACTTTTATATATTGCTTCATTTTTATATGATACGAGTGATAACGATACCTGAGATTTGTTTAATTTTACTCTCTAAAGCAGGAATAACATCTCCATTTACTTTATCATCAATGTCAATCATTGTATAGGCATATTCTCCACGGCTTTTGTTAACCATATCTGCAATGTTTAGATCGTAACTGGAGATCGCCGATGTAATTTGTCCAACCATGTTTGGAACATTTTTATGAAAGGCCACCACTCGTTGTTTACCGGTATAAGGAAGACTGACATTTGGGAAATTCACAGAGTTTTTAATATTTCCTGTCTCTAAAAATTCCTTTACCTGACGGGCCGCCATGATTGCGCAGTTTTCCTCTGACTCCTGAGTAGAGGCACCAAGGTGTGGAATCGGAACGGCATTTTTCATTTTTAGCACATTTTCATTCGGGAAATCGGTGATATACTTTCCAACCTTCCCGTTCTCAAGGGCAGTGGCCATGTCTGATTCATTAACAAGCTCACCACGCGAGAAGTTTAAAATATAGACATCTGGCTTCATGATGCTGAAAGTTGCTTCGTTAAACATTCCTTTCGTATCTCCGGTTAACGGCACGTGTACAGTAATATAATCAGATTCTGCAAATAGCTGTTCAATGGTCATGGCCCGCTGAACATTACGGGATAAATTCCAAGCCGTGTCGACAGAAATAAAGGGATCAAATCCGATGACGTCCATATCGAGATCAAGCGCATGGTTTGCGACAAGAGCACCAATGGCCCCTAAACCAATAACCCCTAATGTTTTCCCTTTAATTTCTTTTCCAACAAACTGTTTTTTACCAGCTTCCACGAGCTTGGGAATTTGGTCACCTTCACCTTGAAGTGAAGTAGTCCAGGCAACACCGTCAAAAAGGTTGCGGGAAGAGGCGATTAGTGTAGTTAAAACTAGTTCTTTAACAGCGTTGGCATTGGCACCCGGAGTATTAAACACCACGATACCTTGCTCTGTGCATCGATCTACGGGAATATTATTGACACCCGCACCTGCTCTTGCGATTGCTTTTAAATTGGCTCCGAATTCAGTACTGTGCATATTGAAGCTGCGAACTAGGATGGCATCCGGATTTTCATGGTCGTTGTCAATTTTAAAGCCGTCCTTATTGAAGATTTTTAGGCCTCGTTCTGCAATGCTGTTAAGGGTTTTGATGGTTTTTACTTTTTCCAGCGTAATTGTACTCATTCTTTTTCCTCCTTTAATAAACAGAAAGAGGTAAGGGAATCACTCCCTTACCTCTGCCCAGGCGAACGGCTTCGACACCATGTGCTCCCTCGCGGTGATCCGCGTTTCGCCAGTCACACATGGCCCTTTTAATTGGTTTCATTTTACCATACTTTTTTTCGGTTTGCCACTTAAATACTTTATATATATTGAAAAATTTGAATACTTTTGGTTGGTGGAATTTATTGGGGTGGGCGAAGGTTGAAATGGGGGTCAGTTTATGCGACTTCGGACTTGATTCCGTTTTTTTGAAAGGTTATGTCAAAAGAAGGGAGGGGTTGGGCTAGAGGCACGTCTTATAGGCCCGACGATGTCTGAAGAAGGGAGGTGTTCGGACACGAACACGCCTTATAGGCCCGTCGGTGTCTGAAGAGGGGAGGTGTTCGGACAAGAATTCGTCTTATAGGCTCGGCGGTGTCCGAAGAAGGGAGGTGTTCGGACACGAACACGCCTGATAGGCTCAGCGGTGTCCGAAGAAGAGAAGTGTTGGGACAGAGGCACGTCTTATAGGCCCGGCGGTGTCCGAAAAGGTGAGGTGTTCGGACATGAACATGCCTGATAGGCTCAGCGGTGTCCAAAGAAGAGAAGTGTTGGGACAGAGGCAGGTCTTATAGGCCCGGCGGTGTCCGAAGAAGGTAAATGTTCGGACAAGAACAGGTCTTATAGGCCCGACGATGTCTGAAGAAGGGAGGTGTTCGGACATGAATTCGTCTTATAGGCTCGGCGGTGTCCGAAGAAGGGATGTGTTCGGACACGAACACGCCTGATAGGCTCAGCGGTGTCCGAAGAAGGTAAATGTTCGGATAAGAACAGGTCTTATAGGCCTGACGGTGTCCGAAGAAGTGAGATGTTCGGACAAGAATTCGTCTTATAGGCTCGGCGGTGTCCGAAAAGGTGAGATGTTCGGACACGAACACGCCTGATAGGCTCAGCGGTGTCCAAAGAAGAGAAGTGTTGGGACAGAGGCAGGTCTTATAGGCCCGGCGGTGTCCGAAGAAGGTAAATGTTCGGACAAGAACAGGTCTTATAAGCCCGACGGTGTCCGAAGAAGTGAGATGTTCGGACACGAACACGCCTGATAGGCTCAGCGGTGCCCGAAGAAGGAATTCTCTATCACCTCTACTCATTGACTTTGCTAGAGTTCACGCGTTTGGAAGGATTTAGAAATGGCAATCCAGACATCTTGGTAAATTAAATGAAGGCAGGAGAAAGTAGAGTAGCAGTCCGAAAGCCAGCTTCAATTCAGACAGGATATATTTTTCAATCTAGTAAAAAAAATAAAAGATTCCTATTGAATCTAAAAATGAAAACGGTTATATTAAATACATAACAGTAATACGTCTTTAATACGTCTTAGTAAAGGAGTGGCAGAAATGAATGTTGCAAAAGTGGTAAATGAGATGATTTCAGCAACGAAAGAAGGGATTACGGAAGTTTACTTGGTGGCGTGTGGCGGCTCGTTAGTCGATATGTATCCCACAAAATACTTTCTTGAGTCCGAAGCCAGAAAAGTGGTCACAGGTCTTTTTACAGCAAATGAGTTTGTTCATGCAACACCAAAACGGTTAAATCAAGATTCTCTTGTGATCGTTTGCTCACATGGAGGAAACACACCGGAATCCGTGGCAGCAGCGAAGGTAGCCAAGGAGCATGGGGCCCACACCATCGGTTTGACACATAATAAAGAAGCCTCATTGCTGGAATATTCCGATCATGCGTTTATATATGAATGGGGGGCTGAAAGTGATGTCAAAAATAACCCAATGGCCATTATTCTGCAATTGGCTGTTGAGGTTCTCACATTGACTGAAGGATATTCGTACTATGAAGCCTTCCAAAATGGATTTGAAAAAATTAATGGAATCATTAAAAAGGGAGAGCAGTTGGTAGCTGCTAGAACAAAGGAGTTTGCCAACCAATATCAAAATGAGGAATTATTTTATATCCTTTCAAGTGGGGCATCTTATGGCCATGCCTATGGTTTTGCGATTTGCTCATTAATGGAAATGCAATGGCTTCATGCGGCATCGATCCATTCCGGGGAATACTTCCATGGGCCTTTTGAAGTAACTGACAAAGAAACTCCATTTATATTGTTGGTCAATGAGGGCAGAACACGTGCCTTGGATTTACGTGTCAAAACATTCCTTGATCAATACGCGGAAAAGGTAGAAGTTGTTGATGCGAAAGAATTGGGAATTAATACGATCGCGGATGAGGTTGTTGAATATTTTAATCCCATTCTCTTCTATAGTATTATGTGCGTATATCGCCAGGCACTAGCTGATGTACGGAATCATCCATTGGAAACACGTCGGTATATGGGAAAAGTTGCATACTAAAACGAGGTGACAGTCAAATGGTAAAGGTTATTGGAATTGGAGATAATGTTGTAGATAAATATGTTCATATTAAAACCATGTATCCTGGCGGCAATGCCCTTAACTTTAGTGTATTTGCGAAAAAATTAGGGGCTGATTCCGCATTTATCGGGACATTTGGTGATGACCGGGAAGCGGAACATGTAGAAAATGTACTAAAAGAATTGCAAATTGACATATCCAGATGCAGACATTTCAGCGGAGAAAATGGATGTGCCCGTGTCACTCTTGAGGATGGAGATCGTGTTTTTCTTGGTAGCAATGATGGCGGTGTAACTCGTGAACATTTGTTGGAACTAACGAATGATGATATAGAGTATTTACAAGATTGTTTGTTGGTCCATACAGGTTTGTACAGTCATACCGGACATATATTGGAACAACTGAATAGCCTTCAGGTGCCATTATCTTTTGACTTTTCCGATGATTTTCAACAGGAGCAAATCGATCAATATATTCATTTTGTGGACTTTGCCTTTTTTTCCTGCAGTCATTTATCTGAACAGGAGACAAAGGAATTTTTAAAAAGCAACTTTTCTAAGAATGGCCAAATTCTCATAGCGACCCGCGGAAGTGATCGCACCGTTGCCTATGATGGAAAAGAGTACTTTTATCAGTATCCGGAGTATGTTAAACCAGTAGATACAATGGGAGCTGGAGATTCTTTCATTACGGCATTTTTGCTTCACTATATTCAACATCCTGACATAGCACAGGCAATGAGGGAAGCGGCGGTGTTTGCAGCCAATAGCTGCCTTGTTGAAGGTTCTTTTGGGTTTGGGGTGTCCTATCAATAATTGTTTCGCGCGGCTTGTGATATCGTAAAACGTTTGATACTCTTTCTACATAAAGGGAAAAATGTGGGGGGAGAAAAAGGTGTACGTCAATCAGCAAGAACCATTATATATGCAAATTAAAAAAGCCATTCAGTCTGCGATCTTAAATGAAACATTTAAGCAGGGGGGGAAAATCCCAAACGAAACGGAATTAATGGATCAATACAAGGTGAGCCGAGTTACCGTCCGTAAAGCAGTGGAAGAGCTTGTGAAGGAAGGATACTTAGTGAAGCGACATGGGATTGGGACCTTTGTCAGTCATTCGAAAATTGATCGTAAAATCAAACATGTAATGGGATTTACTGCAACCTGCACGGCAAACGGTTTATCGTCTCATAGTGTCGTGACCAAGAAGGAAATGATGGAACCGGATTCAGCACTTAAAAAGGTGCTAAATCTTGAACCAGATGAAAAGGTCATCTATATCCAAAGGATTAGATATGCAGGTGATCACCCGTTGATGCTGGAGAATAACTATTATCCATATAATCGATTTCATTTTTTAATGGATGAGTCACTGGAAGGTTCATTGTACGATTTATTACGGGAGAAGTATGGCATAGATCCTGTGAAGTCTGGGAATACGACACTGGAAATTGAAGTGGCAGATGAAGAAAAGGCCCAGTTGCTTGAAACTTCCATTGGAAAAGCGTTGTTCTTCATGAATACCATTATTCACGATCAACACGGCATGCCTGTTCATGTAGGGAAACAGTTTATTATTGGGGATCGCTATCAATTTACGTTGTAAAAGAGATCCTTTACCCACCGTTATGACGTATTGTGGACGTTATAACGGTGGTTACTATAAAAAAATGAAAACGCTATTAAAATTTGTGTGAGAATGAAGGTGCCTGGATGCCTACTAGCCATTTAAATGCCGATACTGTGCTAGTTTCTAATGTTATTTTTTCAGGGAAAGAAGACGACCCGTTTGCCGGGTTTATTGCTGTTAAGGATAAAAAAATTATTGCAGTTGGTCATAAAAACGAGCAATATCACTGGATTGGTCCGAAAACGAAGGTATATCAGTTTGACGATCAGCTCATAATGCCGGGAATTCACGATAACCATGTATTCTTTACCGGATATATGTCCATGAATCGTGGTCTGGATTTGTCGAAGGTCACATCTGTAAACGAAGCTGTTACTCTATTAAAAGAGTATTCTAATGGATTGGGGCCAACTGAGAATCTTTATGGATTTGGCTGGGATAAGGAAAACTTTGGGTGTATTCCTGAACAAAGTGTATTGGATAAAGCCTTTCCGGACAGATCGGTGATTGTTATTAATCGAACAAAAAATTGGTGTTGGATGAATCAAAGGGCCATTGATCAGTATGGATTTACTCCTGGTCAATGCAGTGCTGAGGACCGTGCAGCATTATTAAAAGATATGCTGAAAGAAAAAGAGAAAGTGAGGGAAGAGTTCCTTCAGTTTTGTCAGCTGTTAGCTTCTAGGGGAGTTACCTCGATAAAAGATATCGGTTTTGACGAGTATGATTTGCTGCCTGTTTTAAGGGAATTATCTAATGAGGAGCAACTGCCAATCAGGGTTCATTTTGTTCTGGAACCTGTGTTGCAGCCCCTTAATATTGAAGTAGGAAAAGCTTATCAGCAACAATATCAACATGATCATCTGCAGTTTCAAGGATACAAAATAATGGTAGATGGGGTTGTAGCGGATCATACTGGTGATATGTTAGAGCCATATGCAGATATGGCGGATGTCAGAAATTTACGAGAAGTTGATTATGAGAGAATTGAAAATTGGGTAGTAGAGGCTGACCGTCATGGTTTGAAATGCTGTTTAACGGCAGAGGGGGATGCTGCGATCCGTCAGGCTGTTACCATTTTAGAAAAATGCAGGAAGATCAATGGGTATCGTGATGCGCGCCATTCGATTAGTGACTTAGAGTTTCCGCATCCCGATGACTTAAAACGCATGGGAGAGAATCAGATTTTTGCAGAAATTTATGCACAGATTTTATTGCTGATTCCTTCTTATCAAGAGTCGTATATGGCCGATGTGGTAGGAGTGGAAAAAGAATATCGTTTTTATGATTATAGGGCGATGCTAGACGCAGGGATCACGATTACTGCGGGGACAGATTTACCTTTGTTTATCACGAGTGTTCCAGATTCGATCTATGCTGCATCTAAGCGGCTTTTTCCAGATGGCTCACCTGAGGATGGATGGCACCCTGAACGAGGAATGCCGATCGCTGAAATGTTGAAGGCATGGACGATTAATGGGGCAAGGCATCATTTTATGGAGGACATAACAGGTTTCATAGAAGAGGGAAAATATGCAGATATTGCCGTTTTTGACCGGAATTTATTTGAAACTCCTGCCTCTGAAGTAAGAAATGCCAGAGCGATTTTGACAATGGTCGATGGGGATATTGTTTATGATTTAACCAAGGAAAAGATTCACGTATAGCTATTTCCAATGAAAAACAGGATGTTTTATGTCTCTTGATAATACGTTTTAGGGACGTCATTTAATTGAGAAATGAGGGACTAGTAATGGAAGCTAAAATGGTAGCAAAGCTGGCAAAAGAACGGAAAAAGTGGACCCTGCCTCATAGTTATTCACTTATTTTTTTGATTATTATCATCGTAGCCCTACTAACATGGATTTTGCCAAGCGGACAATTTGACCGGAAAGATGTGACAGTAGATGGCTCAACAAGAAGTGTCATCGTACCGGGAACATTTCATACGATTCCAAAGGTAAGTGATGCAGGTGATTTGCGTCAAGGGATCACAGGAATACTAAGTGCCCCAATGGAGGGTGTTATCAATGCTGCAGACGTAGTAGCCTTTGTATTAATTGTTGGTGGAGCCTTTGGAATTATTTTAAAGACGGGTGCTATTGACAGAGGCCTGATTGCCTTATCAAACAAGCTGCAAAATAAAGGGATTTTTGTCATTCCGATTGCTATGATCCTTTTCAGTTTGGGCGGTTCAACTTTTGGAATGAGTGAGGAAACCATTCCGCTCTATGCTATTTTTATATCCCTTATGTTTGTCCTGAAATTTGATTCGATTACAGCCATCTTAATCCTATTTTTAGGTACTCAAATTGGATATGTGGGTTCAACGCTTAATCCATTTTCTGTTCTGATTGCACAAGGAGTTTCCGGCATTAAGGGTAATCCGCAATTATGGCTGCGGTTTATTGAATGGATTGTGTTTACGGGCGTTTCAATTGGCTTTACGATGTGGTACGCAGCCCGCGTTAGAAAAAATCCAGAGAAGTCAGTTGTGTATAAGAACGATTTAGAAAATCGATCTCAATTTATAAAAGAAGAAGTGGAACAAGTCGTTTGTTTTTCTGTTCGTGATAAAATTATTTTATCTGGATTTGGCGTAGCTCTTGCACTCATTATATGGGGTATTCTTTCACACGGCTGGTACATGACCGAAATAGGTGCGGTATTTGTGGGGTTAGGTTTATTTGCAGGTATTGTGGCAAAAATGAACCAAAAGGAATTGGCTGAAAACTTTGTTCAAGGCTGTAGCGAATTTGTTTATGCGGCTGTCATTATTGGACTTGCCCGCGGTATTTTGGTTATTGCTGAAAATGGAATGATTATTGATACTATATTAAATTCATTGGCTTCCATGATGGGGGGGCTGCCAAAGTTTGCTTTTACTACCATCATGCTATTGGTTCACAACATTATTACGTTTTTCGTCCCATCCTCATCTGGTGAGGCTTCGTTAACAATGCCTGTCATGGCTCCATTGGCGAATCTAATGGGGATTCATGGAGAAGCGGCTGTTACCGCCTATCAATTCGGTAATGGCTTAACGAATATTATTTCTCCAACAAACGGGGTATTATTAGCTGGCTTAGCGATTGCCAGAATCAGTTTTGGTCAATGGCTCAAATTAATGCTAAAAATATTCCCAATTTTGTGGATTATTGCAGCTGTGTTTGCTGCCATCTCTGCTTACGTTGGGATGTAATAAAGGAAACCTCATAGAAATTAGATGTCTTTGGCAAAATGAAACCAACTCGTTCACACATGGAGTTGGTTTTTTTATTGGCTATTTTAAAGAATACATGTTGATAGGAGCGGAAGGCATGAAGACTCCTGTGGGAGTACGGTTCTGGAGAGACCCCGCAGGCGCAAGCGCCGAGGAGGCTCGCCGAAACGCCCACGGAAAGCGAAGTGCCTGGAGCGGAAATCAACATACAAGTTGAACAGAGCCTTATTTATAAAATATAGTTCAATTTTGCAAACATGATCTGCATGCTTTAGTCTTGAATGGTATAAAAAGTGGGGGGGCATGGGTCTCTACATTTTTAGGTATTGGGTTTATATTAGGAATATCCATTAAATTTTGTCTATAAGGGAGTAACTTTGACATAGAAACGGGAAGAACTATTCCTAAAAGAGGTGGTAAAATTTATTCGATTGGCAGGGGGGACAGGACCATGTTAAAACAGTACTTTGAAAAGGCAAAAGAAAAGGTTGAACTGGTTGAAAAAAATCAAATGGCGAATTTGAAGGAAGCAGCTGAACAGGTGGCAAAAGCGATTCAAAATGGCGGTATCGTTCAACTATTCGGCTGCGGCCACTCTCATATTTTAACAGAAGAGGTATGTTATCGAGCTGGCGGACTTGTTCCTATTAATCCCATCTTGTTTGAGCCCTTAATGCTGCATGAAGGCGCAATAAGGTCCTCACAGTTAGAACGACAAAACGGCTTAGCAGCTGAGTTCATGGGCACCCAAGACATCTGTAAAGAAGACGTTATGTTTGTCATTTCCACTTCTGGCCGTAACCCGGTTCCTGTGGATGTAGCCCAAATGGCTAAAGCAAAAGGGGCTTTTGTAATTGGGATCACTTCCTTGGAATATTCGAAGAGCCAGCCATCCAGGCATGAGAGCGGTAAACACTTATTTAATTCGGTGGACTTAGTGATCGATAACTATTCAACCAAAGGGGATGCAGCCCTTTCTTATGAAAAGGTTAGTGTACCATTTGGCCCCACATCAACTGTAGTGGGGGCAGTCATCATTAATGCCATCTTTGCCGAAGCGGTAAAAATGATGGCAGACAATGGCTTTGAACCACCAATCTTCTTAAGTGGAAACATTGATGGAGCTGATCAACATAACCAGCAATTAATAGAAAAATACCGGGATAGAATTCCGCTGTTAAAATAAATTCCGGTTAAAGAAGCTAAAAAAGACGACTGTTTATCTCAAAAATGTGAATTTCAGTCGTCTTTTTGCTTTTGAATGAGTTTGATAATAGAGTCCTTTGGGTTCCAACATTGAAATTGATAGTGTGTCTTTGTTTCATAGCCTAATCTTTTGCAAAAGTATTTCATTCCTTCTGCTTTTTTCTCTGCTCGGAAATGTTGGCATGTGGCGCAGCAATGGAAATTTTTCAATTTTCTTTGCCTCTTTTTTTCTGTATTTGGTGCTTCATTTTGAAACATCCATCATCTCGGTGAACATGTCTACCTTGAACTTTATTTCCATGTGTAAGGCCTGGAGGAATTTCTTTATGTTTATTCGTGAAGGAGTTGCGGTGTTTTTGCCTTCCAACTCGTGCATTTTCATTCGTACTTGGGTGTAATCGAATAGCTTGGATGAGTAATATTCAAAAGTTGGATTGGCGTAATCGGTTAATCCCAGTGAAGCGAGATGCTCAAGCACCTGTTGGATTGCCCGGCGGACTCTCTGTTCCACTGCTTTGCACTCTTTTCGGAGTTCCTGTTGAGTTGCAGAGACATCGAGATGTTTTTTTGCTGTAAGCTCATACAGCACATGTAAGTTAGGGATTTCGTAATTACCTTGCATTTCCCATTGATGCATCTGTTCTAATAGATCCAAAAGGTCCTTTTCACCGCTCTTGCCAACCATACCAAGTTCAAACAAGATTTTCTTTGCAGTGGATGTGAATGATGGCTGCTTTGTTGGTTGCTGGCTTTCAAGTTTGCGGTTTTTGGTGGTACTCTTGGTTAAAATGCTTAAGGAATGCTGGATGGTATGAAGCGATTTTTCCAACAACCGATAGTCGCTTACCTTTTTAAGGACGCTAACCACTTCAAGCCGGTTTATCGGCTTTGTAATATAATGCTCTACTCCGATGGAATATGCTTCACTAATCATATCCTTCGATTCGATTTGCGAGATCATGATGATTTTCCCCTGAAAATAAGGGGCGATCGCTCTTACGGTCTCAATTCCGTCCCTAATGGGCATGAGAAGATCAATAATAAGGATATCGACTTCCATTTTGTTCAGAGTCTGAGCATCTACTTCGGCTCCATCGGCTGCTTCCCCTACAATGGTACCCAATTCTTCTTCCTCAATGATATTTGAAAGCATTCCTCTGATGTTAGCGGTATCATCGACTATGAAAAAGTTCATCTTCATTCCTCCTTTTTAATTAACATGGCAACTGGAAGATGAATTTCAAAGGTAGTTCCTTTTTCTTGTGATGACTGAACCAGTTTTATAGTGCCTCCTAGATTTTCAATAATATTTTTTGTGTAAGATAAACCAATGCCATTTGATGCTATTCCGTCCTGATTAAACTTTGTTGTAAAGCCCGGTTCAAAAATATACGCTTTGTTTTTCTCAGAAATTCCGTTTCCATTATCTTTTACTGTTATTTTGACTTGGTCTTTCACCATTTCCACTGTTAACGCAATGTTCCCCTCATGCTTGATCGCCTCCACCGCATTGGCGACAAGGTTATTTAGGATGGAGAGGAGGAGGAAAGTCTGGTACTTCGGATGCTCACCATAGATATTAACTTGAATTTGAACCGATTTCCGAAGAAGCTCCCCATAATTTTTATTTGAGAGGCTGATGACAGAGATAATATCCTTAATATCCATGAAATCTGCCAACTTTTCCTTGGTCATTAAACGGGATAATCCTGCGTAAATCCGTTGATTATCTTTTTTTATTTCATGCAATTCACCAGCGACTTTTAGCATGGCTTGTGCATGTGTAAGATGGTTCTCCTCTTTTAAATCCCGGTAAATGGCATAGCAGGTGCTGGTTAATTCCTCCGCGTTTTTCATCGATTTCTCCAATTGGAATTTTTCAGCATATAATTCCGACACAAATAATAAAATTTGTTCGGTCCGTTGTCGCTGCTGCTCTTCGGCCAATCTTGTTTCCCGAACTAAAATAGCATTAAAAAAACCGAGTGCAAAAAAGCTGCGGATCATGGCGACCAAAACGATGATCAGTAAGTTTGAACCCGTCATTTTCATATCGGTCGTGAAATGGCGAATGGTCATTTCTGTTACATTTCCGATTATTTCAAGAACCATACCTAGCAGGCCAATTAGCAGAGGTTTGGAATACATCTTTTTAACTTTGAAAATATGAAAAAACAGAGCAAAAAGCATGTAATAAAAAAACACAGGAAAATTAGTAGAAAATTGGAATGCTCCATCTAGCAGTTTGTCGTGAATCATTCGAAAGCAGAGAACGGAGGCCCCTGTTACAAAGCCTGCAAAAATTGGATGGATTTTACGTGACCATAACAGGATAAAGAAAAAAACCGGCGCACTCATGCTGATCCTTTGATCAGGGCTGCTAAAGGGATACACCTTTACTTCACCAGCGATCGGTACAGCAATCATCATAAACAAATAAGCTAATAATTTGTCACGAATCGGTTCTTCCCCCTTTTATGCAACGAAGATTCTAACTACTCTAAAAATTATAATTCATCTTTGTAGTTTTTTGTAGTTTTTCGTAGTTAGGGATGTACGATTAATCCATGGAATCGTTTACAATGTATTTTCTACTATTAATAGTATCAAAAGATGGGAGAGAAGCGAGTGAAAAAGAATAGCTTAGCTTGGCAAATTTTTATTGGATTAATATTGGGGATTATTGTGGGGGCCGTTTTTTACGGTAATCCGCATGTTGAACAATTTTTACAGCCGATTGGTAATATCTTTTTACGATTAATTAAAATGATTGTTGTACCGATTGTGATTGCCTGCCTAGTTGTAGGAGTAGCAGGTGCCGGAGATATGAAAACATTAGGGAAGCTAGGCGGCAAAACCCTGCTTTACTTTGAAATTATTACCACCATTGCGATTGTGGTCGGCTTGTTAATTGCAAATGTTTTTCATCCGGGGACAGGTGTGGATCGTTCTCAATTAGTAAAGTCAGATATTAGTTCCTATGTAACGACTGAAAAAGCAACGGAATCCCACTCCAAAATTGATACATTTGTAAATATTGTACCGACCAATGTCGTACAGGCATTTGCAAATGGAGACATGCTGGCGATTATTTTCTTCTCTGTTATGTTTGGACTTGGTGTAGCGGCCATTGGTGAAAAAGGTAAGCCGATTATCGACTTTTTTAGGGGCACTGCCGATGCAATGTTTTATATAACCAATCAGATTATGAAGGTTGCTCCATTCGGTGTATTTGCTTTAATTGGGGTTACTGTTTCAAAATTTGGACTGTCTTCGTTAATCCCGCTAGGAAAACTGGTTATTACTGTATATGGTGCGATGGCATTCTTTATTGTCGTTATTCTAGGCATTGTAGCAAAAATTTGCGGCTACAACATCTTTAAATTATTAGCCTATCTAAAAGACGAATTAATTCTAGGCTATTCAACTGCAAGCTCAGAAACGGTACTTCCGCGAATTATGGAAAAAATGGAACGAATCGGCTGTCCAAAAGGAATTACATCTTTTGTCATCCCAACCGGTTATTCCTTTAATCTGGATGGCTCCACCTTGTATCAGGCCATTGCAGCATTGTTTATCGCTCAAATGTATGGCATTCATATGAGTATTGGGCACCAGATCACATTGGTTCTCATTTTAATGATTACCTCCAAAGGAATTGCTGGTGTACCGGGTGTTTCGATTGTTGTTCTCTTATCAACCTTAGGCAGTGTGGGCGTTCCGGTAGAGGGCTTGGCCTTTATACTTGGTGTTGACCGAATTCTTGACATGGCTCGTACATGTGTTAACATCGTCGGCAACGCACTAGCCAGCATTGTAATTTCAAAATGGGAAGGGCATAAAGTTGGAGACGCATTTGAGCAAAAAGCTGCCTAATATGAGTAGCTCAGTAAAAGTGACCGATTAATAAAAGAAGGGTTAGCCTCTAGCGGCTAGCCCTTTTTGTTATTTCTAAATAAATATCCCTTTTTGGTAGGGAATTCCCTGACCTATTGAATGAACCCAGATTCTTTTAAGGTTTCAACCAGCTGAGCTTTCGGTTGGAACCCAGATATCCTTTTCACCAGCTGTCCTTCTTGAAAAAATAATAATGTTGGGATCCCCATTACCTCATACTCTCTGATAAACTCCTGATTTTCATCGGAATTCACCTTAACTATTTTTACATCATACTCTAAATCAATTTCTTCTAGGACAGCCCCGATCAATCTGCATGGTGGACACCAGGGAGCCCAGCAATCAATCAAGACGGACTGACTTGTTTCAATCTCCTTATAAATTTCTTGTCCCTCTGCCTGTAAAATACTCATGATTTTCCTCACCTTTCCATTTGTCTTTTGATAGTAGTATATGATGAGTTATACTATAAGTAAAATTAATACTTTGAATATATTAAATAAGTAAAATCTAATGTAGGAGTGAGGTTTACGATGACTTTATTTCAATTAGAGGTTTTCTTAAAAGTGGTGGAAGCAAAAAGTTTTACTAAGGCCGGTGAGCAGATCGGCCTTTCGCAATCGGCCGTCAGTCAGGCGGTGGCAGCTCTGGAATCGGAGTTAAATGTTAAATTACTGAACCGAAGCAGAAGTGGGATTAGTTTAACAAAGGTTGGGGAACGCATCTCAGTTCTGGTTCGGGAATTGATGGTGATACAAACAAAGATCATCCATGAAGCGACGGGGATGACAGAACTGGAAACAGGAACGATCAGAATGGCAAGTATTGCAGGTATGGCGGCTAAGCTATTACCTGGAATGATTAGTTCTTTTAAGAAACGATTTCCGGGTGTAGAAGTCGTGCTATATGAAGGAAACCAAGATGAGGTAAAAAATTGGCTTACATTATCAGTGGTGGATGTTGGCGTGGTCACCGAAGAAAAGCGGGAGTTTGAATTTATCCCCTTGCTCCAGGATAAAATGGTTGTATTTGTTTCGGAAAATCATCCGTTACGCCATCAAGAAGCCATTCATGTAAAGGATATTGCCAGTGAGCCCTTCATCATGCCAAAAGAGTGTAACCATGTTATTCGAAAGATATTTAAAGAACAAGGGATCTCTCCAAATGTTCAATTTGAAGTCAGTGACATTGCCACGATCATCGCAATGGTTCAGGAGGGGGTAGGAAATACGATTCTTCCGGAGTTGGCCATTCCGTCTACCTTATCCAAAGTCACGGCATCCTATTTAAGCCCGCAAGTCTATCAAAACTTAGGGCTAGAGGTGCGTTCAACCCATTTCATGAATCCTGCTCTAAAAGCATTTATCCACGAGGCACAGGAATTCACTAAGAACTTGTCATTGAAATTATTTAATAGTTATCAATCTGTTATTGTGAAAAAAAGATAAAGGGTGTCTACACCAGTGAGGCCGTTTTCAAGTATTTTCACTGCGGGATTGATCATCCTCGAAGCTGACGAAGGGTAATGAAAATAAACAAAGCACCTGCCCGATTCTGGGCAAGTGCTTCTAGCAGGTTATTAAACTTTGAATTTACCTGTAAGTTTTTCTAAGTTATTGGCCATGTTAGACAAGTTGCTAGAGAAGGAGGAAATCTCTTGGATTGACAGCAATTGTTCCTTTGCTGATTCCGCTACGTTTTGTGCATTGGCGGAAGATTGATTTGTGATGGCTGCCAAATTTGTAACAGACATGGCAACTTGCTCTGTTCCTGAGGACATCTGTTGGGATGCCGCTGATACTTCTTGGATTTGTTCGGTGACATCCTGGATGGACTGGACAATACGATTAAATACAATTCTTGCTTCATCCACGACCAGGATACCGGTATTCACATCATCCATACCTTTATTGGCCGAGTTGACTGTATTAGAAGTATTGACTTGAATGCTGGACACGATTGTTGAAATTTTTGCTGCTGAGTCTTTGGACTGCTCGGCAAGCTTTCTTACTTCTTCCGCGACAACCGCAAATCCTTTTCCTGATTCACCGGCCCGTGCGGCTTCAATGGCAGCATTTAATGCTAATAAATTGGTCTGTTCCGCTATATTTGTAATAACATCAATAATTTGACTGATTTCTTGTGAAAGATTCCCTAATTCTTGAACTTTTTCACCAGCTTCACCAACGGATGCTTGGATTGTTTTCATTTGTTCAATTGTTTTTTCAATAACCGTATGTCCCTCATTTGCATCATCAATCGTTTTGTAAGCCGACTCAGTCACGATTCCGGTAGAATTGGCAATTGTCACGATTCCGATGGCCATTTCTCTCATTGCAATCGAGATCTGATCTGTCCCGCCGACTTGTTGTTTGATGCCGGTGGAAATTTCTTCGATAGAGGCAGAAATTTGCTTGGTGGCTACTGAATTTTGTTCAGCACTCGCCATCAGCTCTTCGGAGGATGACGCTACCTCTATTGCCGCTAATTGAACCTGTTTGATAATGTTTTGAATATTTTCCATCATTTTATTAAAGGCAAGTGCCATTTGGCCAATTTCGTCATTACTTCGTACTTCCAATCTCTGAGTTAAATCCCCATCATTATTTGATAATTGATCAAGCTTTTGCATCATGGAGAATAGCGGCTTTGTAATTTTTCTTGAGATAAGGCTGGAAAGGGTTATGCCTATAAAAATGGAAATAATTATAACGACTACACTAATAATGGAACGAACCTTAACTAATTTCTTTTGCTCTTTGATTTTCGCATTCAATAAATCTAGCTGTATCTGCTTAAAATCCGCTACATTGTTTGAAAAAATAGTGTTAATTTGGTAATATTCCCCATTATAAATTTCTAACGTTTGTTCCTTATCTGTAAAAGCGAGTTTCCTCATTTTAGATTCTAAATCCCATAATGTTTTGTTGTTGCTTTCGAGATTTTTTAGAATGGTCTTAGATTTTTGATCGGTAACCTTAGAAGAAACTTTTTTGATATTTTTAGTAATCTGCTCTCCATATTTATCATAGAGGCTTTTTTCCGCCTTGCTGCCAGGCTGAATAATCATTCCTTTTACAGTACCGCTGATCACCGAGTCCTCATATTGAATTTCTTGTGCCAGGTTGTACAATTTCACATCGTTTTGGATGACATCATCATATGATTTACCTAGATTTTGCATAGAAAAATACAGAATGGCAAATCCAACCATACTTACGATTAAAACAGATGTAAATCCTAGCATTAATTTAAACTTAATACTCATATTTTTTCCTCCTGCTAGTCGCAATGTTGTATAGTGAAAAATTGTTCAAATTCAAAAGAGATTCTCCCACTGTGGAATCCTCAGTGTAAACTATGCTAATTTGGAACTAGATATGGTGGTAAACTACTTTCCCATCAACCAGTGTTAACAGAACCTTTGTATCCGGTATTTCTTCTTCTGGTATATCAAAGAGATTTCTTTCCAAAACAACTAGATCCGCGAGTTTTCCCGCTTCCAATGTCCCTAATTCATGTTCTCGGAATGAGCCGTAAGCCGGGCCAATCGTATACGCTTTTAAGGCATCCGAAAGGGCTATCCGTTCATGCGGATGCCATACCTTGTTTCCGCTGCTGTCAATTCTTGTGACGGCACGATAGATTTGTTGAAGTGGATTCAGGATATCGATAGGGAAGTCAGTTCCAAATGCTACTGTTGCACCGGATTCTTGCAGTGTATGAATCAAGAAAACTTGTTTTTCTCTTTCAGGTCCAATTTTGTCAGTGTAAACACCTCGTTCCGACATCGCCAAGTGGTCAGGCTGCATTGAAGCCGTTACACCAAGCTTTTGGAAACGAGGGATATCATCAGGGTGAATCACTTCAATATGTTCCACGTTATGACGGGAGTCACGCTTGCCATTAACCCGTTGCGCTTGTTCATAAGCATCTAAAGCAAGACGGATCGCTCCATCGCCAATTGCATGAAAGCGAATGCTGAATCCCTCTTTATCCGCATCCACTACCCACTTTTTTATCGTCTCAGGTGGAAAAGAGGTCTCACCACATATATCTGGTTGATCAGTATAAGGTTCTAATAAATAGGCTGTTCGAGCAGTAATGACACCATCGATAAATTGTTTGAGCCCAGACACTCGGAGTTTAGTTGAATGATAGGTATTACGTAGTTGTTTAGCATGTTCTAGATCACCATTTAAAGCAGGCCAAAGATGAATACGTGTTGTTAATTCACCCTTATCCTCAAATTTTTTGAAAACCTCGAGGGCGTCTATATTTTTTAACGCATGTAAATCGTGAACGGAAGTGACTCCAAGGCTTGCTGCATGTTTTAAGAAGTTAGCGAACATATCCTCTTTTTGTATGTCCCTGAAATTGAAGGCGTGTTGAATGACAGCATCCATTGCTTTTTCATATAAGAGGCCATTCGGGTCGCCATTTTCATATTTTCCGATTACTCCGTAAGAAGGGTTTTCTGTTTGACCGGTAATATTTGCAGTTTCTAATGCCTTTGAATTTACCCAAGCATAATGTCCTTCTGCATGGAACATAAGGGCTGGACGATCCGGGATGATTTGATCTAATGAATAACGATCAGGTAATTGTTGAGTATCCCAGTAGCTAGCATCCCATGTGAATCCAATGACCCATGGGTTTTCCGGATTTGATTGGGCAAATTTGTTAATCATTTGAAGTGCTTCTTCTTCCGAGCGGGCCGCAAACAAATTGACACTTTTAAGGGAAACAGCACCTTGCATAATATGAAGATGAAAATCATGGAATCCCGGCATTATAAGCTGGTCGTTGAAATGATAGTTTTTAGTGTGTTCTGCCGCGAAATATTCCATTTCTTCTTTAGAACCAATTGCCATAATTTTGTTGTCTTTGATGGCTATGGAAGCAGGTTTTGGCTGGTCGGATAGACCCGTAAATACTGCATTACTTGAAATAATGATATCGGCTAGATGTTTAGCCATGTTTCACCCATCCCCTCATTAATCTTTCCAACGTTTCTTTTTCAGCAAATTGGAAAATGAACGTTCCAATTCATCATAAAGTATCGTCTTACTCGAGAGTCAATGTGACAAAAAAAAGCCTTGAAATGATTATGTCATTTCGAAGGCTCTTTAATGGGAATTTGTATTTCATAAAATGCTTCATCGTATTGATCTGTTAATGATATGTCAACCTGCATGATTCGAACAGCGTCACCTATAATCTGGTAGCCATGAGTATCAATATAACGAAGTAGTTTTTTAAACTGTGCCAGCATTTTTTCCCTAACAACTCCTCCATAATAAGAACAAACATAAAGTCCTTTTTCAAGTTTGAGTGTTGGGATTACTGGCTCTTCATTTTGTACAAGTATAAATAATTGGGATTGGTAAGTACTAATTTGATGGGATAAATCAGAAGTATGACGTAATTCGTTAAAGTACTCTTTTTTAATAAAATCTCCAAATATATTACTTGCCAATGCTGGAATGGCCCCACCAATCATATTTTCTAACTCTAGGATTCCTAGATAAAGGTTTTCTTGGTCCTCCCAACCTACAGGTTTTTCAAGCTGAATGTATTTACGTTCTTCGAGTTGTTTGATTATGATATCCGAATCTAGATAATGATTTGTAAAATCCTCAATATTGGATAACCTTGTGGTTAAAATATCACGAATCTCTTGCAATTCCTGGATTTTATCCTCAATATTGCCTATTGATTTTCTTAGTAATTGAACGGATTTTTTGACATTGCGATTGGTTAGAAAGTCCTTAATTTCTTCAAGAGAGAAACCAACTTTCTTTAATTCTTTTATGGTCCCAAGAACTTCATACTGATATATGGAATAGTAGCGATATCCCGAATCCGGGTCAGTCAGATACGGTTTCAGCAAACCTATTCTGTCGTAATGGCGCAGCGTGTCGACTGTTACATTTCGCAGTTTCGCCATTCTTCCTATACTCAACTTATTATGCATGGCCATTTCCCCTTTTCAAATCAAAGAAATAATAGGTAATTTGTCGAATTATTCTTTATTATAAATGATGGATTTCATTTCTGGATATAAAAACATAAATTCTCATTATGTTGGAACCCATTGCTTTGGCAAGGGGAGTTGAGGTGAAGGATCTTATTACTGGGGAGGGGCTTGGAAGCATCTCCTTCAGCAGCAACATTCGCGATATCAGTGAACGTAAACAGGCTGAAGAAAAGATAATGAAATTGTGCATAATGGATCCTTTAACCAGATTTTCTAATAGGTTCTTATTAAATGATCGTCTTACACAGGCAATTGATCAGGTAGATGAATCGGCAGAACATCGGAATTATGTATATTGATTTGAAGCGGTTTAATTAATCCGATTGGTGAGTAGGTGCTTTATGATGTATGTTCGTATATAGTTTTTAGCTACCCCCATAATCCATTTATGCTTGATCGTATTCTTTTAATAGGAATACAAAAAGCACGAGGGGAATAGTATGAACAAACTGACCAAGGGCGCTCTTTCCATGGTGTTAGTTGGATTTGTCACGTTTTCTGTCACCAACTCTCTACTAGTTAATCAATCTCCTAATCAAGCAGCAGGAAAAAATCCTGCCGGTGACAATAATAAAGCGGAGGAAACCAACGAAAAAACGCTGAAGGATCTAACGCCAACAGCCAAGGTGAATCCGGAGCCAACCAAGCCGTCTACTAACAGTACTGCTGCTCAGGTAGATTTAAATAATAGCCAAAAGAATAATAGAGTAATTGTGGCTGTTCAATCGAAAAAAAGTAATTCCACCAAGGAAACTTCACCAAGTCCTGCTCATGTAATTACCACAACGACTGCTACACATGCCGTTACAGCGACACCTGCCATTAGTGCACCATCAGTACAAACAACGACAACCACTTCGTCAGGATCTAATACAACAAGTACGAACACCACAACAACCAACAATGGGCAAAAAGTATCCCAAGCTGCTAAAGATAAGGCTGCTAGCCGTCGAGACATCAGAGAAATGAACGGTAAGAAAAAGTAAGTCAAAGGGTCACAACAAGAAGGTGGTCCTTTTTGTTGTAATTAAAAATGGCCTTCCCTAAAAAGGGAAGACCTGACGCCTTACATATATTCCTCACCCTTCATCATGGAAGATTCCTGAGTTACATTTCCATTTCGCTTCAGTTTATTCCAGCCAACAGTTACTCCCTTAATCGCCGAGAAGATCGATTTAATGACCACATATGTCATTAATTGTTTATATAGGATTCGTTGCAGAAATAAGGAAACGAGCGGTTTTGGACTTTCCTTCTCCAATCGAAACGCATATAGGGAAGTAAAGAAATCCAGCAGATAAAATAGGGCAAATCCTATCGCTGCCTTTCCAGGATGTGGACCAAACAGGGCAATTATGAACAGGATATCTGCAATCGGTGATATGGTTTGGTAAAAATATTGGAAAAGCCACATGTTTGGAAGGCCGATATAACCTAATGAGTTATGTTGCTTATTGAATAAAGCCTCGCGATGCTTCCATAAGCATTGGAGTGTGCCATAAACCCACCGGTAACGCTGTTTTGCCAGACTTTTAATATCCTCCGGCACTTCCGTAAAGGCATACGCTTTTTCTTCGAATTTAATCTTCTTTCCTTGGCGTAAAAGCGTAAGAGTAATATCGGTATCCTCGGCCAATGTATCTTCTTTAAAGTAACCAGCTTCTTCTACTGCTGTCTTTCTCCAGGCACCGATTGCGCCTGGTACAACCGTAATACAATTGAGAGTAGCAAAGGCCCTTCTCTCTAGGTTAAAGCCTGTTACATATTCGATATGCTGCCAATTTGTAAGAAGGTTTCCCTTATTGCCAACTTTAACATTTCCTGAAACTGCTGCCACATTTTCATTTTTAAAATGGTGAACAAGAAGGGAAATGGCATTTTCGGCAATGAGAGTATCCGCATCGAGAGCCACCACGATTTCCCCTTTTGCTTCTTTAAAACCGAGATTAACAGCGGACGATTTCCCTCCATTGGGTTTGGTCAGCAATCTGACCTGGGCGTGTTCTGCATACGTTTTTTGGACAACCTTAGCGGTATCATCCTTAGAGCCATCGTCGATAATTAGGATCTCAAAAGCAAGGTAATCGCTGGATAAAATGGAATCAACCGTTTTGCAAATCACTTTTTCCTCGTTATAGGCAGCAATAACAACACTGACAAACGGTGTAAAGCCGGGGTCGATCTTGGAATCCTTGTCCCTTTTTATCTGCTTTCTTGAAAGAAATACGAAGATTGCCATCCGTAAGATTCCTAAAAGGATCGCTGAGTAGAACAGGAAGCTTAGTCCGTAATGCCAGCCTTGCAAGAGCTTGAATACTGCCTTGTCATAAACCATATAAGGGTTGTTTTGACTTGCAGGGGGCATAATCTGAGTATGACTCTTTCCAATAAGCTGGCCAATGGTGGTAAATGTGTAACCTCGCTTTTTAAGCTCCTCAATGATCATCGGCAGGGCCTTTACAGTGTTGGACCGGTCACCGCCAGAATCGTGAAGCAAGATCACATGGCCTTCTTTTAGCTGATCCAATACCCGCTTTACAATTTCATTACTTGATAGCTTTTTCCAATCGTCAGAGTCATTTAATTCTCCGACCATGGAATACCCCATATCCTGTGCCCGTAATATAGGTAACAGTTCTTTCTTTGTACTTGGTTCCGCATTAGCTACATACGGCGGGCGGAAGAGTGTCATCGAACGGCCGGTAATTTCTTCAAAAAGTCTTTGAGTGGCATTCAGCTCCCATTTCGTTTGCCATGAGGCGATCGATGCTACATCAGGATGGGTAAAGGTATGATTGCCAATTTCATGGCCTTCTTCATACATCCTTTTAACGAGTTCGGGATGCTGCACTGCATTTTCTCCAATAATGAAGAAAGCCCCTTTAATATGATTCTTGTCCAAAATGTCCAATATTTGCGGCGTATAGACTGGATCCGGGCCGTCATCAAAGGTAAGGACGACTTCCTTCGTTTTGGGTTTGCCATATCGAGTTACATTATATGGCTTGGGTAAATCCGTATAGGTTTCGGTTTGAATCAGACCTAGTGAATCTAATCGAATCGTTCTGTTCCCTTTTTCTGATTGAGAATCAATTTTTAGAATTTCTCCGGCACCCGTATAGTGAACAGGTTCAGGGTTCACTAAGGTTTTAAGAGTATTGGATGGATTTTCCATTTCTTTTGTTTTATTGATGTAATTCCAAATCGAAGGATCTTCGGAACCAAGACGCCAAACCGCTATTCCGCTTGCGCCGCTATCTACAGCCAGCTTCATTTGATTATAAAAAGTAGCACCATCCAAAAACCAAACAATATGTTTTTTTTCATTTCGTTTGTACTGTAAATAAGGGTTACCTGTCTGTTGATTCCAATGGATTTGGAGGTTGTTTCCCGCTCCGAGATTCATGATATCCCCGAACGTCATTGTAGCTGCGGGTTGCTTGGAGTTTTCTTCCCAGTCATAACCGTAAATCCCCAAACCGGCAATTAATTTATCAGAAGGAATAGGGAGTTGGGTTAAGCTCTCCTTTGCCCAATCCGATTGAGCCACAGGCCCCGGTTTACTTATGGAGTTATGCTGGTCATAAAGCATGACAATCATCCGATCAACGTTTGCTGCTAAAGAAATATAGTCAAAACTTTTGTTTTTTGGCGGGACATCTACTGTGACCATGAGCCCATGTTGATGAAAGCTTTTAGATACTTTTTCAATAAAATTGGTGAAATTCTCTTTGTCATTTGGCATGATTCCTTCAAAGTCTATATTAATCCCGTCAAAGTCATTGGTGCTTACATAGGTTAACAAATTTTTACTAAAACGATCTTCAGCACCCGGTTCAGTGAATAAGCGGTGCAGTGTCTCGCCATCCCATTTATGGTTAATAAAATTATTCACTAATGGAAGAACCTTTATATCATGTGCTTTTGCCTCTGCAGCAATTGAACTTTCCGTACTGCTTTTAAGGGTAAGGTCAGGTGTAAGCTGCAGCCAGTCAGGCACTAATGTTGTAATGGAATCGGTATTCCTTTTGAAAGACATTTTGCTGTTGACGTCCCAATTGACGTAAAAACCATACACTTCCTGTTTGTTGGATAACCTCGTATTTTTTTGGATAAGTGGGGAAGGATTGGTTTTTTGAATCTGTGTTGCCAGTTCTGCTTCACTGAACTTGGTATTAATCGGCTCAATCCCGTTCTTTGCTGTGCTTTCATCCAATTGCAGCTCAGGAAATGCCGGGTTTGTATTAAGACTTTCAATAAAAATGGTAGAAGCTAAAACGATTAATACTGCAAAGCATGCACTCATTCGTTTAATGATGGACCAGCGTCTTTTTGCAGGATCCAGAAAAACCTGTTCCTTCCTTCGCTCGTTTTTTCTCAGCCCCAAGTTGTAAAGCCAGTGGAAGAAAAAATAACAGACAAGTCCAATCAAGCTTCCAAAGACCCCTGATAAGATGGCTTGCATAGATTCCATTTTCATTTTAAAGGCAGAAAATAACGGGTAATTTTCTAATATTCTTAAATCCAGGGTTGGTAAATGACGAATGTTAGGGATAAAAATCGTAATTAACGTACCAAGAAATAAGGCGATGATATTCAGACGCAACAAAAGTGACAAAACAAACAATAATGGAATTTTTAAACTATCTAAAGGCAAAAAGGCCAGAAAAAATCCAATTGTACTCGCAACCGCTCCTGCATGTCCAGTAACAGGTGCAAACAATGATTTAACTATCCACCTGAAAATTCGATCCACTAAAACTCCTCCTTTATAGGTTAGTGTCGAAAAAAGTAACTAACATTAAAAACTTAGGTAATTGTATGAAGAATTTGAGGGTAGGCTGAAAAGTTCTCTCAAGTTTTATATGGTAATTAAGATATTTTCGTTATAAAAAACAAGCGATTATAAAATATTATTTAAATCGTAACCAATTTTTTTAACATGGTATGAGGGAGGCAGAATGGGTTTTTAGGAGAGTGAAAGAATCAGTTAATAGTGTTGCTAGCTTATCTAACGAACAGAAAATAAGCCTATTGAGGTTTTTAAATTAGTGGAAATCTATATATACTTAATAGGGAAAGAAAAGCCATGGGGGGAATAGAATGAAACGATTAGCCGTTTTTTGCGGTTCAAGTTTGGGAGCGACAGAAGCTTATAGAGCTGGAGCTGTTCAATTGGGTAAAGAATTAGCAGCACGCAACATATCGTTGGTTTATGGAGGTTCAAGCATCGGCTTGATGGGTGCAGTGGCGGATACAGTTTTAAATGAGGGCGGAGAAGCGATTGGTGTGATCCCTCGGGTGCTGGAAGAACGGGAAATAACTCATAAAAGTTTAACGGAACTATATAGGGTTGAAACGATGCATGAACGAAAAGCAAAAATGGCAGAATTAGCGGATGGATTTATTGTCTTGCCCGGCGGAACCGGAACCCTTGAAGAGTTTTTTGAGATTTTTACATGGTCACAGATTGGTTTGAATCAGAAACCGTGCGGCCTTCTTAATATTGATCATTACTACGACCCGTTAATCAACCTGTTTGATCATATGGTGGAACAAAAATTTTTGCAGGAAAAATTCCGATCAATGGCCATCATTGAAGAAAAGCCTAACGCATTGATTGATGCGTTTTCCAATTATGTGCCTCCCACAATAAAAATATTCAAACCTGATGAAGAAATATGAAACATGGTTTTAAAGATTCATGGGTGAGATAAATAGAGTATAGAGGTTATGCTTGATTTCTAAATAGTAAAAGCCTTGCCGTGAATAAATCGGCAAGGCTTTTTCCTCTAAGCGAAATCCAGTGTCATCTAAATGATACATTCAATACGACATCATTTGTTATGTTGCTCGTTCTTTTATAATCAGAATAGGAGTAGGAATAATAGGACAGATTCGGGATTCCTTTAATAGCGGTTGCTATGTCATTTAACAGAGTAGAACGATTCATATATCTAATATGAATCGTAGATTGCTTGTTTTTAATAGCTTCCTTCATCATGGCAGCAAGTTCGTCTCTATTGTTTGCTGTGTATTTTTTCGATAAAAGGTTAAGGTCCAATGCAGTGAGCAGCCCCCGGTAAACACTTGCTTTAGCGGGATCGGTGACAAGCTTTTTGTTCAACGTATTGTAAAAATCTGTCGTTGCGGCTGGATAGGTTTTAACCCAAGAATGGTCTCTTTTTATTTGAGCATCTGTCAGATTGTAATAATCATAGGTTACACGGCCTGCAACATCCGGGAGCGGGTCGTCCCAGGTTGAATCAAAGTGGTACCAAACGCCATCAAGATTTACGAGGTTCCAAGCGTGAGATTGCCCCCCAGCGGTACCTTCAATTATTCTTGTTTTGATCCCGGCTTGATTGAGCATTTTATATGAAAGCAATGCATAGCCTTGGCAGACTGTTTTATAAGGCGACACCAGGGCATCGTAAGCAGAATATTTCGAATAACTTGTGTCATACGCGACATGTTTTTCAATCCAATCATGGATGACCTTTTCTTTTTCAAAGTTATTCATGCCCGGTTTAATGATTTGATTTAAAATGGCTGTTACCTTGGTATTGACGGTCTTTTCTTGTTGTGCTGTATTCCAATAGTTGAAAGTAAAGGTAATGGTTGCCATATTGCTACTATATTTATAGGAATAGTAATAACCCTTACTAGTATAGCGTAGATAGTCATCAGCATTATAGATCTTGTTGATGATATTGGAGATATCTTGTTGAAGTGTACTAATATTTCCCTTATACACAATTTGATAGGAAGTTTTTCTCTCATGCATCGCAGAATCCACTTTTGATTGCAAACTAGATAAAGTAGAGACGGAATCAACGGCTGCGTAGGCTTTTGGCGTTAGAAATAAGAGTGTAAACAATAGCAAAACAGCAAACTTTGAAACAGGAAAACTAAGATGTACTTTCCTCACAAGCAGTGTCCCCCTTTTTAACCTTCTGATAGGAATATTGTACTCCCCAAATGGGCTGGTGTCATATATTTTTTGATAGCATTCCTTCTATCTTTTTTAAAAAAACTTTCACCTTTCACCAAGTTTTCACCAAACTCTACTAAACTGTAAACATCAAGAACGAAAGGAGGAAGGATAACGATGAATATGAAAGTGAAAAAAGGTATTTTCTGGGGTGCTATAATGATGCCAATAGTTTTAGGATTCCCCTTTCTATCGGGAGGTTCAAATGCCCTAGCAGCTGGGTTCCATGGCCACGATCGTGGCGGAATGGGAATGGGACCTAAAGGCGGTGGCTTTGGGGGCGGCCATCAAATGATGAATGCTCCACAACATGGAGGCTTTTCCTGGATTGGAACGTTAGTATTTCTGGCAATCATCATCGCTGTTGGCTATTTCGTAGTGAAATGGCTGAGAGGAAAATCAAAAGAATCCTCTATGCAGCAGTTTATTGATACTTCAATGATGAGTTCCTATAGACCTACCGTGAACCACAATGCAAGTGTATTAGATCAGTGGGAACAATCTATTAAAACCAAAAAGGAGAATGAATAATATGGGCATTTTTAAACGAATCAAAACCATTGCGAAGGCTGATCTAAATGGACTATTGGATAGCTTTGAAGATCCAATTGCTATGTTAAATGAATATTCGAGAGAAATGGAGCAGGAAATAGCCAAAGCACAAAAAGCTCTGTCACGACAAATTTTTGTAGAGAATAAACAGGCAGCGCTCATTTTGGAGCTTAAAGCGTTAGTGGAAAAAAGGACGCGTCAGGCGAAGTTGGCGTTAGAAGAAGGGGAGGAGAATATTGCTAAATTGGCCGTTCAGGAAAAACTAACGAACGAAAAGCAGTTGGCTCTTTATGAACAGCAATATGAAGCGATCAAGGACCAGACTGAGGGGCTGAAGGGAAAAATAGCTGATCTGCACCAAACCTATAGCGAATTGCAGCACAAGAAGGTTCTTCTGGCATCACGAGCCAATGTGGCACAATCAATGAAGCAAATCCAAAAGGCAACTGTATCCTTCCATACCGATGCTATTATGCGCGGGGTAGCTCGTGCAGAAGACAAGATTCTGTTAATGGAAGCTGAACTACAAGCCGGCACGCAGTTTGCCGAACCACTTGCCCAGCAAGATGCTGCATATAGCCACTATATTGCTGATGACGAAGAAAATAGTGAATTGGAGAAATTAAAGCATGAACAAGCTGTATTAGTAAAATAATATTTGAGAATGGAGGCACTGGCAGTATAGTCGGGTGCTTCCTTTTCTTTAGGAGAGGAGACCATGTGAAAAATCATTAAAAATGATCCCGTAAGTTTGCTTATAGGGTTATTTTTTTTATTTTGTTACTGCCACTGTGCACTTCCTTATTTTAGTAGGATCTGAACGGAAGCGGTTGTGATTACCACCAAACCGTAACCGACAGCATGGACTTTGCCATTCGCTTCGACAGTCACTACGCTAGGATTACTACTCTTCCAAGTCAGAGAATTATCAGTGGCGTTGCTAGGGTTCACCGTCTATTTAGTACTATGAACATCATGAAAATAGAATTTGGTTTTTTTATAAATAAAAGAGAAATAGCCGTGAAACAATAATAGATTTTTAAAGTCTAATAGAGTAAACGGAGGTGGCGGGTATGAAGAAATTAATCATTCCAATCTTAGTCGTTAGTTTTTTTGTTATGGTGGTTGGCTGTGGAACAAATCAAAAGACAGCAAGCGGTAAGAGCAATGTAATTTTTAAAAAGGATGATTATAAGGGGATAATTTCCGCAAATAATCAATTAGGCTTTGACTTATTGGCGAAGGTCAAGGCAAACAAAGAGGGAAATGTTTTTATTTCTCCAACGAGTTTATCAATGGCGCTTTCAATGGTTTACAATGGGGCGGACGGCATCACGAAAGAGGAAATGGCACAGGTATTACATAAGGAAGGTATCGAGGTTAACCAGCTCAATAAAGCCAACGCTTCCTTGATGTCCGTTCTACAAAGTAGATCTAAGCATAATCAGCTAAAAATAGCTAATTCCATTTGGCTCAATGATCAATTTCATTTCCAAGATGATTTTGCAAAGAATGTTCGTGATTATTATCATGCCAAAATTCAAGAAATGGTTGTTACTAGTTCTAAAACGCCAAAACTCATTAATGATTGGGTAAAGAAGACTACTAATGAGAAAATAGAAAAGCTTGTCGAGGATGATGATATTGATCAAGATACAGTAGCTTTACTGATTAACGCTACTTACTTTAAAGGGGATTGGACGCATGAATTTAACAAAGCGCTAACGGAAAAACGAACCTTTTATTTTGAAGATGGCACAACAAAAGATGTGCCGCTCATGACCCTTAACGAGGAATTGCCGTATATGGAAAATGAAGACTTTCAGGCTGTTTCGCTTCCATATGTTGATGGGAAAATGAGTATGAAGGTGTTTCTCCCAAAGGAGGATTCCAATTTGGAGGAATTTAGGACGATCCTTAACAAAGATAACTGGGGAAAATGGAATTCACAATGGCGAGAGCAAGAGTGCATGGTCACACTGCCCAAATTTAAGTTGGAATACGAAACGGAACTCAAAAATGCACTAAAGCAGCTGGGGATGACCTCTGCATTTGATGAGAGAGCGAAATTTACAAAAATGATCAAAGAAAACGACTCCCAATTAATCAGTAAGGTTAAACAAAAAACCTTTTTAGAAGTAACTGAAAAAGGTACAGAAGCCGCCGCTTCAACATCCGTAGAAATGGAAAAATTACTTATCACAGACTCATTCCACATGGTAATAAATCGCCCATTCTTCATCGCCATAACCGATGACCAAACTGGTGCAATCCTGTTCATGGGCACAGTAACAAATCCCGGAGAGTAGCCAAAGCATTGGTGGTGACAGGCACCACTCGTGGACAACTTGGGGTATTTTGTCCATCTGGAGTGGACATTTATGTTTTTGTGGTGCCTGTCACCATATCCTTTGTCGAACAAAAGATTGAGCCCTTTTTGATTTTTTTTAAATTATATGGTAAAATGAATGACAGTCATTCATATAATAAGAAGGAAGGTTTTTCATATGCCAAGGAGTGCTGATGGTAAATATGAAAAAATATTAAGAGCCTCTATTGAAGTTATATCCGAGAAGGGACTTGATAAAGCTTCGGTTTCAGATATTGTCAAAAAAGCCGGGGTGGCCCAGGGCACGTTCTATTTATATTTTTCATCGAAAATTGCGTTAATACCGGCAATCGCAGACTCCCTGTTTACTGAAACATTGGAGAGAGTGAAGGGGCGGATTCGGGAAGGTCAGGATTTCTGGGATGTGATAAAGGTGATTATCGACGAGACCTTTATTATTACTAGTGAGCACACCGATGTGATTGTCCTTTGCTATTCAGGGCTGGCGTTTGACCATTCCATGGAGAAGTGGAACTCCATCTACAAACCATATTATAACTGGCTAGAGGATATCCTGATAAAAGCAATTCAGGATGGATTGGTTATCTCGGACATTAATGTAAAACTGATGGCTAGAACCATCATCAATTTGATTGAAAACTCGGCAGAACGTTTTTATATTAGCCGTGAGCAAGAAGAAAACTTGGACGTTTTTAAGGATGAGACGTTTAATTTTATTAAAAGATCATTAGCTAAAAGGTAAAGTTATTGGAGTGATCCTTTAACTTTTATTCATCGCTAAAAAATGACTGACAGTCATTCATAGGTGAGAGGAGGAATATATATGAAGTGGTTTATGATATTTTTGGCAGGAATTTTAGAGGTGTTATGGGCTTCGTTTTTAAAATATGCTGATTCCATATCAGATTGGGTGATTACGGTTTTACTCATTGCGGTAAGTTTTACTATGCTAATTCGTTCATATAAAACCATCCCGGTAGCTGCGGCTTATACCGTTTTCGTTGGCATCGGAACAGTGGGAACATATTTGTTGGGAATTTATTTGGGTGAAGCCTTTTCGATGAAACAAATTCTCTTTCTGATGATACTGTTGATGGGAATTGTAGGGATGAAGACATTTACAAAAGAAAACAAAAGAGGTGAGCAATAATGGTATGGCTATTATTAGTGTTAGCGGGTATTGAGGAAGTTATTGCGACGGTTGCGATGAAATATATGGATGGAGTCAAGAAGAAATGGCCAATAATTGTGATGGTGTGCGGGTTTATTTTTTCATTTTACTGCCTGTCAAAAGCTATGCGGGTTCTTCCAGCAGGTGTAGCATATGGGATGTGGACAGGAATCGGCTGCCTCGGGATTACGACCGTTGGCATTCTATGGTTTAAAGAACGATTTGGAATCTATCAGCTTATTTCACTTGGATTTATTTTAATAGGGGTCATTGGGTTAAGGCTGACCTCATAATGGTAACGACCGGATTCTTCAATGGGTTCGGTCGTTTTATTTTTAGGGATATGAAACTTTTGTCATTTTTTAACGTAAGAGTTGGTAAATACAATTTGGGAGGCCTACGTATGTTTTCTGAAATGAATGCAAGGATTGTTGCAATCAAAGGAGAATTACGGAAAAAGGAAAAATATCAAACACAGCTTGCTGATTACCAGGAAGAACTGAAAATGGTCGAAAGGACACTTACCCAACTACGTTCCCAATTTACTGCAGAGAAAAAGGATGTTGAGAAACTAGAACATATTAGCCTAGCAAACTTAATTGCCACCTTATCTGGTAATAAAGATGAGAAGTTGTCAAAAGAAAAGCAAGAAATGATGGCTGCACAGCATAAATTGCAAGCAGCTGAAAAGACAAAAAGAGAAATAGATGAGGCGATGGAGGGGCTTTATCATCATCTGGGGAATTTGAAAAATACGGAAAATGAGTATCAAACATTGCTAAGACAGAAAGAAGAATTGATCAAACAAAGCGGGGCTTCATACGCAGCAAAGGTGTTTGAATTGAGTGAACAGGAGGGGGCCCTGAAAGCCTATATTACCGAATTGGACGAAGCTATTTTTGCCGGAAGGCGGGTAGAAGGGGCGCTTTCGGACGCTATAGCTGCACTAGAGAAAGCTCAAAACTGGGCGACATGGGATTTATTCGGCGGTGGAACTATATCAGATATTGCCAAGCACCAAAAAATAGATCAGGCAGAAGCTTATCTCCGTCAAGCACAAACAAACATGCGCCAATTCCAAAAAGAACTGTTAGATGTAAAACAAACAGCCCTTCCAGAAGTGAACATTTCCGGAATGCTGAAATTCGCCGACTTTTTCTTCGACGGTTTCATCTCTGACTACCTGGTCCAAGGGAAAATTAACAACTCCCTCAACCAAACAAAACACCACTATAATCATGTAGGAGACATCCTGACAAACCTCGAACTACAATCCGAAAGAAAACGAAAAAAACTAGAGCAAATCCACCATGAAAAGCAGGTAATAGTGGAAAGTCTATAAGTGGAGATGAGCGAGGGTGACAGGCACCGCTCGTGGACAATAGTACCGTTTTGTACACGTGGGGCGTACAAAATGGATATATATTCCTAAAGAAATGAACCAAAAAAGCCTGAGGCCATGCCTCAAGCTTTTTTGGTATTCTCAAAGTTCGAATATTGTTAGTACTATCATTTTTCATGATAGCACACTATTTTTCTTATTAGAACGCCCCGGATCCGCCGCCGCCACCGCTGACTCCACCACCACCCCCGCCGCTGCCGCCGCTGCTGCTTACGGTTGATTGGTAGGCGGAATGAAAGCCAGTAGAGGCTGTAGATCCGACGTAGGCAAAGGAATAGATCCCGGCGTATTCGGTATAGCTATTATTAGGCGGAGTGAAGGCATCCATAAGATCGTCGTTTTTCTTGATAATTGCTTTTGAATTCATCCCAAGTCCGTAGATGTAGGCCTTCATTTGGTCATCCTCTGACCATTTTTCCCATTCCTCCTGAGGCAGTTCATTGAAACGATCCTTAAATTCTCTCCATTCCAAGGACATCCTAGCCCCTTCCCAAGTCAGTGGACGATAAGCAATGGCATAAATAATCACGGTAAGGAACAAAATCAGGACAGCGAAAAATGAGCCATACATTTCATAAACGAGAAACAATACGATAAATGGAAGTAACAGCAAACTGGAAAAACCGACCATCATTCGGTACCTTGTTTTCTTCTCATAAAGGGGTAGGCTGTCGACTTCCTCTCTGACGGCGTCCCGCCAACTTGCTTGGAAAGAGTTGTACCGGTTATGATTTTTGCTGTCCTTCGTATAATTGGCTAGATCATCAAAGGTAAACTGTTTGTTTGCTCCAATTTTATTAAACAGCCAATCCATCAGCACTTTCTCATGCTTTCGCTTACTCTTTTTTCCGGTCAACACAAAAAGGTCGCTGGAGGTTTGTTTGGCATATCCCTTGCGAATTAAATCCAGCAGCGCTGCAGCCATGGCTTGAGGTGGCAGAGATCTTCGATTGGTAAAATAAATCGTTGCCGGCAAACTCATGATCAAATTCGGCAGAGTTACAAAGTCAAAGCCCTCCTGCCTGATTCCGGAACGCTTGGCACGTGCGGTCTTCCAGTTCCACCCGATCAACAATAGAAGAACGATTGAAAAAACAGGAATTCCTACTCCACCAACCGTTGCAAGCCAATTTTTCGCTTTAACATGTGCTGCTTTGTCATCAATGAGCTTTTGTTTCGCCTTTAAAATACTCGCTTTCATTGATTTATCTGCTGTGATGGAAGCAGTCGAAAAAAGACTGCTATCATATGCCACCCGGATATCTCCGTTGGTACTGCTTGGCACATTTCCCATATTGAAAACCACTGTGCCATCTGCCTTCACCTTTTCCGTACCAAAGGCTTCATCGTATCCGAAAGCAATCACATCTTCGGTAGCCTTGGGAGGGTGAATCGTGATGGTTAAATTTTCGTAAGCCGATTCATTCCGGTCATCAAAAAATGGCCAATAAAACTGGGCAACATCCCGGTACACTTCGACCCCATTTTTAATGGTGTAGTGAAGGGTAACGGTGATACGTTCATCTGACCCCTTACGGTAAACCTTATAAAGACCGTCTTTCTTTTCAACTCGTAATGACTTTCCTCTTTCATCGGCGGAAAAATCTGTAATCGATGTTCCTTTTTTGGGGATCAATTCACGCGTAATGCCGTGAAAGTCCCCATCAAAATCATAAGTGTACGTTTCTACTACTTTAACAGTTCCGTTCTCCTGCAGGTAAGCATCCATTTTTACCTTCGTGATCGAATATTCAACGGCCAAGCCTTGAGTAGGAAAAACGATTAACAAAGTCAGTAATAGGAAACAACTAAGCCACTTTTTCATTCCTGCACCTTCTTTCTCTATCATTTATACGAACAAATAGGGAGGAGGATTCAAAAAAACCCAATGCTACAAAAACATTGGGGTTAAAAGCATCAAGAAATTTTTCTTTGATGAACATTCGTTAAAAAATTCTCAAAATCCGAATATGACATAGGCTTTGCATAATAATAGCCTTGTATTTCATCGCAATTCAAGTTACCTAGTAGGCTCAATTGCTGTTCATTTTCCACGCCCTCTGCTACTACAATTAGGTCAAGGGAATGGGATAAGGAAATTACTGATTGAATAATGGCTGCATCCTGTTTATTTTCACATATATCAATAATAAAGGAACGATCGATTTTTAGTACATCAATTGGCAATGATTTAATATAGCTCAGCGAAGAATATCCTGTTCCAAAATCATCCAAGGAGACACTCAAACCAAGCTGTTTCAATTTATTCAATTTAACAATGGCTTCCTTTATATTATAAAGGGCAATTCCCTCGGTAATCTCGAGATTCAAGTATTCTGGGGACAGCCCGCTGTCTTGGAGGCACTCTTCTACCATGTTAATAAAATCATCCTGTAAAAATTGCTTGCTTGAGATATTGACGCATACTTGAATAGGAGCATATCCTTTTTTCTGCCATTCAATATTGTGTTTGCAGGCCGTTTCGAGCACCCATTTTCCAATCGGAATAATCAAACCAGTTTCTTCGGCAATTGGAATAAACTCACTTGGTGAAACAAATCCAAGCTCTGGATCATTCCAGCGAATGAGTGCCTCCATCCCAGTTAATTGATGGTGGGAAAGTTCTATCTTTGGTTGATAATACAGCTCAAGATTGTCCTGCTCAATAGCTTTTCGCAGCTTTTGGTCAATTTGCAGTTTCCGGTCTGACTTTTCCTTGAAATCAGCGCTATATACCTTGTATTGATTTCCGCCAATCTCTTTTGCAACATGCATAGCAGCGCTAGCTTCTTGAACCATTTTTTCCAACACACTATCTGTTTTTAGAAATGAGATCCCGATACTTGCACTAATACGAACTTCATGATCTTTATGAAAAAATGGCTCAGAAAAAGATTGTATTAAGAATTTAGCAAATTGCTCTGCACGTGTTAACTCAAAGTTTGGTAAATAAACGATAAAATCATCGCCACCGACCCGTATCAAGGTTCCCTTTTCAGAAACTAATCCTTTTAACCGCAGAGCTACTTTCTTTAATAAATGGTCACCCACTTGGTGTCCGTAGGAATCAACAATTAATTTGAAACGGTCAAGATTAAAAAACATCATACTTGCCGGCGAGCCATGTTTTTTAGCTAAACAAATTTCTTCCCGAATTTTATTGTTTAAATAGTGCATATTGGGCGTAGTTGTTAAGGCATCATGATAAGCCAAGTATTCCAGCTTAGCCTGAGATTTCAATTTTTCTGTCACATCCAGAGCAATTCCTAAAACTGCCTTTTTCCCATTAATCACTGTGGTCGATGCCTGAATTTCCAGGAAACAGGCTCTTTTATTCGGAAAAGTCAATTGGATTTGATCCTTAAAGAAAGCTTCTTTTTGTGTATAGAGCCTAAGGAATTTTTCAATCAGCCGATCCTTATCTTTTGCTAAAAAATGCTCAAAAAAGGTTCTTTCGTGGAGCTTTTCTTCCGTCAAGTCCAACATGTTCATGAGCCATTTATTCATAAAAATAATACGCTGATGTTGTACCATGAAGACGCCAAGTGATGCATTTTCTACTAGGTTTTTATAACGTTCTTCCGATTCCTTTAAGTGAAACTCCAATTCCTTTTGAGCTGTAATATCGATGTTGGTTCCATCATAACGAACAAGGGCACCATCCTCATCGATGACAGGAAATGCGCGATCCCGAATCCAGCGAACTGTGCCATTAGGTTGGACAATTCGGTATTCATATTCATAATCTTCTAAAACTTCCCATTTGCTGTCTATTTCGTCGGCAAGTGGCAGATCATCCGGGTGGATGGATTTTCTCCAAAGACCTTCTTCATTTAACTGCTCGGCCGTAAGGGAGCCGTAAATTTTCTCTTTTCCTCTTGAAAATAGATGGTCCTTATTAGGTGTTAACGACCAAATGGAGATATCAACGTTGTTCAGGATACTGTCTAATAGCTTTCGTGTCTGAATTAATTCCTGTCGCTTTTGACTATTCTGTTTTGAAATTGTGCTTACAAAGATATTAAAAACAATATTGACGATAATCAGTTCAAGAAATGAGATAAACGTATGTAGGTCGACTTTGCCCGTTTTTATGATCTCAACTGTCAAGAATAATAACGAACTAGTACAAATTGATAAAATGCTGTAATTAACACCTTTAAGTAATACGATTAAAGTGGGAGGGATAAGATAAAGTGCCCAAAGGGCATGATGAATATAATGGTCAGGCTTGCCGAGTAGACTGAGAATGGGCGGGATAAGGAATAGTAGTAAAAGCCTATTATTTTTCATAGATGCGTCACCGTCCAGAGATTTAAAAGAATTATACCATAGATTTAGGACCTATTACACTGTAATTGTCGAAAAATGTAACTGGGAAAAAAACTAACCATCTTAAAAGTACTTAATTTTCTGATCTGCAATGGTCAACGCCATTCACATTACCGAGAATAGTTCGTTGTTTCTAAGATTTCTTATGTAAAAGATCTTTGTATTCGCCCTCCTTAATTTGTGATAAAAGACCCATATTGTTGCGGTGGGTCGAATCAAGGTTATTAAAAGGAGAGCGAATACTGGTCAAATTATTTTTTCCTCTATAAAAAGCTTCCTCAATGCAGGCAATAATTGTTCAAAGTGAGGTTTCATAATAAAATCCTTCGCGCCCAATTGAATGGCCTCCATAATGGTAAATTTGGTTCCCCAGGCAGAAAAGACAACGACTTTGGCAAGGGGATTGATATTCATAATTTCTCTTAGGGCCAGCAATCCGTCAACATGTGGCATCGTTAAATCGAGCAAGACAACATCGGGTAAGAATTTTTTGTAAAGAGAAATCGCCTCACGTCCATCACAGCCCTCTGCAATCACATGGAAATGCTGCTCAATTGTTTTTCTGACGATATTCCGCATAAAGGCAGAGTCATCGACAATCAATGCAGTCCTCATAGTTAGTCCCCCCTTAATCATGTTAGTAGCTATATAGTTTGTAGCAGGATGAATAAAAAAGATGAACCTGAAGAAACTAGGTCCATCTTACTAACTAGTTGCTTCGGTAGCCCGGCTGCCGTAGCGATTCGCGGTAGGCCCGTAGCTTTGCGTCCTTATTTTTCAATAAGTTTGCCTTTATCGGTGAAGATTGATTGTTATCATTATTATAACAAAAAAATGAATGAGTGGACGATAAAAATAGGAGTATTCCACTATTTACTATTAGAACGTCCTGAAAAAAAACTGATTGGGATCTACTCGCCAATCAGTTTTTTAAAAGTTAATTTAAGTCAAGCTGTGTTTTTAATTCACTTTGGATTCGTGCTTTTTCCTCATCTGAAACGAGTCCGTAATAGATATTATTGATTCTTGTGCCTGTTTCTTTAACCGACATTTGCTCGATGTTGCTGCTTGTATCTTTATAATTTTTTTGGATATCTACCATTTGGTCAAACGTCAGGTTTGTTTTAACATTGTTGCCAAGTGCTGTGAAGATATTAGAAAATTTAGTTAAAGTACTTAGGCTTTTACCTTCATTAATGACCGCTTGGATAATTTCACGCTGTCTAATTTGACGGCCAAAATCGCCCCTTGGGTCTTCATGTCTCATTCTTGTGAAGGCTAATGCTTCTTCACCATTCAGGCTGACTTCACCCTTTGGAAAATGGTGGCCATTTTGTGTAAAATCAAGGTCGTTTTGCACTGTTACACCGCCAACGGCATTAACAATATCTTTAAAGCCTTCCATGTTTACTTGAACATAATAATCAATTGGAATATCAAGGAACTTCTCAACGGTATCCATGGACATTGGCACGCCTCCAAAAGCGTAGGCATGGTTAATTTTATCCTGTGTACCTTTTCCAACTATTTCAGTACGTGTGTCACGCGGAATACTTAACATTTTCACAGAATTTTTTTGAGGATTCACTGTCAATACAATGATGGTATCTGATCGCCCTCTATCGCCTTTGCGCTCATCGACGCCAAGCAGTAAGACGGAAAATGGATCCTTATTTGCGAAGTTTACTGGATTATCACGCTTTACTGTTTGTTCCCGATCGACTGGCTGATGCATCGTCTCAACCGCATTTTTAAAAGACTTATATACACTAAAGGCATACGCGCCGCCAGCAATAACCAAAATCAATAGAATAACACCCGTTATCTTTAGCCATTTCTTGCTTTTTTTCTTCGTCCGCATTCGACAAATCCTCCAGACTTTAAACAAAAATTTACAATCACAAATTATAATAACAAAAAAATAGGGGAATGGATATATCAATTTTTGGAATTTAATTGTTTTTTAGTTTTGTAGTTATAACTCTAAGTGCGTTAAGTTTTAACAGTTTGAAATGGGTTTCCAATATAATTTGTATTGGTTTAAGCTTATTTACTATTGATGACAGGCACCGAAGTAAGCTTATTTTTATGAATGGCTTTATTTTTATACATTTCCCGATCGGCAATTTCCAAAATTTCATCTAAAGAAATAACTGTTCCAGGCTTGTAATGGTAAAGACCATAGCTGGCAGAAATGGTGTATGGTTTTTCTTTTGTATTGTTTAGATTTTGGAAGTGACACTGGATGGTAGCCCACACCTGCTGGACCTGTTCCATTTGTTTTTGGTAAAAAATAACAATAAATTCATCGCCGCCATAACGGAAAAGTACATCTTCTTGGTCAATTTGCGAATGGATAATGTCGCAGCTCGTTTTGATAAGGTCATCACCGATGGAGTGACCATATCGATCGTTTACCTTTTTTAAATCATTAATATCGATAAAAGAAAGGATAAATTCCTTTGTATTTTGACCGGAGTTCAAGAGTCCACGAAGCAACTCGATACCGCTTCTTCTGTTTCTCACCCCAGTTAATATGTCCATTGAGGCATGTAGAACCAGCTCGGATTCTTTTTCTTTCATATCGGTAATATCCGTTGTTCCAATTAAAATGCATGTTTGATCCAAATAATCAACCGATTCGAAGTGCAGCAAGGCCCATTTTTTTAGATCAACAGTAATTTGCTGTTCGATTACGTAATTTTTTATGCTATTTTCTTTTTCAAGCCTATTTAATATTTCCAGTCGTTCCTCTTCTGTCTTAAACAGACATCTAGTATCGAATTGGACTGGTTCCACATCTTTAAGGTGATAATACTCGATAGCTTGCTTATTGATTAGTAAGACTTCTCCATTATCGATGGTGGTTAGGACTAACGGATTGGGGTTTAAATGAAATAATCTACGAAAACTTTCCTCATTCTGGCATAATTTCTGTTTATTGATATAATCTTTTTTTTGATAGGTATAAAAAGAATAGGCGACAACATACGAAATAACGACAGCGCCTGTGGAGTTTACTAGTTTTAAGATGAATTCAATCTGATTTTTTTCCAAAAGATATAATCCTGATATAAAAAACGACTGTACGATTATCAGGAAATAGATCAACATTTTAGGCCTAATAGGGAAAATAACAGCGACTCCAAATAAAATAATGATGTATGCGTACAGATTTCCCGTTAATAGTTGACTGTTAATGGAAGAAACTGCTCCAACCAACAGATAAATAAGGGTGTACCATTTCACGACGGATTCTTTAGAAGCTTGTTGGTGACGGCGGTAGATCATTAAGAAAATAACGGAAATAACTGGGCCAAAAATATGTACAGATATAAGTATTTCTTTATAAATAGGGACGAGCGGCTTTCTTAAAAGAATAAAGTCCACAACAAAAAAACAAGGATATGTAAAAATCAGCATAAGCGAAACAAGTCGCAGGCGCTCAAACAAAACATCATTATAATATCGCAAAAAACCCGTACTTGTCTTAAAATCCTTAGCAGCGAATGACATCAAACATTCATCCTTTTGTCAGTTTATCCCATGTAGTTTAGCATAGGCACCTCTTGCTGTCGAGAATGAAGGGGTAAGCGAGTATATAGTTATAGAGATAAAAGCGGTTCTAAAAGCGGTGACAGGCACCGCGTGTGGACAATTATGTTGTTTTGTCCATGTAGGGTGGACAAAATTCAAATTTTTGGCAACGCAAAAGCCCATTTCGTTATTACTGATTGAAATGGGCTTTTTGTGGCTAATTTTTTATTTCTTCTGGTTGTGTTTTTGGGGAGACTCCCTTTGATTCTATGAAGCGTTGCATCCGTTTTAATGCTTCTTGCAGCTGAGCCATTGAGGAAGCGTAGGAGCAGCGGACATAGCCTTCACCGCTGGCGCCAAAGACATTGCCTGGTACGACTGCAACTTTTTCCTGCATGAGCAGCTCCTCGGCAAATTGCTCAGATGTCAGTCCTGTTGCTCGGATGGACGGAAAAACATAGAAGGCGCCGCCTGGTGTGTGACAGTCCAACCCGATTTGGTTTAAGGTTTGTACCATAAAGTTCCGTCTGCGGCGATAACTTCTTTGCATGGCTTCAACCTCATGATAGGTATTTCTCAAAGCTTCAATAGCGCCATGCTGCAGCATATTTGGTGCGCACATAGTGGTATATTGGAAAATTTTCAGCATTACTTCGACGAATGGCTTTGGAGCAGCAAGGTATCCCAGTCTCCAACCGGTCATGGCGAAGCCTTTCGAAAAGCCATTAATCAGAATAGTTCGGTCATACATTCCCTCAATGGCAGCAAAACTTGTGAAGACCTCGTCATATGTCAATTCAGCGTAAATTTCGTCTGATATCACAATCAAGTCGTGTTTTTTAACAACTTCAGCAATTTCCTCCAAATCTTTTTTGGTTAAGGTGCTTCCAGTTGGATTGTTTGGTGAGCAGATCAAGATAGCTTTTGTTTTTTCGGTAATAGCACTTTCAATTTGTTTTGCTGTGACTTTAAAGCCGTTGGCAGGTGAGGTCGACACTGGAACTGGGGTGCCGCCGGCAAGTGATACCAGTGGAGCATACGAAACGAATGCAGGTTCCACGATGAGCACTTCTTCCCCTTGATTTAAAATAGCACGGAACGCCAGATCAATCGCCTGACTGGCACCTATTGTCACAATAATTTGACTCTTTGGGTCATATTGAACTCCAAATCGGTAACCTAAATAATTGCAAATTTCCTGTCTTAGTTCAAGAAGACCAGGGTTGGCTGTATAGGAGGTGAAGCCCTGTTCTAATGAAAGAATGGTAGCCTCACGGATGTTCCATGGAGTAATAAAATCGGGCTCACCCACACCGAGTGAAATAACTCCTTCCATACTGGCAGCAAGGTCGAAGAATTTCCTAATCCCTGAGGGTTGAAGCTCTTTGGCTGTATCTGAAATGTAACTGGAATAATCGTTTTTCATGGTGTAACCACCATTCTGCGGTCTTTTTCATCGCCATCTACAAATCTCACGCCGTCATGCTTGTATTTTTTCAACATGAAATGGGTGGTGGTGGAAACGACACTTTCAATTGGTGATAATTTTTCCGACACAAAGGATGCAATTTGGTGCATTGTTTTGCCTTCCACCGTGATGGAGAGGTCATATGCACCAGACATGAGATAAAGAGAAGTGACTTCAGGGAAACGGGCAATTCGTTCGGCAACCTCGTCGAATCCGACGCCTCGTTTTGGTGTCACTTTGACATCAATCATGGCAACGACGTTCTCTTGACCTTCCACTTTACTCCAGTCAATCAATGTTGGATAGCACATAATAATCTTTTCGGCTTCTAACTTTTCAATCGTTGCTCGGACTGTCTCTGCATCACTAGAAACCATCATGGCAATCGTCTCAACCGGTACCTGATGATTTTCCTCAATAACCCTTAATATCTCAATTTCTTCACTGCTCAACTTCATAGCATACATAGCCTCCACAATTAAAATTATCTTCTATTATATAACTGGATAGGGAAACTGTCATCAAGTTGTGTTCTGTAATATAGTAGATCTTGGGTTTTAGCGATATTTTTTTAAGAATTAGGTTTTTAAATGGGGAAAAGACTAGAGTTGGTTGGAATTACTTAGAGTGAAGCTGGTTATCCGGTAGAAATGATGGCTTGGCCAATTGAAAATGGGGGAATTGTGCTACTCTTGTGGCTGTTGGTGACAGGCACCATATACCACATCACCAGAATGCAATTAATACCTGTAGCAAAGATGCAAAAACCACTCTTACAATTTAAAAAGAGTGGCTCGCATTTGTATTTCAAGGTAAATTATTTATCTGTCTAGTGGTAGAGATTTCCGAGACTCACACCTTCATCCGCTCAGGAAGACTCTGAATTGATTGAACTACTAAATCCAACTTCGACTCAATTCGGTACAGCAAATAAAGCGTCACAACAATCGGAAATCCCACCTCACTAATGAATGGAATGATTTGCTCCACAGGTTTTCCCTCCTTTCTCTTTGGGTGACAACCCTTAGGGTGACAGGCACCATTCGTGGACATTTGTATTTACTGGGTGGACATTTACCAGATCACCCTGTACAAAAAGGCCGGTTCAGTGTCGAATCCGGCCCTCTTAGGTTGGTTATACCAATTCGTATTCTGTTACATTGCGGTCGATCACTCTTGCACTTTGGACAACGGATAGTTTACCGCTTGAAGTGGTAAACGCATCTGCTGCAATGATTTTTTCCATAGAGTTTTTAACTACAACTTTATCAATTGGTTCCTTAGGGTTTTCCACCGAAATTCTAGCTGTCTTCCCAAATTCCGTACCAAATTGTAATTCTAACGTTTTAGCCAATTCCTTTCACCTCCAATCATGGTTGATGTCCCTATTTCTATCTAGCTGTATTACTATTGGTGACAGGCACCAATCGTGGACATTTGTACGCCTGTGGTGGACGGATTAACCCTGGCCACCTTGGCTGGTTGGCCTAATTATTAGGCTAGGAGTTCGGAGCTGTCGTTTCGTTCGATTTTGTAAAGGGTGTCGCCGGCAAGTGCTGCGATGGCTTGGGCGGTTTGGATTAGTTGGTCGGCTGATGCGTCTGTTTTGATGTTGTTAAAGTTTTTGTTTTTTAAGACGGGCTTGCCTTGGTCGTCTATACCAACCTGGTATACTACGCGGAGCTGGGTATCTGTTAGTAGTGTATTTGCCATTTTCATTCACCTCCTTTCACCTTCTATTTAGGGAAAGGAGGGCGAAATGGACAGGGTGATGGGATATTTTTTTAATCTTTTTAAAGGATTCATTATTTTTATTTTTAAATGCCACAAATAGCATACTAGTATACAAGAAAAAAGCTTTTCTTTAATCAAAAATCATATTTGAAACGATGTCACTGTGGAGGGATCAATTTTTTGAACCGTAAAAAAGATGCATGATTAAACAGGTTACCAGTGGCAACAGGAATGGAGTTAATCAACTCATGAGAAGAACTAAATACGGTTACCAACCTGTTAGGGAAAGGAATATAAATAATCTCCTCAAATAAAAAACTGGATTCTGCATTCGAATCCAGTTTTTTTAATCAAACGTTTGATTGGAACGTTTTGATTGGTTTTATGTGAATTGGTGAGGACTTTAGCTGATTTTTGGAATTGTGGAAAGTTTTAAAGGTAATGGTCAGCCTTCTTAATAAATTTAATCAGACGTTTGATTAGTGCAAGATGGAGTTAGCTGCTGATTTCGTTCTGAATGGTTGATAGATGTTGAATGGAGAATTGGAGCATTCTATTGTACAAGCTTAGAACGGATTGACCGTAGGTTGCTCCGGGAACTGCCCATTTGCCATTTAATGAGATCCATGTTGCTGCTGAACCTCTGTGAACCAGGTGGAAGCGAGGGTCAACTAGTGGATATTTTGAAGGTAACGGCCTCGTTGTGGCATAGGCGAATAGATGTTGGAAGTGAGCAATTACTCCTTCCTCCGGTGTTTGGAAGCTGGCTCCTGGGTTATCCCCTCCAGTTGCTCCTATTCCTGCATAGTTGTCTTGCCCAGGTTTCACGACCCCTGTAAAGCGAAAAAAGTTCGTTTCATGCAGGGCTTGCGCAAAGGCAACGTCCCCTCTGATTCCATAATACTCACCAATGGTATAATAATAGTTTCCAAGATCCGGGGAATCGGGGTTAACAGATTTTACAAAACGGTTCATCTTTTCAGGTGACAAGAATGTAGGGCCGAAGATGGTAAAACTAGCTGGGTTTGGAACGGCCCCTGAATCCTCGTTTCGCTCTTCGTTGACCGGAGTTGGATCATTAGCTGTGACGGCACCACGATTTTCAATAATGACAAAGGCATCACTAAACCCAGCTTGTTTAATCTCAGCAAGACGCTGATCGGCATTTTTCCGGTTTGCAAAAGCACCAACCTGAACGCGATACCATGTTTCTCCATTGATTGGAGTTGTATGAATGAAGGCGTCAATGCCTTTATTTTTTAATGCGGCCACTCGCTCATCAGTATGTTTACGTTCTTTGAATGAGCCGGCATAAACCTTATTAAGTGTTCCCGGAGTCGGCTCAGGTGCCGACGATGGACTCGGATTAGGTGTCGGAGCTGGGGTAGGTTTTCGTTTAAGATTAAATGCTTTTGCTAGCCCATTGACATGACCTTGTGCTACTTGTTGCTGCCAAGTACCTGACTTCATTAAGGACGCATCGTGCGCGTTACTGATAAACCCATTTTCTGACAACGTTGCCGGCATGTTGGACTCTCTGAGTACATGGTAATTGGCCTTTTTCTTACCTCGATCCGTCAGTTCATTTTCCCTCATAACTTCTGCATGAATGATATCGCGATAATGGGCGGTGGTGGATGAATCGGATAGCCCGTTATAGATATAATCCTCATAGCCCGAGGCAGAACTGTCCGCGGCATTAGCGTGAATGGATAGGTAATAATCTGCACCCCAAGTATTTGCCTCGCCCGTCCGCTGTCCAAGACTCTTAGTGGAATCATCTGACCGGCTCATCCGTACTTCCACATTTTCATAATGATCCTGTAAAATTGCCCGGATTCTTAAGGCAATCTCTAATGTAACGTCCTTTTCATTTATACCATTACCCTGAGCTCCCGGATCAGCACCGCCATGACCTGGATCCAAGTAAAGCTTCATGTAATCTCCTCCAAATAATAGACTTTCAACTATATACTATGTGGATAGATGAGCAATGGTAACGGGCACCCGTTTTAGTTTACGAGCCAGTGTTGAGGTGTTTTTAAGGAATTTGGCAATTTAGTCCTACGGTCACCTTTAGCAGAATTAATTTGGGCTTGGGTTAGAAAAAAGCTGCCCTGTAAATTGGCGCCGCTTAAATCGGCATCTCTTATATCTGCTCCAATAAAGTCAGACATTCTTAGGTCAGCTTTCTGGAGATCGGCAGCAATTAATAAAGCACCCCTCAAATTTGAGCCTTGCAGATCAGCCCCTTTGAGTTTGGCTCCTATTAAGTTGTCCTTGCTTATTGTTCGGGAGGGCTTTATTTTTCCGCGAACTAACTCACTAGTTTTTAAAAGTAATGGATTCACTTTAGCACGATGGGCAGGAACATCCAGTGTTAAAAGAAACTGTGGATCCTGGTTGGTAAGATGTTCTGTTTTTTCAATAAGGGATTTCAATTCCTTGTGAATAGGCTGTGTTTCTTTCATTGATAATGCTTCGTTAAGATAGAGCAACATCTCATGGAGTTGCTGCACTATAGGAAAAACCTCAAACATGTCACTGGCCGATTCGGGATTTTTCCGCCAATCTGCACCTTTATATGTGACTTGTGAAACCTGCTGGCCTGCACCAAAGCATTCAAAAACTGTACAGCCTTTAAAGCCTTTGTCTCTAAGTTGACTATGAATGCCACAGAGAAAATTAGATTGCAGGTTTTTGCAGGGAGTTCCACCATCTTTGTTAAAAGCAAAATCGGCCGACTTGGCAAAGGGGAGTGCCACGCAGCATAAACCAAAACAATTTTCACAATCGGGGGTTAATTGTCGTTTCATACTCGATCCTCTTCATGTAGTGATGTTTTTATCATACCATAAAAAAAGACGATTAAAATGAATAATCATTTCAATCGTCAAATTTTTCCAAACCCTACACGTGCTGCAAAAATGCAAGCTGGATAAAGAATAAAACTGCAAAAACATATAGAAGCGGGTGCACTTCGCGCCATTTTCCTCTGACTGCTTTTAGAAGTGGGTAGCTAATAAAGCCCAGCGCAATTCCTGTTGAGATACTGGATGTCAACGGCATTGCCAGGATCGTGAGGAATGCTGGGAATGCTTCGTCGAGTTCATCCCATTTAATGTTGGAGATGTTCCCCATCATTAGGCTGCCAACAATAATAAGAGCAGGGGCTGTGATAGCAGAAATTCCGGAAACAGCGCTAACAAGCGGACCAAAGAAGGCAGCTAGAATAAACAGGACAGCGACCGTTACGGATGTTAATCCTGTTCGGCCCCCAGCGGCAACCCCTGAAGTCGATTCGATATAGGCAGTGGTTGGGCTAGTACCAAAAATGGCACCAATTGCTGTTGCAATTGAATCAGATAGTAAGGCTTGGCGTGCACGTGGCAACTTGTTGCCCTTCATTAGTCCGGCCTGATTGGCAACCCCAATCATGGTTCCCGTGGTATCAAAAATGGTAACAAGGATGAAGGAAAATACGACGGCATATAGACTGTGTTGAATGACATCTCCAAAGGCACTGAACGGATTCGATATTAAAAGTCCTTCTGGTAGGGAAGGAAATGAAACAAACCCTTTATCGAATTTTAGCTGGCCCGTGAAGAAGGCAATCACACCCGTTATGATCATCCCGAAAAACATGGCTCCGTTTACTCGTAATAACATTAATACTAAAGTAACAGCAAGGCCAACAAAAGTTAAGATGGCTGAAGGGGCATGCAGGTCTCCAAGACCAACAAGATTACTCGGGTTGGCTGTAATAATTTTTGTAAGACGCAAGCCGATAAAAGCAATAAACAAGCCAATTCCTGCGGTGATTCCGTGCTTTAAATTGGCAGGAATCGCCTCGATCAGTTTTTCACGTAGTGGGGTTAATGAAAGAATGACAAAAATAATTCCGGCAACGAAGACAGCAGCAAAGGCGGTTTCATAGTTGATATGGTGGCCGCCGCCGACAACGGAATAGGCGAAATAGGCGTTCAGTCCCATTCCTGGTGCGATGGCAATGGGATAATTGGCTAATAGGCCCATCCACAGAGTACCAATGGCAGTGGCTAAGATTGTTGCCGTGAAAACCTGTTGAAACGGTACTCCTGCATCAGCAAGAATAACAGGATTCACCACGACTATATATACCATTGTAAAAAAAGTGGTAATTCCCGCAAGCATCTCCGTTTTTGCATTTGTATGATTTTCTTTAAGCTTAAACATGATAGCTCCTCCAAAACACGAACATTAAATTGATTACTAAAACATATTATTCGTTTTTAGGTAAAAATGCAAGTGGAAAAATGAAATTTCTTAAACCACTTAGGGATGGATCTAGTAGGATCTCCTCGAATGTCCACCCCACGTGGACAAATAGGCGGTTTTGTCCAAGGGCGGTGCCTGTCACCCTCGATAGTATCACCTCGGCGCAACCCTCTACCCTGCCAATAAAGTTCAATTAGTTTTACCTCATTTTTATAATGTTATAATAGGATAGGAAAACAAGAAATTTATTAAGGGAGTAATGAGGTATGATTCTTGTTGTTGGTGGGGCTGGTTTTATCGGCAGCCATGTTGTGAAGGAGTTAGTGGAGAAGCACCAGGTTGTGGTATTGGATAATTTGTCGACGGGCCACCGTGATGCGGTTGACGGGAGGGCTGTTTTTGTTGAGGGGGATTTGGGTAATATCGATGACCTTGTAATGGTTTTTAGAAGTTACCCGATTAGAGCGGTTATGCATTTTGCAGCTAATAGTTTAGTGGGAGAGTCTGTTGTTGATCCATTAAAATACTATCAAAATAATGTTGCTTCGACTTTAACCTTATTAAGAGTCATGAATAGGTTTAAGGTAAGAAATTTTATTTTTTCATCAACTGCTGCAACGTATGGGATCCCTGATGCGGATCTTATCGATGAAACCACTCCAACCAGGCCGATTAATCCATATGGGCATTCAAAGCTGATGGTTGAACAGATTTTGTCTGATTTTTCAAAAGCATATGGCCTTCAATATGTAGTTCTCCGCTACTTTAACGCCGCAGGTGCCCATGATTCGGCACTGATTGGCGAGAGTCATGATCCTGAAACTCATTTAATCCCAATAGTTCTTCAGCAGTTATTAGGGAAAAGGGAGAAAATTTCTGTATTTGGCGCGGATTACAATACGGAGGACGGTACGTGTATTCGAGATTATATCCATGTGACCGACCTTGCTAACGCTCATATTCTTGCTCTTGAGGCTTTGATGATCGGCAAGAAAAAAGCTGAGGTTTATAATCTTGGAAACGGACTTGGTTACTCCGTCAAGCAGGTTATTGAAACTTGTGAAAAAGTGACTGACTTGAAGGCTAATGTAGAAATCACTGATCGGCGCCCAGGAGATCCGGCAAGACTCGTTGCCTCATCTCAAAAAATCCTGAACGAGCTTGGCTGGAGAGCGGAAAGAAACCTTGAAAAAATCATCAGTGACGCATGGAAGTGGCATTGCGAGCAGAGATATTAAAGGATATAGAAGTTGTAACGTAATTAAGCTAATTTAACATAATGACGGTGAATAGAGTGGGAAAAGCTATTGTTTCTGGCTGTGTCCACTCCACACGTACAATTGTCCACGAACGGTGCCTGTCACCATTTCTACTATGTAAGGGAGGGAATTCTTCTGTAATCGGAGGGCTCTCCCTTTTTTGTGTAGTTAGTTCAATTGTTAGTCATTTATAGGGAATTTCCATGTTTTGTTGATTCAGATGGGGCTGAGAAATTGGTACTATTATTTTATAGATTGATAGTGTTTTAGGAATGAGTTGGGGTGAGGCTTTGTGGGGAAGAAGAACGTGTTTTTATTGGTGGTATTGTTGATGGTTGTTTCAGTATTAAGTGCGGGTCCGAGTGCGGCGGCAGCTTCTTACGGTCAATCCATACATATTGAAAAAGGAAGTCTGATGCCAACGAAAGCCAAGTTTGCGATAAATCTAACTAAATTGTCCGTGTCAAAGAAACAAAGTGTATTAGAAAAAAATTCCATATCTAGTAAACTGGCCAGTAATGATCAATATATTGTTATCAGCAATGAATCTACTGATGGAGCAGTGATCCAGCCTACTGGTAGTTTTCAGATGAGAAACTTAAAAAAACCTGGGGACAATACTTATAAAATTGATGTGAATCAATCCTTGGGACAAAAACAAAAGCAGAAGGATATATATCGAAAAAGCACGCACTCAATCGTTACTACCTATAAGGTTGGGGACCGCAAAAATTTTTGGATCACAGATTTTACGGATTATTCACATGAGCAAATTAGTGCAACACTGGGCTACAGTGGCAAAAAAGCTAATGTTTGGGTATATCAAAAGCAAATTACCAATGCTGATGCTGTAAAATTAGGTGCGGAGTTTGATATAAAAATTTATTCGACAGTGGTCAATCACTTTGGACCAGAATCAGATGTAAATCATGATGGGAAAATTGATATTTTATGCTTTGATATACCGGATGGCTTTTCTGGAAGCGGTGGGTATATAGGGGGATATTTCGGTGCAGATGATTTGTATAATACCACCTATTCAAATAAAGAAGAAATTTTTTACATCGATACTTACCCAACCATGGGAATGGGTTCTACTAAGGATGTGACGGAAGCCTATCAGACTCTAGCTCACGAGTTTCAGCATATGGTGAACTATAATCAAAATGTGCTGGTGGAAAAAGGAAAGGAAATGGATACATGGTTGGACGAAGCAATGTCAATGGCTGCAGAACAAATGTATTTGGGGCATGGACTTAACGATCGTCTTGATTATTTTAACCAATCTGCGTCAATTGAAAATGGCCATTCGCTATTGTACTGGGATTCTTATGGGGACACTCTTGCCAATTATTCGTTGTCGTATTTATTTGGTCAGTATTTAAAAGTTCAATCGGGCCGTGGTGACCAAATATTTAAAGAGATTATGAGGGACCCCAACAATGATTACAAAGCAGTTGAAAATATGGCGAAAAAATATATTAACCCAAAACTGACATTCGGAAAGTTAATGACCGATTTTAGAATTGCCCTACTTTTAAAAGAGCCGAAGGGGTTATACGGATTTAAGGGTGATGCATTTTTTAATGCCCTCCAAGATCAATTTTTCACTGGGAATTCTGTGCAATTGCATGGTGGAGGTGCGGTGGTGATACCGCGGAGAAACATTGCCCTTCCAACTGCAAAAGGGGCAAATATCACCTATACATTGGTGGACAAGCATCAAGGTGTGGCAGAAATTGACATGACCCCGCCTGCGAGCCCGATTGTCAATGGTGTCGGGGATGCCGATACGCAGATTACGGGGAAGGCTGAGCTGAATGCAACGGTAGTTGCCTTCGTAGGTTCTAAAGAAATTGGACATGCAGTAAGCCGAGGGACCAGGGTTTTTGCTCTTCCGATTAGGAAGCAAGCAGCTGGAACCGTTGTAAAAATTATTGCCAAGGATGCCTCAGGTAATATAAGTAAGCCTACCACTGTTGTGGTAAAAGATGTGACGGCTCCAAGTAAGCCAAGTGTCGATGGTGTAACCGATCAGATGAAATTTATAGAGGGTAAAGCGGAGAGTGGCGCTTCGATTATAATTTCTCGAAATGGTAGTTTGATAGGAAGCGGCTCAGCTGGTACTGATGGCAAATTCAAGGTATTGATTACTAAGCAAGCAGCTGGGGCAAAATTGAGGATTACAGCTACTGATTTTGCCGGTAATCGCAGTGAGCCCGTTTTTATTACGGTCAAGCACCAGGATAAAACTAGTAAAGGGAATTCTTCCACAAAAAAGATCTCCATCTCCATCAAAAATAGCGGCAATTGGTCAAAAGGAATCACGCCACCTAGGGTAGCAAGGGAGCCTTCCTTGAACAGAAGTATTCTCATCCAGACAAACCTACTGTACCCAGGAAGCAAAAATTTATTTGGAAAATGGCAGATATTTGTCCTGTTTTAATGCAGGGAGTAACCAAAAACATAGAGTTGTGTGTTTAAGATGGTGGTGTCCACTGGATACGCACAAATGTACATGAGTGGTGCCTGTCACCCTAAATATTAAAAAAAGTGTACTGCTGTTTTTACGGCAGGCGCTTTTTTTGTGTTTTTTCGAGTTTTTCGATGCAAGGGTTAGGTATTGGTCTTGTTACTTTTGGATTTGAAAATTATTCTTTGGATGTTGCCTTGTTTTGGTGGCTTTTATAGTAAGATAGTGGATAATATTTTATGAGGATAAAAGAATTATTTTTTTAAGGGATGGCATTGGTATGAAAAAATTTGTGAAGGATCTTATTTTTATTTTAATTGGTTCGTTTATTTTTGCAGTGGGGGTAAATTATTTTACCATTCCCAATCGGCTTTCTGAGGGTGGGATTCTGGGGATTACCATTATTACGTACTATTTGTTTCATTGGTCACCCGGGGTAGTTAACTTTGTGTTTAATATAGTTCTTTTGACGGTGGGGTATAAATTTTTTGAAAAACGGACTTTTGTTTATACGTTACTATCTATTGGAGCAAGTTCTTTGTTTTTATTTTTGACAGAGGATTTTGGTAAGAGGCTAACCGGGGACACTTTGTTGGCATCCGTGTTTGCCGGTTTCCTAGTTGGAATTGGATTAGGCTTGATTTTTCGGTCAGGCGGAACATCAGGTGGGTCGACCATTTTGGCTCGAATCGCAAATCAATTCCTAGGCTGGAGTATGGGGAAGGCGATGCTGGTCATGGACGTATTAGTGGTGGCCGGGTCAATCTTCGTTATTGGTTTGGAAAAAGCGATGTACACCCTATTGGTCGTGTATATCGGGGCGAAGGCGATTGATTTTATTGTCGAGGGACTGGACGAACGTGTTGCAGTGTTGATTATCTCGAATTCGCCGGAGAAGGTGTTGGAGAGCATTACCAATAAAATGTCTCGAGGGCTCACCATCCTGGACGGACGCGGGGGATACACAGGACAAAACAAAGAAGTACTATACATCGTCATCAATAAACAGGAAATCGTCCAACTGAAGAACATCATCCATCAAATTGATGAACACGCCTACGTTACCATCCATTATGTCCATGAAATGCTAGGTAAGGGATACAAAGCCACATAACACAAAAAGGTCCACGTTCGTGGGCCTTTTTTGGCTGCTAGAAGTTCCCCTGCCTATCCAGGCTTAAGTGAAACTACTCCTCGGTATGCGCATTTTAGGCTGGAGGTGAGAGAGGGGAGCCTAAATGGTGACAGGCACCACTAATGTACATTTGTCCGCCCTGGATGGACAGGGCGGAAATGACAAATGATTTTTGTGAAAAGGTGCTCCACATTTGCGACTGATGAGGCGCCTTTTTGGTAGGGGGACTGCTGTTTTACCGTTTATCGTGAAAGTATGGCCTGATGGTTGTTGTGGTTTGGCGGCACCATTGGGTAGACGTTTTCTTCTTCGATGACGTTGAATTCCATGAGAACGGGGCCATTCGTCTGGAAGGCTGTTCGTATAACATGTTTTGCTTGGTCTTCTGTTTGGGCGCTTAGTCCCGCCACGCCATACGCTTCAGCAAGTTTGACGAAATGGGGGGAAGTCATTTTAACAGCAGAATAGCGGCCTTGGTAAAATAATTCCTGCCACTGTCGAACCATCCCTAGATAGCCGTTATTCATAATCGCTAGCTTGATAGGGAGTTGGTATTTGACTACTGTCATCAACTCCTGAAGGTTCATCTGAAAACTTCCATCCCCTGACACGCAGATGACCGGTTTTTCGGGACAAGCGGCGGCCGCTCCAATAGCCGCCGGGAGCCCAAACCCCATAGTCCCCAATCCGCCCGAGGTAATCAGTGTTCTCGGTTTAGAAAATGCATAATGGTGGGCAGTCCATATTTGATGCTGCCCGACATCGGTGATCACGATCGTGTCTTTTCCGAAGCTGTCCCTTAGTAACCGAATCACGGTTTGTGGGCTTAGAATACTGTTGGATTTATCAAATCGCGGCACCGTTCGTTTCCATTCGATGACCTCATTTGTCCAAATCTCCGTATTTAATTGAATTTGCTGATAATCCAAAATGCTCTTAATCGCCTTCAAAAACTGCTTCGCATCACCTGTAATCGGGAGGTCAACAGTAACGATTTTGTTGATTTCAGCCGAGTCAATATCTACATGAATTTTTTTTGACTTGGGGGAAAAGCCGCTGATTTTCCCAGTGACCCGATCGCTGAAACGAATTCCAATGCTAATCAGGAGATCACAATGATGGACAGCTTTATTGGCGGCAAACGTCCCGTGCATCCCGAGCATACCAAGGTAAAGCGGATCATTGGCCTCCATTGCACCAATCCCCATGAGTGAGCTGACAACGGGGATTCGTGCATGTTTTACCACTTCTCTGAGCTCCTCAGAAGAGTCTGACACTATGATGCCCCCGCCTATGAAGATTACCGGCTTTCGGGCTCTTTCGATCATATCTTTTACCTTTTCAATATTTTTGGGCGTAATTTGGTTTTCTCTGTGTTTGCTGCCATTATTCCATCTGTTACCGGAATATTTTTTGGGAAAAATATCTTCATTAATCTTGTCATTCGAATCTATGGGAGCTAATGTGAATTTTTTAGAGTTTAAAGAAATACTTGCTTTTAGCGCTATTAAAACGGGTCCAGGTCTGCCAGAAGCGGCAACTTTTAGAGCTTCGGACAAAAGGGAATCCAAGTCTTTGATCCGACTTATTTCATAAGTATACTTTGTAATGGGCATAGTGATGCCGGCGATATCCAATTCTTGCATCGTATCATTGTTGATTGGACCTGTATGGAGCGGACCAGCTATGATAACGAGCGGAATAGAGTCGCTATAGGCCGTGGCAATCCCTGTGATTCCGTTGGTGATGCCAGATGGGGAAGTGAGTAGTACTACACCAGGCCTTCCGGTTGCCCGTGCAAAACCGTCAGCTGCATGAACGGCAGATTGCTCATGCTTTAATTGAAAATAGCGAATTCCCTCATTATTAACCGTTGGATGAAAAGCTGGATTTAGGAGATCAGCATCACACCCAAAGACACAGTCAACCCCAAGTAAACCCAAGGACTCAAACAATTGTGTAACAGTTTTTTCGTTTAACATTGACATTCAACCACCTGATTTCTGATTTTTAAGAAATATTGTAAATTATCAGAAATCAAAAGTATGTGAGATAAATCATGTAATATAAATTATTTTCACTCAAATCTGCAGATCAGTATCCACTGGAGGCGTACAATTGTACATGAACGGTGCCTGTCACCATTTTACATATTCACCCAATTGAAGAGCGATACATAATGTATAAGATGAATGTTAATTGGGGGGACTGCGATGTTTCCATTTACGAATTATGTTGATGCGTTGAGTAGGCAATCGAATAAGTTGGTTTCTGATGTGGAGAAGGCGATAAATGGGGAGTATAGTGCGATTGATTGTTATGCGAGATTGGCTAATCTTGCTACGAATAAGGAGGAGAGGGAGCGGATTTTAGAGATTCGGGAGGATGAGATTAAGCATTATCGGCATTTTGTTCAGATTTATACACAGCTTACTGGAAGGCAGCCACAGCCGAAAATTACGGAGGGCTGCCCTAGTACGTATCTCAAGGGCTTGGAATTCGCATTAAAGGATGAGCAGATGACCGTTGATTTTTATATGGAGATTGCTGATTACGCGGGGGATCAATATGTAAGAAACGTGTTTCGAAGGGCAGCCGCGGATGAGCAGAATCATGCTGTGTGGTTTTTGTATTTTTTTACGAAAAATAAATAAAAATTCGATCAACAAAAAAGCCCATGTGTGCATGAGCTTTTTTTTGTGGATTCAGTCACTGTTCCTGTCACCGTTGGATTCCTCGCTACTGTTCCAGACTCCAAAATCACTACTTGATTCAATCGGAGAGTCACCAGAGGAGGATTCATCATAGTCCGCCTCATTGCTATAGTAACTTTTCGGTCTTTTTTTTGCGTTAGGAAAAATGAGAAATGCCAGAATAATTAACAAAGTACCGAAAAACTCCTGAGTACCGAAAATCAGATAAATTCCATATGCAAGCAGCAGAACACCAATTACTCTCCGGATTACCCGTATCGCCCCCAGATGCATTCCCCCTTCTTAGAATGTAAGCACTGCCCCTTTATAAAATACTTATTTATACGTAGGTCTTTTTATACATTGGCCATCTTTTTGAACATGCCCTTTTTAATAGGATCCTATTTTTGAACAAAATGTTAAATTTACTAATATGGTATTCCTAACCAAATCGGACTTGTATAATGGGAGACAGCGGAGGTGCGACTCAACATTTGCTGTTTTTCCGCTGTATAAAAATTAATAAGGAGTGATCCATTTTGGCTCGAAGAATTCGTACTTGGCATGAAGGTGCGAAGTTTCATGTGACCAGCAGAGGTAATAACCGGATGAAGCTTTTCTTGGACGATGAAGATTTTAATAAGTATTTATCGATTCTGAAAGAGAGTAAGGCCCGTTTTCCGTTTGTTCTTCATGCTTATTGTTTAATGACCAATCACACCCATCTTCAAATCGACACGCTGGAAACCCCGATTAGCACCATCATGAAATACCTCAACACAAGTTTTGCAAAGTATTTTAATAAAAAATATACCTGTACAGGTCATGTGTTTGAAAAAAGATATAGCGCTGAACTGTTAAATTCCCCCGAATACGAGATTGATGTAAGCAAGTATATTCATTTAAACCCCGTGACCGCAGGAATAACGGAGACCCCTGAGGATTACCCCTGGAGCAGTTACCCATGCTATGTTTATGGCGAAATACAACCCCTAGTAGATCCCACACCAGTTCTATCCTATTTTCCAAATCCCTCCTCTCAAACCTATGAAAACTATATGAAAAGTCGGTATACTGATAAATTTCATTGGTATGATGGGAAAATTTATTTCATACGACAGGAGGAGTCGCTGTGTGGGCTCGAGTGACCAGTGTTGGCCTTAAAGGGATGGAAGGGTATCGAGTGAATGTTGAAGTCAGTTCGTAGGTGGGAAATGATGCTTTTAAAATCTTCGGGCTGCCGGATGCTGTTGTGAAGGAATCGAAGGAACGAATCCACGCGGCACTTCGATCATTCGGTTATATCCATAATTCGACGACACTATTTGCCTGATGTTGACTTTCTAGAGGTGGAAATGATTTATGTACGTTCTTTACAGGATGTGATTGAACATCTGGAGGGGAAGTGGAGTCCGTCGGTCCCTGATTTTTTAAAAAAAGATATCTTGTTTCAGAATGATTGTAACAACCTGGATTTCCAGCAAGTAGTTGGACATGCTGAGGCTAAACATGTTTTGGAGATCAAACATGCACTAAGCAACCGTAGCCAAATCAAAATCATTCTCCTCGCCCGAACCATCTCCGATCTCCAAGCAAACCAGCAGATCAGCGACCAGAGTATCATCGAAGCAATTCAATTAAATGGGGGGATAAAATGAAATTATAATAGGAGTGAAATGAGAGGTAATAGGGTGACAGGCACCATCTGTGGACATTTGTCCGCGTCGGGCGGACGCCGCTATTGGAAATCTTGAGTGAAAGGGAAAAATGATGCGGCCGTCTGTGTTCTCGATATGAAGGAGAGATTTAGAAGGCCGCTCCTATGATGTGGTCATTTTTCCTTTTGTAATATGGGTTAAGTATTTTAAAAATTCATCACTGAGGTCGTCGCGTCTTAAAGCGAATTCTACTGTGGCTTGTAGAAAACCAAGCTTATCACCTACGTCATAGCGTCTTCCTTCAAAAATATAGGCATACATTGCTTCCTTTTTAGCCAATTCTCTAAGGGCATCCGTTAACTGGATTTCTCCTCCTTTACCAGGCTGTGTCTCTCCTAAAATATCTAGGATTGCTGGGTTGATAATATATCGCCCAAGGACGGCAATATTCGAGGGGGCATCTGCAATGGAAGGCTTCTCAATTAAACCTTTAACCTTATAAATTCTGTCCTCGATTAATTTCCCCTCAATAATTCCGTATTTATCCACGTCCTGCTCTGCTACTTTTTGTACACCTAAAATGGTCGTCTTGTACTCTTCATAAGTGTCAATCATCTGTTTTAAACAAGGTTTTTGGGAATAGACAATATCATCCCCTAACAGGACGGCAAAAGGTTCATTCCCAATAAAATTTTTCGCACAAAAGATTGCATGCCCTAGCCCTTTAGGTTCTTTTTGACGGATATAATGGATATTCACCATGTCGGAAATTTGACGCACTTCTTCCAATAACTCAAATTTCCCTTTTGATTCAAGTTCGAGCTCAAGCTCCACTGATTTATCGAAGTGATCCTCAATCGATTTTTTATTTCTGCCCGTAATAATTAAAATTTCCTCAATTCCTGAGGCTACAGCTTCTTCAATAATGTATTGCAATGTCGGTTTATCGACAATCGGCAGCATTTCCTTTGGCTGTGCTTTAGTTGCCGGGAGGAAGCGGGTACCTAATCCGGCTGCAGGAATGATGGCTTTGCGAACGTTCATCCAATGCACCTCATTCTTTTTTTGAAAAAATAACGGAAAAAATTGGACACGGCTGTGACCATACTATACATAATGTTCCCGGTGAAATATCCATTTATACCTATGAAAAAAGGAACCCCCGCGTTCTAGATACAGGAATTCCTTTTATAAAAAATTTTATTCGTCATCCTTCTTTTGTTTTTTCTGGTGTTCCTGTAGGGCCATGAGGATGTCTTGAATATCGACTTTTCCATCCTTGTTTAGGTCTACTGTATTGTTCTCAGGTGTCGGCGGTGCTGCCGGTGCCGGTGCTGGTACTGTTGCTGCTACCGCCAATTCCTGCTGTTTAGGTCTAAATGCAAAGGTAACTAATAAGAGAATTAAGATGAGTAAACCGGAAACGCCGTCAACAATGTAGAAAATGGTGGAATAGTCGGACCAAAGTGTTTTACTTTTGCTCATTTTCTTTTCGGAATTAGTGATGTAATCCTTAATTTCCGAATGATTAGGATAGATTCGTTGGACGGCCTCGAATTTTTCCAAAGCATGTTTGTAATAACCGCCCCAATATAATTCTAGTCCATCTTGATAGAGTTGGTCTGTGGCACTTTTGCTATTTTTAGCACCCGCCTGATTCACAAATTCTTTGACGGTATTAACAGGAACTGCAAAGTTGAATCCTTGAACTTCTTGGCCATTGACAGTGTCTCCTCTAAAAGTGAGCAGACCGATAATTTGCCCTTTATGATTGATGACTGGACCACCGCTGTTGCCATGTGTGGCAGCTGCATTAATTTGAATGACCGGACTGCCTTGTTCGGTCTTTTTCTCTGTTGCTGAAATTTGTCCTGCGTTCATGGAAGAAACTAAAGAAGAATCTGGGGATAAAAGATCGGAATCTGCGGCGGCAGGGTATCCACTAACCCAAATGTTGTCTTGATTTTGGATATTGTCAGAGTTTCCAAGCGGTAGGGTTGGGAAGTTTTTTCCTTCAATTTTTAATACAGCAACATCTTTTCCTTCATTAATTGGGGCACCGTAGCTTTTCAATTCTCCATCAAGAATGTCACCGCTCGGCAAGATAACCTTTGTTGCCTTTTCAATAGCGGTATATTGTGTGTATTTGACCATGTAGTTGTAGGCTGTATCATAGTCTGTCTTATAATAGTCTGCCATTATGTTTACCAGTTGTTCAAATGCAGCGTTGGCGACATCTGCATCCTCTTTCTTCGTGAGTTCCACTACATGGGCATTCGTGACAATGTAACCGTTCGAACTGATAATGGCCCCAGAGCCGGATCCACCAATGACCGTTTGATTGCCTAGTTCATTTAAGATACCAAGTACTTCCGTATCATACGGGTTATTAAACTGCCACTTTACAATCGCGTAATCCACTATCCGAACAACCGCTGGCTTCGAGTACTCCGCAAGCTTTTGGGCTTGAGAAATTTTACCCGTAGCCGGCTTCATGCCCATTAAGACAAAAGACCCGACGATCACCGCAACAAGTAGCAATATTATAGGAACCGTAAAAAGAGCCCTTCTCATCAAAATTTAATTCACCTCTTCGAATGAATATTTAGAACTAACAAAACTAATATATTCTCGAAAGAAATAAATGGAATTTGTACCTGAAAATAAATAGGCTAGGGGGAAAGTCCCTGTGGTAACAAGTAGGGTGACATTCAGGGTAAAAATTCAAGGTAACATTCAGGGTGACAGGCACCGCTCGTGGACAAACGACTGAATTTGTCCATGTGCGGCGGACAAATTGTTAATAAGTGGATATATGTACTCGAATAATGACACCCCAACTGATGCTAATGGTGTGGATTTCTTCAATTTAAAGGGCAATTTTTTAATCAAACGTTTGATTAATGATATCTTTAAAAAAGTATCACAAATTAGATTGATAAAAATACGTCTTAGGTCGTAGAAATGTTCGGTTTGTGGTCTATGGCAGGCAGGAATTTTTTCGTGTATTGTTGAACTAATAAATGGAAATAACTTCTGTTGTTATGAATTTTAAGAAATTGAAACATTCCATTGATTTATTCGTATGTATATAAAGGATTTTTAGTTAGGAGTAGATTAAGATGAACCCGATCCTTTCATTTATTATTCGATCACTTGTGGCCGTGCCCGTGACCGTTTTGACTTGGATTATTTGCTTTTGGGGCGTGGATCTTAACTTTTGGCCCGCAACAGGATTTGCGATTGTAGGCGGAATAGCCACGCATTTTATTTTGGCACCAATTATGGGTTGGAATTTTTTAAGAAAACATCAACTTTCCTGGAAAGAGTATCGCTATATCCAGAAGAATCTGGCTGATGCTAATAAAAAAATTCGCCGCTTGAATAAATCACTGTTCAATATTCGCGATATATCTTCTGTAAAACAACGTCTGGATATATTAAGAGTTACGAAAAAAATTCAAAAAATGGCGGTAAAAGAGCCAAAGCGTTTTTATCAGGCTGAACCGTTTTATTTCTCCCATTTGGACTCTGTGGTGGAATTGACCGAAAAGTACAGCTTTTTGGCATCTCAACCCAAAAAGAGTTTGGAAATTAATCAATCTTTGATTGAAACGAAGCAAACCTTAAATGAGTTGGCAAAGGTGTTGGAAGAGGATTTATATCAAGTTGTGTCAAATGATGTTGATACGTTAAATTTTGAAATTGATGTGGCGAAATATACCATCAATAAGCAAAAAGACCCTAAAATTCCTGAGGAGAATAGGTGGTTAAAATGACAGAAAACAATCCAATAGCAAACAATAAATCCGGTGATTTATTAAATGATATATTGGCGAATCCGTTTGGGGAACAGCAACAGCCGCCAGTCCAAAGCCCTTTTCCGCAGCAAACAAGTGATGCGAAGCCTGTTAAATTAATTGATGTAATCCCTGAAGAGCACAGAGCGAAGGCCTACCAGTTGGCGGAGCAGATTGACCCAACCAATCACCAGGCAATGATACAATATGGTACACAAGCCCAAGGCAAGCTGTTGACTTTTTCACAAGCCATGCTCGAGCATGTTCAGAAAAAGGATGTTGGCGAAATCGGGGAAATCATTAATGATTTAATGAAGCGATTAAATGAAGTCAATCCGGACGAGCTGAAGGATGGGAAACCGTCCTTTTTTGGCCGGATGTTTGGAAAAATTTCAAACTCGCTGCAAGAGGCACTATCTAAATACCAGAAAACAGGGGCACAAATTGATCGAATTTCTGTTAAATTAGATCGCAGCAAAAATGTGCTTTTATCAGATATAAAGTTGCTTGAACAGCTTTACGAATCCAATAAAGAATATTTCCATGCTCTTAATGTGTATATTGCCGCCGGGGAAATTAAGCTGGAAGAGATGCATGAAAAAATAATTCCAGAATTGAAGCGCCAGGCTCAAACGACGAATGATCAGATGAAATTCCAAGAAGTGAACGATATGATTCAATTTGCAGATCGTTTGGACAAACGTGTGCATGATTTGAAGCTCAGTCGGGAGATTACGATTCAAAGTGCGCCGCAAATCCGTTTGATTCAGAACACCAACCAAGCACTTGTGGAAAAAATTCAGTCGTCCATTGTAACCGCGATTCCATTATGGAAAAATCAGGTGGCCATTGCGTTGACGCTTATTCGCCAGCGCCATGCAGTGGAGGCACAAAAGCAAGTATCAAAAACAACCAATGAACTGTTGTTGAAAAACGCTGAAATGCTGAAAACCAACACCATCGAAACGGCCAAAGAAAATGAGCGTGGCCTTGTCGATATCGAAACACTAAAGAAAACTCAGGAAAATCTAATCAGCACATTGGAAGAAACATTGCGAATCCAAGAAGAAGGGCGCAATAAACGCCGCAGTGCCGAACAAGAACTCGTCGCCATGGAAAACGAACTCCGCATCAAACTATTGGAAATCAAAGGAAAATAAAAAAATCCCTGCTGTTAACCCAAACAGCAGGGATTTTTGTGTCTTATATTCATTTTCAAGGGCGTCCACCTCAGGAGGACATTTGTCCATGGATGGTGCCTGTCACCATTCAGTTTTTGTCACTTTTTCAGCAGTGTCACAATGAAACCACTTTTTTTTCTAAACACGTTACCCTAATTTATTTATTTACAGGTATGGCGTTGTAATATTCCTCTAGTGTGATGCCGCGGGCCGTGATTTTTTGGGCAATGGTTTTGCCGACGTAGCGGAGGTGCCAGGGTTCGTATTGGTAGCCGGTAATGGTTTCTTTTCCTTTTGGGTAACGGATGATGAAGCCGTATTCGGCAGCATGGCGTGCGAGCCATTTTGCTTCTTTTGTACTGCCGAAGCAGTTTTCTGCGGCACATTTTCCGTCACTACCAGTGACGTCGATGGCTAGTCCTGTCTCATGCTCACTAGTTCCGGGAAGGGCACTGTACGTTTGTGCTGCTTTTATACCATCTCGGTTGACGTAGTAATTAAATAAAGTCTTTTGCGCAGTATGGGATCTGTAAGCAGAAACGCCGAGGAGCGGGACGCCGTCCTTCTTGGCACTGGCAAATAATTTTTCAATCGCTTGTGCAGCTTCTTGACGCATTTCACGTTTAGATGATTTTTTTTCAAAAATAAACGGAATATCCGGGTACACTAAATCACTCGGACTATACTGTTCAGGCAGCATATTCAGTTTGTTTACCAGTACAGGAATGCTACCTGGATTTTCAACAACCTTCACGGTACGATCGTTTGTCTTACTATCTTTTGTTTGGGGATTGATGGAGGTTTGCTTGCTGACCTTTACTTGGGCACGATTCGAAATCTTCTCGTCCCTGTTGGAAAAATGAAGTTGTTCAGAGCATCCTACTATTATCAAAAGAATCAAAGCCAGTGCTACCAGTACAGAATAATTTTTACCCATGCAAAAACTTCCTTTTTATTAAAATTCTCTACTACTATCATAGACACGAATATAGACTTTAAAACACGTGACAAATAAGTTCTATTAAAATGGGAAGTCTTGCAAAATTTAATAACAAATAAGCCCAGGATTCCTAGGCTTTATCAATTTTAAACTAACAACCGCCTTTTAATCAAATTTTTGGACAAAATGGCAAGTTGAGCAGGCTCGTCCAATCAGTCGTCTTGTTACTTCATTTTCATAATAAATTTCTTCCATTCCACAGACAGGGCATTCAAGTACATAAAAAATCTTTCTTACTCCTAAAATGGCATCTAACAGCGACTCAAAATTCATCGTTTGGCCCCCTATCTATTTTTCTTAAACATAACAAATGATAGTAGTAAAACATGAAGAAACATGTCAGGTAGAGAAACAATAATTTCGACACCATTTTCGTTTTACAAAAAGGCGCAGTGGAGAGCCTGACACTTAGAGTGTTTATTGGGACATTAAAGCTTAGTAATTGGGGAACATTCTGTGGATAAAAGGACTTAGTGTGACATGTGGAAAATAGTTCTTAAAAAACTGGTCATTCTATTAGATAAAGGAGGGTTAAGAGAATGAAAAAAGAAGTGGATGAAACAAGTGAAGGATTAAACCAAATCTTTGAGATCATCAATGCTAAGGGGGATGAAGGTGAACTTAGAAAGATTGTGGAAAATGGAAAGGCGGAAAAGGCTGAGGATCAGAAATAATAATGGTGATGGCAGAGTGAACGCAATATGTCTGTGGACAAATATAAATATTATTGTGGAATAACTGTGGATAAACTGTGGTATTAGTGGATAACCCCTTGTGGAATGTGGATAAACGCTAAATATTTGTGGAAACCTGCCTATAAGAACAGGTACCAATCATCTGTAATTCCACCTATTTTTCCAATAAACCACATCAAAATGTGTATAACCCTGTGGATATACTATTGAAATTGTGAATAACTATCCGAAATAAGTGGATAACTCCTGTGGATACTTTTAAGAAAAAAGTTTCTTTCCTACCAATTCACTATACACAACGTAGCAAACTTAAAACAGTTCACCTGCTAAATTTCATAACCTTACAAAAAACCCCAATTTGTCCACCTGTGGCGAACAAATTGGGTTTTTTTGTCCACGAGTGGTGCCTGTCACCAGACTGATGTCATCACACTGTTACTACCACATTGTCATAACCACCAAAGATGACATTTGTCATTTGATTTTGGTGACGTTGCTTACTAAAAGTCCTCCCAATTGCGCCGTATAATGTGGTTAAGAGTTGAGGGAGGGGAATGAGTGATGATGAGTGATGAGGTTTTGTGTTTGGAAAAGGTGACGAGGTGTTTTCGGGAGAAGACGGCGGTGAGGGAGGTTTCTTTTTCGATTTCTAAGGGGGAGGTTGTGGCGCTTCTTGGTCCAAACGGGGCTGGGAAGACGACGACGATTTCGATGATTCTTGGGTTGCTTAAGCCAACATCAGGGGAGATTAAATTGTTCGATCACCAACCTGATGAAAAGAAAGTCCGTGAGAAAATCGGAACTATGCTTCAAGAGGTCAGCGTAATGCCAGGTTTAAAAGTCAGAGAGATTCTTGAACTGATTAGAAGTTATTATCCACAACCATTAGCATTAAAAGATCTGGTCAATCTCACTGGACTTACTGAGCAGGATTTAAGAACCCGTGCGGAAAAATTGTCCGGGGGCCAAAAGCGCCGTCTTAGTTTTGCTCTGGCGCTGGCCGGAAATCCGGAGTTAATTATATTTGACGAACCAACTGTCGGAATGGACATCACATCAAGAAATCGGTTTTGGGAAACGGTTAGGACGCTGGCCAATCAAGGGAAAACAATTATTTTTTCCACACATTATCTGCAAGAAGCCGATGATGCCGCAGATCGCATTTTATTATTTAAGGATGGTGCTATTGTGGCTGACGGCACGCCAGAGCAAATCAAGGCACGAATAGCCAAACAGTCTGTTTCTTTTATCGTAGACCCGGAAATATCATTAGAAAGTCTATTTCTCCACAGTGAAGTTGTTGATATTTATCGAAAAAACAATCGTGTCTATGTCCAATCCAACAATACCGATCGAGTCCTGGAGCTTATTTTTCAAGAAAAATTAGGTGCCCATGATATTCAAATTGAAAAAGGTAAGCTAGAGGAAGCGTTTGAGCAATTAACGAGCGGAACAAAGGAGGCCATGTAAGATGAAAACTTTTCAAGTGCAGTGTAAAACGGAAATTATTCGGGTGCTAAGGAATCGCTATTTTGTCTTTTGGTCCTTGGTCATGCCGATATTGTTCTATTATATTTTTACTAATGTGGTCAATACGAATGCGCCTAATAAAGCCGAATGGCAGGCCCACTATCTCATGTCGATGACGGCATTCAGTGTGATGGGATCATCGATTATGACACTGGGCGTTCGTATGGTTCAGGAACGCTCCCAAGGGTGGGCTACGTTTATCCGGACTACCCCTCTGTCGGACAGCATTTATTTATCCGCACAAATGGTTGGCCAAAGCGTGATTCATGTTCTATCGATTACGATTATCTTTATCGCAGGCGCCCTCATCAATCATGTTTCCCTGACAGCTTCAGAATGGGTACTGAGTGGTCTGTGGATTTTACTGGGGTCATTACCGTTTTTGGGCTTAGGAACTTTGATTGGCATGATGAAAAAAGTAGAAACTGCAGCTGGTGTGAGTAATGTATTATACATGGTGTTAGCAGTATCCGGCGGTATGTGGATGCCTTTAGAGATCATGCCAAAAATCATGCAAAACATCGGGAAATGGCTTCCGTCATATAATTTTGGAAACGGAGCGTGGGAAATTGTTCGTGGCAGTATGCCCCAATGGAAAAATGTTCTGATTTTAATATCCTATTTAGTCCTGTTCATGCTACTATCAAAATATATCAGAAGAAAACAAGAAGCGGTGTGATGAAGGATGAATAAAAACTTCAGCATCTTCCCAAGAAAATATGGCTTCTTCCCCTATATTTTTCTCTTGTATTTAGCGTTTCCGATTTTCTATTTGACGAAGGAAACAGGGATCAAGCAGCTGTTTGGCTTTGGAATGGTGCTGCTATTTTTAGTTGCGTATCGGCAGCTTTATTTTTCCATGGGAAGAAGAAGCTTCACCTACTGGTTGGCATGTCAGCTGGCTATCGTTTTTATTTTTGGCTTATTTTATCATCTGAACTATATATTTATGGGTTTTTTTCCAGCTAACTTTATCGGCTGGTATCGGGAAAAGAGGGCGTTTAACCGTGGGTTATTAAGCCTGGCCATTATTATGGTTGTTCCCTTTATCTATTATGTTGCAAAAACCGGTCGTTTCTTGAGCCCACAGGAGCTTTTGTTCTTTGTTCCGTTTTTGATTATCATGCTGATTTCACCATTTGGAATCCGGTCTATGAACCGAAGAATGGAACTGGAAAAAGAGCTCAATAAAGCGAACCAACGGATTGAAGAGCTGGTGAAACGAGAGGAGCGGGTCCGTATTGCCCGTGATCTCCACGATACACTTGGGCATACCTTGTCCCTTTTGACACTGAAAAGTCAGCTTGTTCAAAGATTGATTGTGGCGGATCCTGATCGAGCGCGACATGAGGCAAAGGAAATGGAAGTGACTTCGCGGACAGCTCTAAAACAGGTGCGGGAGCTGGTTTCAGATATGAGGGCAGCAACCATTACCGAGGAGCTGCTGCAGGTCCAGCAAATTTTGCGTGCAGCAGGAATTACCTATCAGTACAATGGAGAGGTTGATTTTTCAAAAATCGCTCCATTTACGCAAAATATTTTGGCGATGTGCGTACGTGAAGCGGCGACCAATGTGGTGAAACATAGCCGTGCTACGCATTGCTCCATTTCTATTAATCAATCATTTGAAAAAATAAAGATGTTGGTGCGGGACGATGGGATGGGCGTGGCAAAGAATAAGGGATTTGGCAATGGGCTGAAGGGAATGTCAGAGAGATTGGCATTAATTGAGGGTTCCCTGTCCCTTTATAATCATAATGGAACTGTTTTGGAAATCTCCGTACCCATTGTTAACAAGGAAGGAGCGGTGGTATGATTCGTTTATTTATTGCAGAAGACCAGCGGATGTTATTAGGGGCCTTGGGGTCCTTGCTAGATTTGGAGTCTGATATGAAGGTTATTGGGCAGGCGATGAACGGCGAGGAAGCTCTGTCTTCGATTTTAGAGCTAAAACCGGATGTCTGCCTGATGGATATTGAAATGCCTGTGAAGAACGGGCTAGAGGTGGCAGAGGAGTTGGCGCGCCGCTCAGCACCCAGCAAGGTAATCATTTTGACAACCTTTGCCCGGCCGGGGTATTTTGAGCGTGCCGTTAAAATAGGGGTACATGGATATTTATTGAAAGATGGGGAAATCGAGGAACTAGCTGAGGCGATCCGCAAAGTAGTGGCCGGTAAACGTGTATTCAGTCCGGAATTGGCCTTCACCACTATTCGCGAAGAAAACCCGCTTACCCCAAAAGAAAAAGAAATCCTTAAACTGGCCTCCCTTGGAAAAACAACCAAGGAAATTACCAGCGAACTCTACCTTTCATCGGGGACCGTCCGCAACTACATCTCCGAAATCATCCACAAACTCGGAGCTAAAAACCGCACTGAAGCCGCTGCCATCGCTCAAGAAAAGGGATGGCTCTAAGCCTCGGTGCTTCAGCACGGAGGTCAATTCCTAAATAACTGCACGCCACTGTCCTTGCTAAACGGCAAGTTTCTTATTTTTGGCTCTGCATGATCAGCCGTAAGCCAATTCCGATATAGATTATACCGACCACTTTCCCTTGAAGCCGGTGGAACCAGCTGTTTTTTTTCATAAACATCCGCTTTCCTATTGAGCTTGTGATCAGCGACAATAGGGTCGTATATAAAATACTCATGAGTACGAAAATGAATCCCAGTGTCAGTAACTGCAAGTAAACGGGCGGTCCGTCATTTCGGACAAACTGTGGTAGGAAGGCGAGAAAAAACAAGGCGGTTTTCGGATTGAGCAGTTCGATCAAGAGAGCCTGGCGAAACGATACGGCGGGACTTGCGTTCGGTTTAGGTTTCGTTTCGGAGCATTGCTTTGATTTTTCTAAAAACGATTTTACCCCAACAAAGAGTAAATAGGCTGCACCCAGATATTTGACGGCTTCGAATGCCAATGTAGAGGTCATCAGAATGGCAGAAAGTCCAAGGACTGCAGCAATTGTATGAATCATGTCTCCGACGGCTATCCCGGCACCGGTCACGATTCCCGCTTTCTGCCCGCCTCGCGCCGCTTGGGTTACGGTTAATAACACGGCGGGGCCAGGAATTAGAAACAATACTAAAACAACCAAAATAAATGATAACATGCCAATCCTCCTATCTAAGTTACTTTTGAATATTATGGAAAGTTTAGCTGGTTTTTAACAGTTAGATATTGCTTTAAAATAATGTTTTATCAATTTGATACTAATAACCTTGATAATAGGACATAGAAAAAAGCTTTTTTGTAAAAATAAATGATCGAAACACGCTCTTATATTCTTAATTGACTTATTCTTTTATAAAAAAGTTTGATTGTTGCCTATTAATGTTGCTCCACAATCGCACACTTTTATAATTAGGCTGTGTTAAAGAACAATGTTGATTTTTTACACTCTGTTGATTGGAGCGGTAGGTGCGAAGACTCCTCGAAAATGCTAACGCATTTCCTTCGTGCGTGGGCGGAGTCAAGGAAGCAATTCAATGTCCTGTGGGGGTACGGTTCTGGAGAGACCCCGCAGGTGCAGGCGCCGAGGAGGCTCCCCGAAACGCCCACGAAACGCTTGCACCTGGAGCGGAAATCAACAGACAAGTTTAACAGACATCCATGTAAAAATTTGCACATCAATAAATGAAATAACTGCTAAAGTATAGTTATCCACAGTTATTTCAGGGTAGAGCCAATAATCAAGAAATGACTGATTTTTGTAGACTTTCTAATAAGGAAATTCCTATATTTTCATCATCATTTCTACCTAATTGATAATTGGCCAAAACTACGGCGGCAACTTTCTTTTCTTTATCAATACCTAAAAATGAACTAAAGCAACCTGTTCCACCGCCATGCAAAATAACATTATTGTTTTTCTTTAAAAGAAACCATCCAAGACCCATATCATACTTCTTTGTTCCATTTCCATGTTTATTATGACAAAGACACAAATATGGTTGCTCTTCGTAAATATTAATTTTTGCATATTTAAGTAAATCATCAGCAGTTGAACTTATTGCACCCGCAGGTGATATAAGATTCTCTTTGTTCCATTTCCAATTGCCGCAATCATTATTTTTTTTGTCGTAACCATGTAAATTATTGTTTGATGTACCTAAATAAGTATCGCTTAGTCCAAGCTCATTATGAAGAAAGTCATTCATAGTGTCCCAATACCCCTTGCCTGATACAATCCCCAACCCATACCCAATAAGTGATATACCGAAATTTGAATATTTCCATGGATAATCTAATTCTTTTAATTTATTATTTTCAATTAACATTCTCATTTTGTTTAAATCCATATTTAATGGATTATGCTTATTCAAATCACCACCGCCAATAATCAAACCTAAAATTAGTTTAGAATATTCCCGTTTATTTAAAGGCAGTCTTGCAGAATACCCAGAAGTGTGAGTAGCAAGTTGGTGCAATGTAGGATAGTAATCGTCTCCCTTAATCCCCTCTATATATTTTTGTATTGAATTGTTTAATGACAACTTTTTTTCAAATACATATTTTGATAGCAAAGATACAGTAAAAGTCTTTGTAATAGACCCAATTTCATAATGATATTTTTTTGATGAATCAAGTTCACCGTTTTCATTATAAATTTTTATTACAGAATCATTGTCTGTTAAATAGCCAACAGTTAATTTTAAATGTTTTTTTCCTCTGCTTGCCCTTTTAATTAATCGTAATGTTTCATCACTGATTTCAAGCATAATTGTACTCCCTCATCCTTCATTTTAGAAATATTTCGGGAAAATAGATATATTCCTCAAAGATGAATCGTCCTCTGTGATTATTTTTCACATTTTTTTCCCCTTATTAATTGCTTGAATTCTTCGTCTCTCAAACTCCTTCAATACTCTTAATTGTAATTCAATGTTATCTTTATCCATTTGTAAGTTACCTTCTTCTTCAAATCCATCGTGTTCTTCACCGTCATAACTATAAAGTTTCTTTAAAAGGTACCACATTGTTTCTAATTCTTCAGTTGATAACTTTTTAAAAAGTTCTTCCAAAAAAAAGATTCCTTTTTCTGCAACGACAAGCAATACTTCATTTCCTGTTTTAGTTATTTTTACGTTAATCGCTCGTTTATCTTTCCTGCTAGGAACTACGGTAACATATCCCTTGTTTTCCATAATGGTGATTACCTGTTTTACACTCTGTTTTGTGGTCCCTAATTTTCTAGCTATATTATTCAAGGTCGTTTCATCTTCAGGTAAATGCGCAATTGCTACCATTGCCATATACTGTCGGGATGTTAAAAGTTCAAGGAACTTGTCACCTTTGACCTGAATTTTATTTGCTAGAGAAAATAAGGTCCCGTAAGTCTGCTGCATTAAAAAAAGTTCTCTGTAAATATCCATAAATTACCTCCACTTTAGCCATTATACTGTCTAAAATGCGATTTAGTCAATATACTGTCTATTTTATTTTGAATAAAACGGTCCTTTAGTTAATAAGAAAAAGACTACTGTTAGCAACCGGTTATTTTAAGTTAAAGTAATACAATTAAAATTTTTCTTAGTATTTGTTATGTAACAATCTGACCCGACACTTGGACAATAAAAAATCCTGTATATATCAACACAGGAATTTTTATCAAACTTTATTAAAAATAATCAAACTTTTTTTAAATAACCAAACCTAGTTTAAAGGATCAATCTTTTTAATAAAACTACATTAGAAGGATTTTTTATTTTTATGGGCTGTTCCAACATTTGTATTCAGTACTGCCATCAATTCCCGCAAATGCATGATTGTTTCCATATCAGTATCCTGATGTTCTTGATTCGGATAGGAAATCCTCGCCACTTTCACTTTCGTTTGGAAATGTAAGGAGTATAATTGGCAAAGGGTCTCGCCCAGTTGCAAGGATTCTTTGTACACTTTTTTTCCTGCATTTTTGCGCTGTCTCCTGCTGCCTTCAAATGCAGTTAAATTGCTAGCAAAAACCATGCTTGCCTGCAGCCTTTTCGCTAATTCCAAGATATTCTTAGTTCCGACCGTAATTACCTCAATGGTTTCGAATGGATCAGATTGGTTATCCAAAAATGATGCAATATGATAGATTTCTTGAACGTCCAGAAAGTCAGTGTCCGAAAGTAATCTTTTTGAGCATATGTTCATTTCCTTACATATAAACTGGCCGTCTGAAAGGCCCTTTATGTTGGTAATTTTTCCTGATGAAAAATGATCTACCCCTATCACTGCATAACCGTCCTCAAGGAGATTCCTTGCCAAGTTCGAGCCTAAAACGCTTCCTACTCCAGTAATTAATGCTTTTTTCTTCATCCTTGCACCTCCTAATCATATGTCACCCATATTCTATGAAAAAAACAGGTAGGAGTGTTGAAAAACAGCCCCTTTTATATCGGACAACCTTCCACTGCCCTCTAAAAAGAATAAGATATTCTAACTCGACCTACTCAAAACGTTTGAGTTAATGAATGATTGATTTTGGCCCTGGGGGGAAACAGCGGTTATGAAAATATTAGTCATCGGTACAGGGTATGTGGGAACCACAACTGGGTTACTATTCTGTGAAATGGGTCATAAGGTAACAGGTTTAGATTTGGATGAGAAGAAGATAAAATCTTTAAAATCAGGAAAACTCCATTTCTATGAACCTGGTCTTGAGGATTTGCTTGCTAAACATATTTCACAGAATCATATATCATTTACAAGAAATGCTAAGAAGGCCATCAAAGAAAATGATGTTATTTTTATTTGTGTGGGCACACCCCAAGATAAGAATGGAGATGCGGATCTTTCCTATGTGAAAAGTGTGGCTGAATCCATTGGGACCTATATGAATGAATATAAAGTGATTGTGACAAAAAGTACTGTGCCTGTGGGAACATCCGGATTAGTTTCGAAATGGATCAGAGAAAAACAAGAAGACAAAATAAAATTTGATGTTGTATCGAATCCTGAGTTTCTTCGGGAAGGCTCTGCCCTTCATGATGCCTTAAACCCTGATCGGATCATTATTGGTACAACCGGTAAAAAAGCAATGAAAATCATGAAAAGCCTCTATGAGCCGTTTGCCTGCCCTACGCTGGAAACTCTGCCGGAAGCGGCTGAAATGATTAAGTATGCCTCCAACTCATTCTTGGCAATGAAAATATCCTATATTAATGAACTTGCAAAATTATGTGATGAACTTGAAATTAACGTAAATGATGTTTCGAAGGGGATCGGAATGGATCAGCGAATTGGCCCAGCATTTCTTCAAGCAGGTATGGGATATGGCGGTTCCTGCTTCCCTAAGGATGTGAGTGCCCTAATCTATCTGGCGAAAAAGTCCGGTAACCCTCTAACGATTTTGGAAAGTGTTGTAAAGGTCAATGAGGAACAAACCAGTTATTTTTTAAAAAAGATAAAACACGCACTTGGAGGCAAATTGAAAAATAGAAAAATTGCCATACTCGGATTAGCCTTTAAAGCAAATACAGATGATACACGAGAATCTGCAAGTCTTTATTTAATAGAAAAATTAATGGCTGAGCAGGCAGAGGTTACCGTTCACGATCCTGTTGTTAAATGGGGTACAACCTATCAACGGGAGTCCATCGAGGAAACCGTCAAAGGGGCGGATGCGGTGTGCATATGCACAGATTGGGAGGACTATAAAAAAATCAACTGGACTAACTTGAAATCGTTAATGAACCAACCCTATATTTTTGATGGACGAAATATCCTTTCGAAAACAGAAATGGAGAAAATAGGATTTCATTATATGGGAGTAGCTAATGGTTAACCATTTATCGAATTACCAGTATGTAGGGAAAACCATCCATTTTAGTATTGGAGGACAACCTCTTTGAGGAGGATTTAAGTAATTTTGTTCAAGAATTCGAGGCCGGATCCCATGAGGCCATTGTATTTTTAAAAGAAGTGCCTGATCCGGAACGATACGGAGTGGCCATCCTTGATGAACAAACCGAATCTATTATGACTATTGTGGAAAAGCACTACAGAGAAATATTCAATGTCATTGTACATGATATACGTAAATCGTTCTGCTAAAAATGGACTTAGAGTCTCCGGTTCACGCAATGTAATTAAACCATATCTTGATACATTGATTAATTCACCAGATAGTACATCGCCTGTCCAAGTTTTAAGGGTAACTTCATAGCCGATATATCCTTTCAGGGCACTAGCCATACTGCCTTCAGGATATTTGTTTTTGTCCTTGCTTCCCATCTCTTCTCATCTCCTTTCCGGTTGTGCTACAGACTAATATATTCCATGAAAGAAAGTTGGACAGGGCATTTTGAATAGAAAAATACAAGTTGGATAGGTTTAAGAGCCCTTTTTTGCAGCATTCATGATGCAAAATAAAAAGGGTGCTCTTTTGGCACCCTCTTACGTCAATTGTTCTTTTTCGATTAAGTCCTTTACTACGTCTTCGATGGTTACGTTCTCCAATGACTTCTCCAAAGCCAGCTGTGCAGTTGTAAATATTGGAATAATACTGTCCTGGATGTTCCTGCCAACAGGACAATCAGGATTTGGCTGATCATGGACACTAAATAACTCTTTTTCAGGGACCACATTCACGGCCTTATAGACATCTAGGAGGGTGATCTCTGATAATTCTTTGGCAAGTGAGGCACCCGCGACCCCTGGATGTACGTTTACCAGTCCGGCCTTTTTTAGCATTCCGGTTATTTTCCTAATTACAACAGGATTTGTGTTCACACTGCCAGCAAGAAATTCTGATGAACTCACCCCATCTTTGTTCATTTCAATTAAAGCTAATATATGAATTCCGACAGCAAAACGGCTGCTGATTGACATGTTTTCACCTTCTAAATGGAAATGTAGAGTGTAATGTAATTGATGTGATTACAATTTATTATAACGTAAAACGGTTACGGATATAAGTAAAATATCACGAAGTCCAAGAAGGTAATCATGGAGGGAATACACTAATAATAAAGGGTTAATTAGAAAAGGAGGTGACCCCCATTAGCATCTCAAGTGGAAAATGGACAAAACACCTAATCCTGAGTGAGGATGACATCTTGGTCAACCACTTGCCACAGACCGATTTATTATGTAGAGAATCCATATGGGAGTATCTAGACCGATTTGGGGCGGTAGTCATTAAACCAAGTCAAGGTCTTAAAGGATATGGGGTGGTAAAAGTATCAAAACTAGATCTAGACCAATACGAAATCCATAGGGAAAAGACCCGAATACAAACGGACAGATACGGACTTTTGCAACTTTTGGATAAGGAGAAATACCAAAGAAAAATGTATATTGTCCAAGAGAGAATTCCTTTGGCCAGAGTGGAAGGGAAGCCATTTGATAGTAGGATTATGGTCGAGCGCGAACAAAATAAAGACGAATGGAAAGTCACCGGAAGGCTTGCAAAGTTAGCAGAAAAAGGCTACTTCATCACCAACGTAGCATCCGACATCCTGCCCCTACACGAAGCCCTCTCCCGATCCAACCTAAAAAAACAAGAAGATGAACCCCTGACCCTAATAAAAAAAATCGACCACCTCGCCATCCATGCCACCCACCAACTAGCAGAATACTACACCAGCTCAAACACAATCGGATTAGACATCGGCATCACCAAATCCGGAAAAATATACATCATAGAAGCCAACCTCAAACCTAGCCGCGCTATGTTTAAACGTTTAAAAGAGTGAGAAGAGTGTAAAAGGTGACAGGTACTACAAAAACACAAATGTCCATACCGGGTGGACATTTTGTCTGACAAGAAAAAACCAGGAGCACTTCCGTTGTGGTGTGCTCCTAGTTTTTCATTTTTTCTTGATGAATTTGTTTTCTGTGGTGGAGTATTGGTATTGGATGTTTTTGCTGTTGGTTAGAGGGAGGGTGATTTTGTTTCCCTCTAGTTTGAGTTCGGCGAATGCCCCCTTTGTTTGGAAAATGGGTGTAAGGGGGTCATTTTGGGTCCTGCTGCTATTGAGTGAATAGACCCATACATAGGTTTCATCTTGGTTATTGCTGGCTGCTAGGACAATGTTGGATGCGTCATTTGAGGCGTCCGAATCAAAGTCGTGCTCAGCCCCATATAGGGAAAAGCTGTCCCGTAATCGCTCTTTTTTATCAAAAGGGCTGGTTTCTCCATTTACCTCTAGTTTGAGTGGAATGGCCGTATTGGTCGTATCCATTAGATAATAAAGGTTGGTTCCGTCCGGTTGAGGGTGAATATCAATCGTTTGGACCATTTCTCCATTCAGAACGATGCTCCCCTTCTGTAAGCTAGAAAATTGCTTAAAAGATTCTAGCGCGCTCCGTTTTTTGGTTCCAGTTTCCGTTCCGTTCGTCTTGACTGCCTTGGGCGGAGCTACATTCCGATCCCCGAACACAATCCAAGCCCCACCGCCCGCAGCCCCAAGAAGGGCAACAGCCAGTGCCAACGATAGCCCTCGCTTCTTAAAAAGCTTCCCTAGCAGACCCGATGTTTCTAATTCCACTTCTTTTAACAATTCTTTTAAACTGATGTTGCGAATCGTAGCCAATTCCTTCCGATACGCTCGATTTTTCCAAATGGACTCCGGATGATCAACCAAATAGCTTTTCAAGGCCTGCTTATACTGTTTAGAGCCAAGCAGGGCCACATTTTCTCTGATAAAAGAAACGGCTACTTTGGCGCCACCATAGTGGGTCAAATGGGAAAAAAGTCCATTATAATCAACCTCGCCCAGCTCCGATTCAAACGCTAGGACCAAAACCGATAGATGGTCCTGCTGCTGCTCCCCTTGCAATAATCGTCGGAGAGTTTTCCTGAGCTCACCCCGTTCCTGCCGCCTTAGTGTGTGCAAAATGGCCGTTCTACTGTGTCCTGGCTCGCTCAACAACTGATACAAGGCATAGGTAATCGAATAATTCCGCTTAATTCTATCATCTTTAATCCTTACTTCCTTCGGGACTATTTCTCCAAACATCAGCACATCCCGAATGGACAGCTTTTCCAAATCAATTGCATAGAGCAAGCCAACCACAGCTGACTTTAAGAGGTCCTTTTTAAAATGTTGAAAAGCCTGGGGGTCGTCGATGTCTATATCAAAATTCTTGACCGCGCATACTGCCATAAAAGGGTTTTCTGCGGCACGAACCGTAGCAGCGATTGCTTTATTGACGACTGTTCTAAAAATTTCAACATTTAGCAGGAACGGGGCCGCCAACAGCTCGCTGATTTTGGCTAAGACTTCCTCGATCTTTGTCAAAGGCTCTAAGGTTTCTTCTAGATATACCTGTAATAAATCCGCATAAACCAGATGATCATGAATAAAGCTCAATATTGCTTCACAGGTAGGCTTGTCCTGCTCAACCACCTTCCAAAGCTGCTGCAACAGGGGATGTCCTTGATAATACTGAAGGGTACTGAGAATAAACGACAGCGGCTCATCATGCCTGAGGAATGTATTTAACGAAATCACTGTTTGAATAAACTCAGCAGCGATTTCTGCATCGCCCGCTACCCGTTCCTCTTGCAGTAACCTCAAAAACAGCGACAACAAAGCAGGTTTCCGCTCGCTGTTGACTTGTAAAAATTTATTCAATCCCAACAAGTATCCCAATTTATTTTTTCGATAAATCGAAAAATCATCAAGATAAAAATCAGCTAACTGATAGTAACTCGCCAGTTCCAACTTTTGATCGTCAGGCAGCCCGGACAAAGACTCTTCTGCAAACATAAAAAAGTCATCCATGGGCTTTCCCTTGGAAAAATAATCAAGTGCCAAGTCAAGGTATTCATGCTTTTGCCCGGCAATCTCAACCCCGGATATACTCCCGCCTGCAAAATCAAAAATGAACTGCTTTTCCAGAGAGCGATCTCCGAAATTCAAGGTCCCTGGCTCAAAAAACACCACATGCAAATAATTTTTTACAACGGGGTCACTGGTAAACGTTAAGGCCCCGAAACGACGGCGGTGCGCATAAGGCAAATAGCTCCAGATCAGCTCTAATAGCCGCAAAGCCTGTTTGGAATACTCCTGCAAAGGTGACTTAAGGGAAACAAATACTTTTTTCTTGCCGGCGACCGAAGACATAACAGCGAACAGCAGCTGTTTAAACTGCTCCACCGAAATCTCCAAATCGCCGAGAATCCCTTCAGCAGGCCTCTCATCATGTTCAAGATCCTCTAGTTCCTCTAATTTCTGCCCAAGTGAAACATCATAGGAAATGCAAAAACCCGTCATTTGAAACAGTTTCCCGGGATTCTTTATCCATTCTTCCTTGCGCCCCTGGGGTATTACATAGTTGTGCATAAAATACGTGCTGCGTTCCCCTGTAAAATCTGCTGGCACAAACACGGCCTGGCCCACTACAAGGTCACCGGTTTCCGGTTGAAAAATCGTCACCGCCTCCGGATACTGCGTGATATCCTTTTCCCCGCTTGCCACTAAGCTTTTTGGGGAGTCATATAAACAGAAGGGGTGCAAATATTTGCTGACAAATGCTTGATCCAGCCTTGTGGAAATCGCGATCGTATCATAGCCATCCGTTGCATGAAAAATGCCGCCCCGTTCCCGAGTATACATTTGCTGCTGAATTCGATCCTTCAATGTGTATGTCTCCCTTCAATATACCCCAGTTTATACAGCAGCCAAATGAACGGCTCATCGACCCGTATCGGACTAATGATCCCGCTGATCTGCTGATCGACAGGGTTGCTTCCAAGGGCGGACACGGCAAAATAGGAGGTATCACGGAAATAGACATCAAGAGCATTCACAAACGGAACATCAACCTTGGCAAGAAATCTTCGGACCTCGCCATTGATATTGTTGAATTCATCAAGATTAAGATAGCCTTGATGGGTCACATGTTGAAAAATATTGCTGTTCGTACGAATGTACTCTCCTTCTTCCGATTTCAACGCATTCAACAAATCGCTTTTTGTTAAAATAACGGCTGTCGGAATGTTCGTTTTGTTGGTGTCCAGATGGGCGATAAAATCTCCGAATAAGGAAATGACCACCTCACGCGGTTCATCGGCCATCCCGACAATTTTCCCAGGATTTTCACCCAGTTGATGGATTAATTTCTCGCGGATGGAGCGAATCTGCATCGGATCGACCAAAAATAGAATTCCCGAAGAATTCTTGATATGGGCAGCGTGAAGCTGTATATAATCCTTGTCTGTCATCCCCTCGCCGGCAACATCGAAAAACACCAGCGTCAACGGGGCTTGATCCTCATCTTTAAAAACAAATTGAAAAATAAATGGCTCCTGTCGGCGTGTCCTCGCAGTTGAATCGAGCAAGCTGCCATTCTCAAATAAAGGAACCTCATACTCCTGCCGGAATCGTCTGCTAATCTCGTTATCTAGCGGAATGCAGGCAGCATGGAAATTATTTGCCGTTACATGCTGCAAGGTATGAATCAAGGACGTCATGTAGACTGATTTCCCAACAGAGGTCGCGCCGACGATTGATACAATATTGCTGGGATATTTACCGGCGGTTACCGGCAATTCATTGTGGCACTCCGGGCAGAGGCGAGTTTTCGTCACCACCGAGTATTTATCGGAAACCCCCATCAAGACGCGGTCCGAATAAATTTTGTTTTCGTCGGGGATCATCGCCGGTTCTATCACTGCTTCCAAATCAATTGGAGCCAGCCCGAATTTCGCCCGGTACTGATTCAATTTTTCATCCTCCTGTAGTGCCAATGTTTCGTCATCGTCACGGTAATGCGCCGCTCGAAAAACAACATCCTCATGATGGAATTTAGCAAAACAGTAGGGGCAGATGATATCGTAGAAAGGCAGCCGTTCCTTGGCCGGAGGCTTTTTTTCAAACATCTTCTTTAAAATTCCGAACATCTCAAGTCTCTCCTTATTGTGGAATCAGCTCGTAATGCTGGGCCGAGTGCTTTCCGTTTCTGAAAAAGATGCGAATATATTCGTCCTTATCGAGTTCCTTTTCAAATAACTCAGTCGTCCCGGACGGAAAATTACGATTAAACGGGTACACCGTGCCGTCTTCGAGCGAACTCGGGGCGCTGCCGCGTTTTTTCACATACACCAACAAGTCTCTATCAATCGGAAACTCCGTCATAATCGACATTTTCATCAGTTTTTTTGGCTTCAGCCATATTTGTTTATAGCTGATGGAAAAATAAATCTTCGCTTTCGATCCGGTTATATAAGTCAGATTGTCGTCGTTGTCTTGATAGAGCAGTATTAGCCTGCCGTCCCGCTTTTGGCAGGGGATAATCCGATAGGCACTGCGTCCCATCGCTTCTAAGCGCCCTTTGTAACCCTGATTGGCTTTGTATTCCTCTTTGGTATAGAACAACAAATCCCGTTCTTCCAAGTCGTGGAGCTGCTTTAGTTGGTCTACCGGAGCTTTATACAGGTAAACATAATCGACTTCCTTGGGCCAAAACCAGGATAAATGAAGCTCTGAACCTCTGATGGTGGTTCGCACATCCCGAATGGCAAGGGCCGGGGAAGGAAGGGGTTCCCAGTTCATGGTCATCATCCTCCTGTTAAAAACCTTTTCTAATATTATCCTTTTGCGGCTTAGTGCCTCTTATAGAAAAATCAATATCACCGGAATGCCGCGACACCCCGCTTGAAAACTTCTCCCGAATCGGAATGAGTATCGTTCCAAGTCCCGTTACCACTGTTAGTAGAAGATCCGCAAGCAATCTATTATAAAATCCGGAAAATAGTCCAGACTCCAGAACCAAACCCGCTAATACTCCCGAGACCAGTCCGGTGATCGCATAGCTTTTCGCCAGATATCGGTTGTCAAACAGGATTCCAAGACTTAAACCAAACAGCCCGCCAAGTAGGGTCAGCAGGATTACCCGGAGAATGGCCAAATAGGTGCTGTCCTGAAACACTCCAAACCGTTCGTCAATAAGGAGACGGTCCTGATTATCGAGATAAATTTTTTCAAAAACCTTCGATAATTCGTCGGCATTTTTCACATCATGGAACGATCCGCCGGTTTTAGAAGCAATCTTTTTTAGCAACTGTGCGCCGCCCCAGTCAATTTTGCTCATCCCCACGGTATTAATGACAATATCTTCACGCTGATATGGTTCAATCACTTTGCTAAAATCAAGTTTGCTGTAGCCGTCGGAGAAAAGAATAACCATCGGCTTGCGGCCGTTCTGCCGGTTGTCGTCAATCTGCTTCAGTGCCAAGTCTAAGGCACGGCCAATGTTGGTCCCGCCATCATCCTCCAACCCGTTAATTTGGGCAATCGCATCGCCCCGTTCCGGTTTGTCACCAATGGAAAACATCGGTTTCGTAAGGTTAGCCTGGTCATTAAAGGAAATTACCGCAGCCCGGTGGGTGGACTTCATGCCGTCAATCAGCTTGGCAGCAGCTTTCAGGCTCTCATGGTTTGGGTCGGTCTTATTCATGCTGCCAGAAGTATCAAGGACGACCACGAAATCATCCGGCGGCTTCACGCTGGAAAAATTAATAGAATAAAAGAATTGAAATAACAGTCCTGCTGCAAACAGCATTACTAGGGTGGAGGGTACGAGCACCTTCCAGGAAAAACTGGAGTATTCCAGCCGCCAGCGTCGACCGTTGATCACCGGAGTCATCAGCTCCGCCAGCAGGCAGAAGAGCCCGAACAATAGAGCCAGCACCCCAAAATAGGCACCGATTAAAAGAATATTGGGCCAAACTCCGTAAAAAGCATCCAGCAGCCATTCGCCAATTAAGGCACCAAGCAGCCCGGCAATGATGCTAAACATCAACAATAGAAAACTAAACTTTCGAACAGGCATATTTACACCTCCCTTGCAGGACTTCGCTCCCCGGCATGAAGCTCATATCCGTCCTTGATCAGGGCGTTATAATAACGTTCAGCCTTACGATAGTAGGTTAAATCTTTAAGACGGAAGCCGCCCATTAATAATAGCTTTTCAATCCCACTCGATTTTTTTTCGTGGGCACAGCCAACCTTGAAATGCCGGGTATCCTGCTCTTTTTCCAAGGCGTAGTGCATAAATTTGCTGTAAAAATCGCCGATAAAATATTTTTCCTCATAGCGATGTTCCAGGAAGGTTTGAAATACCTCGATATGAATCGCAGCGTTGTCATTCAGGCGATTATAGAGCTGCTTAAACAGTTCCTCCTTAGAAAGAACGTCCTGATTGTCATACTGGGTATGAACATTAGAACGCTCTAATAATTCGTCCTCAAAGCTGCGGTGGAACTCCTCACGAGACAGCACTTCGCGGTTGCAAACGGTAAGGAGCCTTTCCAGTAAGGCATTTGGCTTTTTCAAAAGATGGTATATATTGCCGAAGAATCGCTCGCTCGAAAAGAAGTGAGGGCCATATTTTTCCTTTAGCTTATTCGTGATCTCGCGAATAACATCGGCATAATACTCCGCGATATTTTTATCCAAATAGTCATCGGAATCTTCATGGAGACTCTCGGCAGCCGTTTGTTTGAGAAGGGAGGAGAGCTGATGCATTGTGTCAACCTTTAGACTCAGCTTTTGATGTCGCTCCTCAAGTATCTGTTGATACTGGTGAAGAATTCCCTGCTTCACCTCAAGTTTGAGGACCTCCAATTTTGTTCCATATACATGTTCGAAAAAGTAATCCAAATACAGCTGCAGATTTTTTTTATCACTAAATGGGCGATAGCTTTTTTTGAACTCACACTGATCCACGGTTTGGCGGTACAGCTGATCCAGCCGGATTTCCGCCTCATGAAGTTCATGTTTCGTGTCGCGGAGCTGTTTGTGGATCTCTGCCATCACACTTTCGCCCGTATCGGCCGTCCAACCATATCCGCAGTTGAGGCCGTATTGTTCATTGTTGATGATTTTTTCATATAAGCAGTGTTCTATTTTTGAGCGCAAATCCAAATTCAATACATGTTCGCGAACCGGATCGGCAAAGTTAGCAGCGAAAAAGAGGGTTGTACCTCCCTCGAACAAATAATCCTCCGCTTCGCGTACAGTCATTTTTTTTACGAATTGATAAGAGTTGGTGACAGTCAGCAATCCGTTCATCTCCTCGATTTTGGCAGCGGAAGGGAGGAACTTGGTAAAATATCGCTCAAAGTCGCCTTGAGACAGCTCAAACAATTCGAGTCGTTTTTCCAGTGGGACCGTATCGGCTGTTTCCGAAATGTTCTTGAGATACTCCGTGAAAAAATGGCTTGCTGCATACAGAGCGATGGCTTTGTTGGGGCGGTTCACTCTGGCAAATCCGGCAGAGGCGTAGACTGGTTCAAGAGAGTTTCCACGAGAGGCTCGTTTAAAATCCTGATGAATATAGCTGTCCATTTTTTCATGGTAATCGGTAATCATTTTTCGATTTTTTAACAGATTGAGATAGCTAATCATTTCCACGTTTTGCCTCGGGGCATCACTGGAAATCAGGCCATTTTCATTTTTATCGCTTAAAAAATAAACCAAATCAAATAATGGGGCGGAATGGGTAACAGGCAGTCTTAGATGATGGTCAATGAGTTGGAGCTCTTGTTCAAAGGTATAGTCGTCGCGCTGATACCGATCTAGTTCACGCAAAAAACTGAATCCCATTGATGCAGCAAAGGCAAACTGGTCGTCTTCTTGTTTTTCGCTTAGGAGTCCATATAAATCCACCTCAATGGTCTTGAACGATTCCTGAAGCAGGCTTCTTAACAATAAAGTAAACTCCTGAATCAGGATATTGGCCGGGTCATCGATGGCTGTGACCACACAAAGATGAACCTTTTGCAGGGAAGAAAAGTACTTTCCATTTTCCGCTATTTTTGTGGTTAGCCGTCGATAGGTTTTATTTAATTCGATCAGAAAGTTGTCATCATGGTGGAAGGTATCATAAAGATGTTTGCGCAACTCCTTGCGGTCGAACTCCGGTTTGGGCAGCTGAAAGGAAAACACATTCTGATGGGTAACTGTCTCAGTTTGATAGGCGTGCACATAAAGGACACCCGGGCTGTTATGCCATTTTTCCTCATTGATTTGAATGATGGTGCTTAAGGATTCCTTTACCGAATCCCCCAGTATTAAAAACACAACCGGGTGACGCACACTGCGCTGTTCATGTTGTGACAGACTATTTTGTTCCATCTGATTTGAAAAGGTGTTGGCATACTTTTGCAATAGTTCCTGCAAGCTGTTTCCCCCCTTTTAAGGAGCTACTATAGGTGACACTATAAGGTGACAGGCACCGCCCGTGGACAAATTGGTCGATTTTGTCCACGTGGGGTGGACACCTTTGGTGACAGGCACCAAATTGACTGTGCCAATTTTATGATTTTAATTGACGTAGCATTTCCTGTACTTTGATCATGATTTCTTTGTAGAAATGGTACAGTTCTTCGCCGTTTACAAAGTCTTTATAGTCATAATCCAGTGCTTCTTTTTCTTTTTGGTAGGATGCAGCCATTTCTTCGAGGGCAGCAATTAGCTCGTTTGCATTTTCCTGGCTGATCATTTCATTGCTTCGGCGCTCCGATTTGCGGCCAAGCTGATCCATTTGTTTTGGATGAAGGGATTTAAACGCCCGATAGATTTCGAAATCGACGAATTTCGTTGTCTTCATTAGGTTAACGAATGGTTCCCAGGCGTCCTCTTCCAGCTCTTTGTCATACACAAAAAGGGCACCGCGTTTGCGTATCGTTTTTGTGTACATGGCTTGAAGGAAGGAATTGATTAATTCCTCTTGTTCCTTTTTCCCTTGAAGATAGTGGTCAAGCTCTGTGATTTTCTCCTCAAGCTGGCTGTATTTTTTTACCTCGGCTTTGATTTTTTCAATCAGCTTCGGTGAGCGGATGAAGTTTTCCTTGGCGAGCTCGACACCGGTGCTGCCAAAGATATCACTGGAGGCGGTGGATTCCATATTGCCAGCAAACAGATCTTTCAGTTCACGGAGAAGCTGTTTTACATTACCGAGGCTGGCCTGATCGAGTTGTGTTGGATTGACCCCGTATTTGGCAAACAGCTCGGGAATACTGATTTCTTTCGTAAAATGGCACTTAAATCGGGCACTGGTGTTTTGGTCGGTATCCTTTTCAGTTATGCAGCCGTATTTCTGGGCTTGATCAAATAAGGCGCGGATGCTGGCATTATAGGCTTTAATCCGTTCATTGCTATACGTATCGCCCCATGATTTCTCCGGAAGGGGTGAAGGGAGGTAGGCCCAGTTTTCAGATGCTGTTTGAACAAGATGGCGGCCGACGCCCTCTTTTTCTAGAATCGTTTTTTCATAAGAACGCTCGTACACTTGGAGCGGCGCATAGGCAAATAACGGAACCCCGTTTTTCGTGTTTAACCAGAATATCCGGTTTTTCAGCTCGCTTTCCTTGATAGTGTAGCGGGAATGGCTGAGCGAATGGCGTTCGAAATTTTTGATGCCGTTGAAAATACTTGGTGCCTTAACTGGAACGGACACAAAGCCCCATTGCGGGAAGTGCAGCTGGCCATTGTTGTTAGCTAGATGGAACACGGGCAGGGCATCTTGGTCCAGACGGGCAGCGATTTTTTCCTCAATAATTCGGTCAATCGGCTGATCCTCACCGTATTTAAGCCGTAAAAAGTCTTCCATTGATTTGGTGATCAGATCACCGAACTGGTCAGTTAAGAACTCGGAAACCGTTCCGACGACATCGATATCGGAATCTTGCACCCAGTAAGTTGATTTTTCCAGGAGCATCTCGGACCATTGCTGAACCAATAGCTCGCCATCTTTGGAATCAAACATCCGCTGGATTTCGCGGGCAACGTCAGGGACACTGACTAAATGCCAGTAATAAGTAACACCTTGGTCATGGCGGACTTCTTCACCGTTCACAAGGATATCGGCATTTTTTTGAAAAATTCTTTTCAGGTTTTCAAGGATTTCTTTATAGATTTCATAAATTTTGTTGTTTTGGCTGTTAATGAGTTGGTATAGATCCTCATAAAATTCAATCATTTCCTCGATGCGAGCTTTTTCGGCACGGGCATCATATTCATTCAGCTTGGCCTCTATATAGGCATTCTTTTTCCGGTCCTTCGAGATGAAGGCGCTTCGGGCATCCTCTAATTTATTTAGGGCATATTCCTGTTCAGATTGAATGGCTTTTGGCAGCCGTTCGAGTCGGTCACGCAGCCCTTCGATGTAGGCCTGAATGGTTTTTAGGAGACAGAAGCCGTCCTTGGTGAAAATGAGTCTTGACGCATAAATGGGTCCTTTTTTCGGATGTAAGAAAAGACGTTCGATTTGCTGGCGGAACTCCTCCATGACCTGCCCCGGAAGCTGGAGTTTGCATTTTCGATACTGATCCTTGGCCTTGGCGAGAAATTCCCGCTCTAACTCTTCATCAAGGTTAATGACGTTCGTCCGGATTACGTTATTATAGGAAAAGCGATCGCTGTTTTCATAGCCGGATAATGCTTCAGGCACACGTTCACTAAAACGGTAGTGCACAGAATCCGGGTCTATTCGCAGTTTTTCGGAGAACTGTTCGACGTCAGCTTGGTCAGGATTTGTATCAAACATTCTGTTCATTTTTTCAAAAAGCTTATAGCCGATGTAGGTGGTCATTTCTTCCACAGGGATTTCGGCCATGGAAGCTCCGATGATGTTGTATTGATAATTGGCGGCATATGGCTTCGGCATTTGGGCGATATTGGTGCGGATGTTGCTAATGTAGTCGTGGATGGCAAATTCTTCGCCTGATTGTTTTTCCTCATTGGCCATGAAGTTGGTGATATTTTCTGCGGTGACATTCATGCAGTAATCGTAGGCATTTTCAAGCCATTTACCTTCAAGGTTGGTCCCGGAGATTAAATGGCATAGGTTAAACGGCGGCATAGGGGAGTTGACTTCTAGGAGGCTGCCGTATTTCATGTTGAACCGCTCGTTACGCTCGTCGCAGTTCATCCAATAATCGAGTTCTTTTAAGGCGGCGTAGCCGTTCTTTTCAATGTATTCAACAGTGTGCGAGCTTAGTCCGCGTTTCGATAGGTTAACGTCAGGTGTGAACAGGTAGCCGAGAATGCTGATTTTATCGACACCCGTGGCGCCAAATTTTCGTTCAATGATGCCTCTCGTGATGTAGGAAATATCGAGATAGCAGCCGCTTCCGGTACCGCCGGATAGACCAGTAAGGATAAACACATACAGCTTTTTCCCGCTTCCTTCGAGAACGGCTTCAATTTTTCTTTCAATCGTTTGAACAACTTGGTTGATTTTTGTGAACAAGAGAAGTCGCCCAGCTTGGCGAACTCCGGAGGCTCCGCTGATCCCGTCGGTGATAAGGAGCTCTGGTGACAGCCATTCCTTTATGTATGGCTCAAGGATGCTCCGGTTTTGAAGGAGGCCGCCGATTTCCGGATTGGACAGCAAGACAAACTCCTTATTTGGATCAAGACCAATTCCTTTATATTTCTTATTGCGATCATACTCATTTGTCTCAAACGCCAGAAACTCAATATTATCCGGTTTTTCTTTTTTCTTTCGGGAAAGGGGATCCTGCGGCAGTTTAAACCGCCGATTCACCTGATACTTCAATCGGAGCAGCGCATCAATCCCGGTTCCCCCGAGACCAATCACCAACATCGGATTATCAATCGTATCCACCCGAATCTTCTCCGAAATAATCCCCCCGCCAAGAGAAACATCCAACTGCGAAATATGCTCCCTAACATTTGCCTTCATGTAAAAACTCCTCTCCTGCGATGTATCGTAAATAAAGTGATATAAAAACTGACGACGAATATCCAATAAAGGTGACAGGCACCGCTAATGGACAAAACAGTCACTTTTGTCCGCGTGAGGTGGACACCCTGAGTGGCTGGAACCAAATGGCACATCTGGTGCTTTTCAAAATGCCTAAAAAGGTGTCAGGCACCAATACTAAAAGTATTCGATATAGATGGATTTGTTCACCTGCTTTAGCACGACACGAAGGCGGTCATTGCGTTTGATTGGCAAGCCTTTTTTGGCGTCGACGGCGCGGCCGCTTTTTTCGATGGTGCACCCTGAGTTGTTGATTAGCAGCAGAGCATCGCCTGAGAGCGGCTTGAAGGTGATTTGGTCGGTTTCGGCGAATTCAGGCGCTAGTGAGAGCAGCTGATGCAGGCGGAATTTGCCTTTGAAGCCCTTCAGCTTTTTATATTGCGGACTGGTGCGCTCGCCGGTATCTTCGTCTTTGATTTCCACGACGAACTGGCCGCTAAAGCCTCGGTTGGCATGCTTCACCCTTCTAGCCAAGAAGTACCCCAGTCCGGCCAGTACCAGCAACCCGATCACTCCTAGCCCAACATAAAGCCATGGGAATGCTTTTTCATTTTCGGTACTTCCGGCAGCCGGTTTGGCAGCAGCAGGCGCGGTGGCCCCTTGCATCACTTCAATTTTTTGTGGTGCCGTCTCACGGAAAAAGCTATTATCCTCCGCCCGAACTACAACTTCATATGCAGCCGAATTACCAACCTTGAACTGACCGGTAAAGCCCTGATCCCCGGCTGTCAAAGTCACCTCTTCGTTTTTCCCCTTATCCAAATCCTTCACCAGCAGCTTCGCCTTCATAGATTGATAGATTTCTTGGTTGGAAACGGCGGTCCCATTATCCTCGAAATACGCCCCAATCTGCACCGTATCCCCGGCTTTATAGCTTTGCTTGGCTAGTGACTCCAGCTTAAGCTGCAGGTCATAGTTAAAGACCAAATTAATATCAATTTTATCCTGGGGAACCCCTTTGACCTTCAGCGTCCAGTCCCCCTGAACTGGCTTCATCAGCTTAACTAATGAATAGGTCCGCGAACGCGACAGCAACACCTGATCGGATGGAACCACTAGCTCCTTACCGGAAGGATCCATCAGCTTCACCTCAACCGGCTGGCTGGAAATCAACGAAATATTAGCCTCCAACACGTTTTCATTGGGAACAGTCAACTTTACGTCCTGATAATCCCCGTTCCCGACTAATTGATGAACGGGTACGATCTTTAACTTTAAATGATTGGCAAAAATCTCACTTAAAATCGCCGGCAGCTGGTCAGCCGAACTGGCTTCGAAAAACTTCCCGCCCGTGCTTTTCGCCACATCCGTCAGCACGTTCTTGTTCAGCTTCCCATTTGCGCTCAACCCAATGGTGTAAACCGGATAGCCCTTTGACCTTGCTGCATTGACGGCCTTCGTCAGATCCTCATCCGCTTGCTTCATTGATTTGGACTTTTTCGGATCCAATTCATTATTCCCATCCGCCAACAGCACAATTAGCGGAAAATACCCTTGCTCATGGCTGCTGTCCAGCACCTTTACTGCTTCCTTCATCCCGGAGGAAAGGTCTGTATATGTATATTTTTCAAGGGAATCAATAAATTCCTTTAAATCCTGTTTATCCTGGGCGGAACGGATCGTAACGAGCGCCTTTTCACGCATGACCTCATCTGCATAAGAGATCGCCCCGATTTTATCGCCCTTTAACGAAGCCATATCAATAAACATTTTCATAGCTTCATAGCTAATATTATTAGGGTCACTGCTTTTCATCGAATTACTGACATCAACAACGAGCATCCCCTCAATCCGTGATGTGGCATGTAACGAACTTTCCGCGCGTACATTATAAGAGTGAAAATTCCAGAACAAGAAGATGAAAACTAATAAACTGCTAAACCATTTTTTATTCATCTGTCGAACCTCCACTGGCAGTTTCGTGAAAAACTTACAAATTTTAGTGTTATAATAATATTTTACCACTCCGCCCAGACTATTCCCAAATGATAATTGTCTAGAATTATTAAAATTTTATTATTATAATGAAAATTGATAGGATTTTATGGAAAATATATGAAAATATTGACTTATGATTCTAGCGAAAAAAGGGGAATCGCAATGTATATCACAGTGTTTACAGGTCTACTGGCTATCATTTTATTCCGCAAAGGTTACCAATTATTCAAAAATAAACGAAACAGCAGTACCTATCAGGATATTGATGAAGAGTTAATCATCATGATCAATGAAGGTGATTCCATTGGCTAAAAAAGCTTTCCAATTTTCAAAAAGATATCGAACAACATTTCACTTCCAAAAGCTTAAGATGTGCAAGAAATGCAATCGCTACTCCGTATTGAATGAGGAGTCCTGTCCAAAATGCGGAACACCTTTTATCGGCATCGAAATCCTCACGAAAAAAATAGTGAAAAATCGTTTACTTAACGAAATCCTATGGATCTTAATTTTTGTCTGTATTGGTATCATTGCCTCCCCGACTGTACAAACACTTTATTACACCCTCATCTCCGGCAGTACTTTTTGCATGGGGTATATCGTTCTTACTTCAAGTTTTTTCAAAACCGAGTATGTAACCGAATTAAAGAAACTGTTGCGGGTTGATTTGCGAAAAATTAAAGCAGGACTCCACTATGACAGTGAGCTGGCAAAGGAGGACACCAAAGCGGGGCGGCTTGTTTCAGCATACGAAAAACTGCGAGAGATTGGTGAGTTTATCCATGCTGACCAAGTGAAAATCCGCCGAATCATGATTCTTAACGATATTATCCTCAGAACTGACATGGACCTTGAACTCGAGTCACTGATTCCGTCCCGTTATGATAAAGACTTTGTCAACTATGCGTTGGAAATTTTAAAACTGAAGCGAAATCTGTTTACCAAAAAGTGTATCGCCTATTTTGTAACGCATCGTCTGGAGATTATCCGAGATTTCGGCGTGACACCCCTCATTGCTGCAGCCGGTACAGCGTTGCGGATGAAGCTTTATATCCTTGAGTTTTCAGGGTTCATCGAAGATTTCCTAGAGTATCTTCCTAAGGATCGGATTCTCAGGCTTTGCCAAATGATGTACGCGAATCCTGATGTCAACTGGGGCAGCCTTGGTGAAAAGACCCAGCGATTAGTGGCTGTGAAATATCATTACGACCCCGATTTTAAGCGGTTTGCTTTAGAAGAAAGGATTCCAGATTATGCTCAAACTTAGTGTTTATAAAAAAGTTAACATTTCGAGGAATATTCTTATCGTCATTTTCGTACTCCTCCTGGTACTTGTTGCAGGTAAATGGGTGATGGCACATGAAAAATTAGCTGATTATCAGGAAGCGATAAAATTGTATCATGACGGGAAGTTGGTGGCGGCCGAGAAAAAGTTCCGCGAAGCAAAGCTCAATGTGGCCGTTATCGACCATAATGCTGAAATAAAGGAGAAGCTTTCAATATTATCTCCGATCCGCGAGAAAATGGAGGACTACTCTGACAATGCCGACAGTTATTATAAAAAGAAGGACTTGAAACAGCTTGTCAAATTGTATAAGGAATGGCAGGTCACTAGTAAAAATTGGCTGAATGGAACTCCAATACAAAAGGATATGTATGGAGAGATGCTTGCTTTGACTGGTCTTGATCAGGAGTTATCCCGCTACTTTTCACGTTTAAAAGAAACGGAATGGGCTAAGTTATCAAACCGTTATCCGGATGAAACAGCAATTCATAAAAATGTAAACATGATTCCTGCGGAGTACTATGGAGGGGAGGTCGCCAAGAAAAAGGCGATTCGCAGCTCTTTCCAAACCTATTACGCTAGCAGAATTGAAAAGTTGATATCAGCAAATGCTTCGGTTGTAGAAATAGTCGACGAAAGCGGACGGCAATTTGGCTTGCTGGCGCAATTTTCAATAGATTCCATCTGGCTGAAAGAGGAACTGGACCGCTACTTGGTAAAGGTGCTGACGGCGGCAATCACCAAGAAAGACTATACCGCTTTTGCCGGACAGGCTAGCACGATTCAAAAACTGTCGGCTGAAATGGGAGATGCCAATGTATTTTCTTTTATAGGACGAACGAAGGAGAGCCTGTTGGAAAAGGCAAAAAATTTCATGGCCGGAAAAAAGTTTGATGACGCCATTGCTATTTATGAGGCGTTAGAGCCTTTAGTTGATACAGGTCAATTAATAGCAGACGCCAATCAGGCCTGGGACCAGGCGGAACCGATTCGGGTGCTGAAGCGGCAATTTGCAGACAAGGAGTTCACAAGCTTTGTTGATGCACGAAATAAATGGGGGGCTAACAGTGTTGTGGCTGCAATTTCCAAAGATGGCGGCCTATATTTTGGCAAACTTACAGGCAACAATCCGATGTCGGTGGTGCAAGGAAGTTTAGACGGAACACAGGCTGTAAATCAGTTAGGGTTCAATAGCAAACTAAGCGCATCCGACACTCCTGTAATCTTTATTGATGCGAAATCTTCAACTCGGAAACATCGCTATTTGGCCTATGAAGTCCGGGGCGAATCATTAAGAAAAATTCTGGATATCGACGCAGACAATTTAACAGTTGAGTCGAAGGGTGTAGTGGTAGTGGACAACCCAGTAGGAAAAGGCGAGGGAGAGCTCAGCTATTATGAGGCAGATGGCAGCGGAGACTACCGTTTTACCAAGATAAAGGTCGATTTTGTTGATATTGATGTAAAAGACATTCTGAAATATAACAACCGAAAAGTACGTTTCACTGCATTCATGGCATCAAAAACCAACGAGGGTGCACTGGTGGTGTTATCAGAAGAATTCAATGCCAGCAAATCCCGAATGGAAAAGAAGTACTTATTACTGAAAGGTCGTGTGGATCTGACCATTTATCAAAATTACTCAATTATTGGCGTCCTTCATGGATATGATACCATTACGAATGAATACGACGAACTGGTTGAAGTTCCGGTGTTTCAGGTGGAAAAAGTGGAATAGAGAATGGGCCAGCCTCAATAGGGAGGCTGGTTATTATTATGTGGGGAGGATAAATTTTAACAGAGCATCTGAAGGACATCCCGCGAGAAAACCGGCCCAGAGAATTCCGATAGAATGGGTCTCCAGGAATTCCCGCTACAAAAAAATAAAAGAGAAGACCGATAGAACCGATGCAAAACATTCACTCTCCAAAAAATAATAAGAGATGTCCAAGAAAGCCACATTCTTCCCAAGACACCCCTTATTAAACCAGCTCAAAAGCTCTATTTCACCTCCGAAACCGTAAAAAACCGATTAAACACCCCGACCGTTGTAAGCTTCCCCATCCCGGCGTCCGTAAAGTCCGTTTTATAAATTGAAAAGACAAAGTAATCTTTTTGCGTAGTGCCAGCGTCAAAGAGAGGCTTTCCGGCAACCGACAATATTCCTTTTTGCAAAATATTGGAGGATTGGTCCATCTTCTTGTGGTTGATCCAGTCGATGTATTCTGTTCGGCTTGGGTTCGTGTTGGATAGGACATAAATAACGGCAATTAAGAGAATGAGTGAAAACATGCGTCTCATTTTTCTCGGCTCCTATTCTATAAAAAATTGGCTTGTACATTCATATGACAGTATCGCCGGAAAAATAACAAAACAAACGTTTGAAACCGCCTGACACCATGCAAAAGAAGCTTCTACTTTCTAATCTCTACGAATAAAATAAGGTGATAATGGCAATTTCCTATGTTAAATTAGTACTATTATAAACTCTCAAATAAAAGGGGATATCTTCATGAAGAGAACATGGAAATGGATGATTGCCAGCGTGTTATTCCTTATTCTCTTAAACGGTTTGGGGATAGCCGCGGTATATATGTTGGGAAGATAGCAGAGATAAATTTTACAAGCAGGGGCTGACGGGATGACGACGAATCTAACACAAACAATTTCGAAAAAGTTACTTGTTGCGCTACTGATTGTAGCAATTGGGGCTGAAATATTGCTTTATGTCAGCCGTTATAGTTATTTGGCCAGCACACTGTATGATGCGGTGATGGTGGCTTCCATTTTTGTGGGTATGAAGCTGCATCCTCGCCTAAGGGATGAACACGCTGCCCCGAAAACAAAGCGGCAGCTGACCCTACAATTTACCGGTGCCTTTTTGCTTTTTTTTCTCGGGAGTACGATCATTAATGTCTATTCCAATATGGTGTTTAAGGATTTTAGCACTGACTATGATCAATATGTGCAGGCCTATACGGAAATCCAGTCTGGAGTTCCAGAAAATCATGCTCCTAAAATGACTCCATTTTGGTCGTTTATTGATAAGATTGATACGATTGGAGATGATCTATATACGGATTCCTTGGCCGGCCTTGAAGAGGTTTGGCGTCTGGCCTACATCATTCTTATTCTCTTAGTGTGCAAAAAGCTATTTTCCAAACGATGGGAGACGGGTTCAAGGGATCCTTTTCTGATGGTTGCGCTATTTTTGACTTCGGTTATTTTTGGTGTGGACCATACTTTGGATACCGAGTCTGCTTGGACGGTGAAAATTGGCACAATCGTGACATTTACCAATATGGGTTTCCTTTTTGGTATCATCCTGTTATGGACACGTAATCTGTGGCTGACCGTGCTGGTCCATTCTATTTATGACATAACCGCCACGGTGTCTTGGTACTATCTCGATTATGCCGTTGAATTATTTGCTCTTGTTGTATTAATCGTCCATATCACACTATTTATTATGGAAAAAAGGAAAAATCGTCAAATAAGATTGGTGGAGAACGTCCACACAAATATTGCGGAATAGGAAAGGCAGCGACCACTAAACAGTCGCTGTCTTTCTTTTTCAATGAGGCGAGGCCCTATCCAGATGCCACTCCTTTGCATATATAAATAGTAGAGGAGAGGATATGTATGAATATTATTCAGCGACTGATCCCGGCATCTAATAAAGAAACACGGCCGGGAATTAGAATGGTGCCTATGTACATTACGATCCATGAAACTGATAATCCGGCTCGGGGTGCAGATGCAGTTGCGCACGCCCGGCTGCAAGAACGCGGTAATAGCAGGCAGGCTTCGTGGCATATGCAAGTTGATGAAAATCAGGCGATCCAATCCATTCCATTTGATGAAATTGCCTGGGCAGCTGGGGATGGCCGTAATGGGCTAGGGAATACAAAGTCGATTCATATTGAAATTTGTGTCAATGCTGATGGAGATTACCAGAAGGCAGTACGGAATACAAGTGAAGTGGTTCGGGAGTTGATGGTGCGGTTTCGTATTCCCATCTCCAATATTGTTCAACATAACCATTGGACTGGAAAAAACTGTCCGAGGTATTTAAGAAGTGGAGAAAAAGGTATTAATTGGAATGACTTTATCGCTATGTTAAAAAGAAACACGGTTCAGGTTGAGCCGATTGTACCAGCGGATCCTGTATTTGTTAAGAGTAACACAATTATTCAGAGGGTCCGTGCGCTGGTGAGGACCGATATCCGAAAAGCACCGACACATCTCTCCGAATTTGTTCGGGACACTGAGCCAGGAGAAGTATTTGATGTGTACGCCCGTCAAGGAGATTGGCATAATGTTGGCGGTGCAAACTGGATTGATGGAAACGGTGGGCAGAATCTTTATTGGATTGATAACCCTGCAGCGCGTAACAAACAAGCTGATAGCATCCCATACCCAGGTCATTTGATTCAAAGAGGCTCAAGTGGAGAAAATGTTTTGCGAATCCAGCAAATGTTGGGAGTTAGTCCAACAGGAACATTTGGACCGAGAACAGAAGCAGCTGTAAGAGAGTTCCAAAAGCAACATGGTCTTAGTGTCGATGGAATAGTGGGGTCGAAAACGTGGACAGCTATATTTTAGAAAAAAGGAGTTGAAGCCAATTATTTTTGGTTAAGCTCCTTTCCTGTTTATTTTGAAAAACAGGATAAAAGTATTGTTTTATAATTGTCGAAAATTGTAATTTTATGAAAAGCAATAAATAAAAATAGTAGTATATTACTTTTTATCTTTCTGACGGGTAGTACAAATTAATAGTAAAATAGGAAATAGATTTCCAAGAAAAATGTCGAATGGTGATTGTCGAAAAAATAATAGTTTGCTATTATTAGTCTGTATTGTTATGAAACTATATAAATCTATCTAAAATAGAGGTGAATATGATTAAAAAGAAAACAAAAAAACTACTATTGTTTGCCTCTTTTTTTACTACATTAGCAGTATTTGGTCAACATAAAGCTTTGGCAAGCAATGTAGCTTTGCTCCCAACTGGATATATTGATTTACCTACTCAAAGTTCAACGATTAAAGACGACATGATCGTTAAAGGATGGTTTTTGGACGGAAACGGCGTAGCAAAAATCGATGTTCTCGTCGATGGAAAAATCATCGGACAAGCTCAATATGGCCTGTCACGCCCGGATGTAGCCAGAGTATATCCGCAATATAATAATCAAAATTCAGGATATAACCTGGTTTTGAGCTCAAAGACACTCACAAATGGTCCACACACGGTGACAGTTCGAGAGACTGGCAAAACCGGTGCTACCAAAACGCTGGACAGCACGAAGGTTAATGTACAAAATGCGATAGCAGCTGCCGTAAGGGGCTGTATGGATTTTCCAACTAATGGTGCAACAGTTAAGGGTGACATGACTGTCAGCGGCTGGTTCTTAGATACAAGCGGTGTTTCTAAAATTGATGTCCTAGTTGATGGCAAAAGTGTGGGACAAGCCCAGTACGGTTTATCCAGACCAGATGTCGCGAGAGTTTTTCCAAGTTTTAACAATACGAATTCTGGTTACAAGTTAACTTTTAACACGAGCAGCCTTTCAAACGGTCAGCACACCGTGACTGTTAAAGAGACCGGGAAGAACGGTGGTAGCACTACTCTTAGCAGTGCAAAGGTAAATGTACAAAATACTTTAGCAAGAGGCTGGATGGATACACCTTTAAATAATGACTCGATTAAAGGTAAAATGGACGTTAGCGGCTGGTTCCTAGACGCAAGCGGAGTTTCCAAGGTTGAGGTCTTGATTGATGGCAAAAATATGGGACAAGCTCAGTACGGTCTATCTCGTCCAGATGTAGCGAAAGTATTCCCTAGTTACAAAAATGGCAATTCGGGTTACAAGTTATCAGTTGATACTACTAGCCTTACGGCAGGACAGCATACTGTAACGGTTCGAGAGACGGGGAAAAATGGTTCAACGACTACACTAAATAGTGTAAAAGTAAATGTGCAGAATCCGGAACCAAAGGGATCATTGGATGTTCCCGTAAATGGCGCAACGATTAAAGGCGACATGGTAGTCAGCGGTTGGTTTTTAGATGTAAGCGGCGTATCTAAGATTGAAGTCTTAATTGACGGCAAAAGTGTAGACGTCGCCCAGTATGGTCTTCCACGAGCTGATGTCTATAGAGCATTTCCAGCCTATAACAATACCAATGCCGGTTATAAGCTACTTTTTAATACGAGAAGTTTAGCAAATGGCCAACATACGGTAACGGTAAAAGAGGCGGGCCAAAACGGAGTTTCCAATACGTTAAACAGCGTTAAGGTAAACGTGCAAAATCCTCCGGCAATCGGTTCGATTGATTCGCCATTAAATGGTTCGATAGTTAAAGGCGACATGGTGGTTAGCGGTTGGTTTTTAGACTTGAGCGGTGTCTCCACGATTGAAGTATTGATGGATGGCAAAAGTATTGGTACAGCCACTTATGGAAGTGACCGTCCTGATGTCCTTAATGCCTATCCGGATTTCCAAAATTCTAACTCTGGATACAAGTTAACCGTGAATAGTTTAATGTTTTCTGAAGGTCAACATACCATTACTGTGAAAGAAACTGGAAAAAATGGCTCGATTACTACTATTAATAATACAATTTTTGTTTCTAATGGAAATCCTTATTTGCAAATCGATTTAAGAAAGCCATCGAATATCACAGCAGCTGACATTATTGATTTTTTCAATAAAAAGAATCATGCTGACAGTCCATTAAAAGATTACGCTCAATACTTTATTGATGCACAGAGCAAGTATGGTGTGAATGCACAGTATCTTGTTGCCCATGCGATTTGGGAAACAGGTTGGGGCGGGTCCAATTTAAAAAACTATAAGCACAACCTATTTGGTTATGGTGCCTATGATTCCTGTCCTTTTACTTGTGGATATTATTTCCCGACAGCAGGAGACAGTATTAATTATGAAGCCTTTGTTGTCAGACGGGATTATCTGAACTCTACAGGAAGTTACTATAATGGTCCGACTTTAACAGGAATGAATGTTAGATATGCAACGGATCCAAATTGGGCGAATGGCATTGCAAATCTCATGCTGGGCCTTAAACCGTTTGATGCAGCTCAATATTTTAAATCAAATGTTATGGGAGCTTCATCAACAGATCCTCCATTGTTTGGAAGGGATATTCCAGCAGGAAAACCATACCCATCGGATATTATTATTAACAACACTGTAGATACTTATGCAACCGTTAATCCAGGTGGCGTTACGCTAAGATCATTACCGTACGTCTCCGCTTCCACATCTCTGAAATCTTTAGCAGCTGGAACGAATGTAAAAGTATTAGGATACAATACAGATGTTTTATACTACCAGGGAGATGCGACCAAATATCCATACGACTACCGTTGGTACCGGGTTTTAGCCAATGGCCAGCAAGGCTGGGTATATGGAGGGGCATTAACGTTTAAGTAAAAATGTGCACTGAAAGGATAACTCATTTCCGGGTTATCCTTTTTTGCTAGTATAATTGGGATAATTATTGAAATGGAATGAAACCTAGACCCTTTTGATGATAATATGTACATATAATAGAAAGTGATAGGAGTATTATGGTGAAAAAAGTACAGATTTTATTATCTACCTATAATGGAGAAAAATATGTAGCTCAGCAGCTGGACAGTCTTCTCCAACAGGATTATCAAAACTTGGAAATACTGGTTCGTGACGATGGCTCGAAGGATCAAACGGTCAACATAATAGAATCTTATGCAGCCGAACATTCGAATATCCAGTTGATCAAGACTGTGAATAAAGGAGTTATCTCCAGTTTCTTTGAATTGGTGGAAAAAGCATCAGATTCCGCTGAGTACTTTGCCTTTTGTGATCAGGATGATTTTTGGAAGCCTACAAAGGTTTCCAGGGCAGTTGCTTTGATGGAAAAAGAAGCTGCCAGCGTTCCTGTCTTATATTTTTCACGCCTGGAAATTGTCGATGAGAATCTGCAATTTTTAAAGCATTCTCAAATTCCTCCGAAAGGTGTCGGCTTTGAAAATGCCTTGATTCAAAATGTGGCGACAGGATGCACGATTCATTTTAACAAAGCAATGCGTGAGCTCTTTATTTCACATGTTCCGGCAGTGGATAAGGTTACCATGCATGATGCTTGGTTTTATTTATTGGGGGCGGCGTTTGGCAAAATTGTCTATGACCCGGAATCCCATCTCCTGTATCGTCAGCATTCCTCCAACACGTTAGGAATGGCTGACAATAAAATCAAAAGTGCAATGGTTCGCTATAAAAACTTTCAGAAAACGGGCAGGGACAAGCCATTCACAAAGCAGGCTGAGGAATTCTATCGCTTATTTAAAAATGACCTGACCGAAGCGCATCGAAAGGAAATAGAAGATTTCTTATATAAGCGGAATTCTTTTTTGAAGCGGTTGGGGTATAGCTTGAACACTCCACTTTACCGGCAGAATCATAGGGATACACTTATTTTCAAATTATTATATTCGATAAAGAGCTATTAATAGGAAAAAACGCAAAGGACTCGAGAATCCTTTGCGTTTTTTTATTCCTCACTAACTTTCATTTGCTCTTTAAACTTCCAAATATGAATGCCTTTTTTCCAGAGGAAGATTGCCATTAACATAGTAGCAAACAATTCTGTCAGTAATGAGTTATAAGCGGTTCCGACCTCTTTAAATGTCGGGATTAACAGCACAATTAAGACAATGCTGAAGATGCTGGAATAAATATAGATGCGTGATAATTGTTTTTTATAATCAAAGTTAATCATCGTTAGGGTTCCAAACACATTGGCCCATCCCAAAATCAGCGGTAGCCCAGCCATAATGTACAGCAAAGGAATACTATTCTCATATTCAGGACCAATCAAAACCACATACTTCGCAAAAAGTACCACGAAGAGGGACAGAATTCCCATCAGCACGGTAATCAAAATAAATAATTTATTGAGCATATTTAAAGCAGACTGTCTGGATTCCTTTAGTGCCTTGCTTAAGTAAGGATAGACAGTTTGAATCAGCGGTGCAATAATCGTGGTGATCGCTTTAATGACCCTTTCTGCACCTGCATAATAGCCTACTACGGTATTACTGGCAAAAAAGCCTAAGATGAAGGTATTACTGGTTGTATACATAGTGGTCGCAAAGGTGGAGATGAAAATATCCCATCCTTCTTTCAGTTGAAATATGATATCAGCTTTTGTTGGTAAATACAGTTTCACCTTATATTTCACGAGTACAATATATAAGGCAATCACACCAATTAGAATATATCCCAGTGAATTCAATAGAGGGACGATTAAAAATTGATCACTGTTTTTCACCAAAACAAAGATACCAATTGTAAAAATGAGTTTAGAAATAATATTCAAGATAGAGATAACTTTCATATGCTCGATCCCCTGGAAAAACCAGATTGGGAACAGTGCGTTGCCTATGGCCATTCCAAAGGTTAGGAAGTAAATAATGCTATCTTCTTGAAACTTCGGTATGAATAGGACCAATAGTAACATCACTAAGAAACAGACAATGAGCAACACCATTTTTACCGTCATGACGGATGAAAAAATCTTTGATACTTGTTGTCTATCATCACGATTTAAAGATATTTCTTTTGTTGCGGTTAAATTAAAGCCGTAATCGGTAAAAATGATAAAATATTGGATAAGAGCTTGTGCGAATTGAACCAAACCAAATTTCCCCGCACCTAATACATGCATTAAATAGGGCAGTGTGATGAGAGGCAGAATTAAGTTTAAACCTTGCACACTGGCCAAAGATAGGAAGTTAGTGATTAAACGTTTTTTATGTGACATTTAGTTTTAGAATGCTCCTTTGTTATAACCTTTTTGCACCTCTATTATCATAACGGTGAATAGGAAAAGATTCAATGAAGGAAACTAAAAAAGCCCACTTAATTTGGAAATTAAATGGGCTTTTAAGAGTTAGTTGGAATACGTATTGATTTTTGCTACTGCTTCGGATTGTAAATTTAACTGCTCGCGTAATTTGTCTGAAAGGCTTTGTCTGGTTTCATCATCTACAACCCAATACCAGCCTCCGTTAATCATTTTGCCTTCACCTTCAACTTGAAGCTTTTCAATGGATTCGGCAGCGACTTTGTAGTTAGATTGAATATCAATCATATCTGATAGATTGAGATTTGTATTGATGTTGTTCTCCAGTGCTTTGAGAATATCATCGTATTTCGTTAATGTTTTAATAGATTTGCCTTTGGCAATAATCTTGGAGATCACTTCTCGCTGTCTTTCTTCGCGGCCAAAATCTCCTCGAGGATCCGCTTTTCGCATCCGTGCGTACATCAAAGTTTCAATTCCGTTCAAATGCTGTGGTCCTTTTTCAAGGGTAACTCCGTCCAGATTAAAGGCAATTTTATTGTCAACATCAATACCGCCTACCGCGTCGACAATATCTTTGAACCCTTGCATATTGACCTTGATGTAATAATCAATCGGTACATTTAGGAAGTTTTCGACTGTATCGATTGATTCTTCAATTCCGCCATACGCATAGGCAGCGTTAATTTTCGCAATTCGATTTTTGTTTGGATTTTCATTGTTAATCAATTTTGTTCGAGTATCACGCGGGATACTTAACATAACCGTCGATTTTTTCTCAGGATTTACGGTAACTACGATCATGGAATCGGTTCTGCCGCTATCTCCATCTCGTTCATCAACCCCGACTAATAGAATGGAAATTGGATCCTTTTTCTCCACTTCCACTTTCGTCTCACGTTTTTTGGAAACTTCTCTGGAAATTGGTTTATTCATTTTATCAACGGCTTTGGCAACATCTGAATACACATTATAGAAATAAACGCCCCCGCCAACTAATAGAACGAAAACTATGAATAATGTAAATCGTAGCCATTTTTTTGGTCTTCGTCTCTTTCTTTTTACACTTTCTCTAGTAGAATTCATTTATAGTAATCCCCTCTTTACAGGTTTAGTCTTAAAATTTGACAATCATAACCTAAATTATAATATCCAGCAACCATTAGTGCAATTAAAAATAGAAAAAAATCGACAGTTAGAAGTGTAAATTTTGACACGATGGTGCTATAATTGACTTTTGTTATCCCTATTCATTTGTTTTTTTGCATCAACATTTTTGAATGTAGGCTAATCCCCTTGCAGAAAATAACAAGGAACCTTTAACCAGAATGTGATGAAAGAGTGTGGAAAAATGGCTAATGCAAAAGTTGCAATTAGTATTGTGACCTATAACAGCAAACATATTTTTAATGTACTGGACCAATTAAAGAAGGAATTTGGAAAAGACGACAAATTTCGCTTTGTTCTATTTGATAACAATTCAAATGAAGATTATAAAAACCGTTTAAAAGAATATCAGGATTTTGCCGAGATTACCTTTCACAATGAAAATAGAGGTTTTGGGTTCGGGCACAATTATAATTTACTGACCGCCCCGGAAAAATACTTCTTGGTGTTTAACCCTGATATTATTTTAGTAAAAGAAGACCTGCTGCAAATGATCAAAATCCTTGATCGGGATGAATCGATTGGGTTAGTCGTTCCCCGGGTGCTAAATTCAGATGGGACACCGCAGCATTTAATGCGTGATCGCGTTTCAGTTTTCGATTATTTTTTACGCTTTGTACCGTTCCAATTTGTAAAAAACATGTTTGACAAACGGCTTTCAACCTATGAACTTAGAGATATCCCTACTGATCGAGAAGTGGACATACGGATTGGCTCTGGATGTTTTATGTTATTGCGCAGCAGTGATTTCAAGGCAGTTGGCGGATTTGATGAACGTTATTTCATGTACTTTGAGGACTATGATCTTTGTATAAAATTAAAACAACAAAATAAACGAATTGTGTTTACCCCGTTTTCCCAAGTGGTGCACTTTTATGAACGTGGTGCTCACAAAAGTGGAAAATTATTTAGGATATTTATGCAATCCATGTACAAATATTTCAATAAATGGGGTTGGCGTTGGTTTTAAAGAAGAGAAGTGCTAAAAGATTGTCTCATAAAAGTGTCCATCAATATTGATACTAAATAAAAGCCCTATTCTATCATTGGAAAAGATGGGTGGAAGGTTGTAGGAGAGGTATTCTTTCATGAATAAGTTTGAAAAAGTATTATTAACCGTATTCTTTGTAGAATTGTTTGTTGGCGGCGGTGGAAGGCTGATTGATTTTGGCATCGTCTCGATCCGGCAAGTTTTATTTCTATTATTGTTGCTGACTTATGTCTATCGCATCATTAAAGATAAGGCAATTTTTGATAAAAATAGTAATACCTTTATTCGTTTTAATGCTGTAACCATTGGTATTTATGTATTATTGGTTTGGTTTGTAGCAAGTAGTCTGATTGGCTATCTTCATGGACATCCATTAGGGGCCATCGTGACTGATTTTCTAAGGGTATCCTACTTCGTTGTTTATTTCCCGCTCGCCTACTATATTGCCAAAGACCGTTTCTCGATTCAGCGAATTATGGTGCTATTGAAATATAGTGCTGTAGCGGTGGCGATTTTTACGATATCTGTTTCGATTTTGGGAAAAACCGTGTTTGCCAGTAATTTCGGAACCTTTTATGATGCGATAAACTCGGTCATGAAGGATGATTTATTTTTCAGACCAAGCAATAGTGTTTTTTACAAAAGCCATTTCTTTGTGCTCATCGGGCTGGTCCTCGCTTTTAATGATTTGTTAAATAAAAATAAAAGCAAGCTGAATATTACCCTTGTGATTTTAGGTTCCATTTCCGTGCTTTGGTCTGAAACCCGCGGATTCCTGCTTGCATTTATGTTAATTGTGCTTGCCATCATTGTTCTTGATGCGAAAGTTCTGGTTGACCCCATTAAGGGTCTGGCCAAAAAGATTGAACAGCTGATACATTCAAAAGAATTTGTAAGGAAGTTTGCCATTTCATTAGTAGTCATGATTGCCGTACCTTTCTTGTACAAATATATGACACTGGAACGCTTTGAGGTAACAAATGTTCAGCAGTCGGCTGAAGAAAATGCTAAAAATAAGGGTGAAGTGAATGATACGAGTGTAAATGCTCGGATGGAATTCATCACTGCCTCCAAGGACATCCTTGTTAAGCCGACGAATCTGGTATTTGGTACTGGATATGGAACAGAAATTGCCGGGAGAATCACAGGGATTGAAATGAGCTTTTTAGATATCTTGGTCGAGCAGGGAGTGATTGGCCTTGCCATATGGGGATATTTATTTTTAATGATTTACTATAATTATTATATCGCTTATAAAAAAGGCCAAAGATTAACGACTCTGGATCTCTCCCTATTAGCGACGTTTTTAGGCATTTTATTATTAACAAATATTAATCCGTTTATTAACAATCCAATCGGAATTAGTTTCTTCTTGGTGGTACTGATTGCTTCACAAACCAGGAAGGAACTGCGCGTAAATGAGGAATATAAATGAACATCACAATGGTAGTGGTTTTATATAATGTAAACCCTGAAAATTGTAAAACGTTTCATTCATTAAAGCAAACCTTGTTTTCCAGTCATGAACCGTTAAAGGATATTGACATTATTCTATATGATAATAGTCCTGACAAACATGAGTTTACTCCCATAGAATATGAGGGGAACCACATTTCATACGTGCATGATCCCCGAAATTTGGGAATTGCCACAGCCTACAATTATGCGTTAGCACAGGCTATTGCTAATGGCAGCAAATGGCTGCTGCTTTTAGACCATGATACCGAATTAACAGCGGACTATTTTGAAAAAGCATTGAACTTACCGGATCTTCCTGAAAAGGTGGCAGCTGTTGTTCCGAAAATTATCAGTGAAAACACCATGATTTCACCGGTTTATACCACGTCATTACGACCATTGCAGGGAGACCGTCCAAAGGAAGGGCTTCAGGAGCAGGAAGTTATGGCCATCAATTCCGGTACACTCTTGAAGGTGGATTTTTTGCAGTCCATCAAGGGTTTTAATTCATCTTTTCCATTGGATTACCTAGATCATTGGCTATTTCATCAAGTATATGCCCAGCAAAGAAAGGTTTGGATTTTGCCTGTAACGTTAGAGCATGAATTATCGGTTATGGATTACAGCAGAGTATCACTCAAACGGTATCAAAGTATTTTAAATTCAGAAATTCATTTTTACCAAAATTATAAACAAGATTTATTCCAAGCCTATAAAAAACAGTTGGCGAAGCGCTTTCTCAAGCAACTGTTATTAGTGAAAAATAAACAAATTGCCTTGTACACTTTACGGAAGTTTTTTTCAATTTAAAAGGAGTTAAGTCATGATGTTATCTGTTTGTATGGCAACATATAATGGAGAGCCATTCATTGTTCGACAGCTGGATTCGGTGCTGAAACAATTGAGCCCAAATGATGAAGTCATCATTGTCGATGATGGTTCTAAGGACAGAACGATTCCGCTTATTAAAGAAACATATGGCGACAGGGTTCAGGTTTATGTAAATGAGAAAAATGTAGGAGCGATTAAAAGTTTTGAAAAAGCGATATCTTTGGCTAAGGGAGATATCCTTTTTCTATGCGATCAGGACGATGTTTGGGAGGATCGAAAGGTGTCTGAAATTGTCCGGGCCTTTGAGGACCCCGGAACGACATTGGTGGTCCACGATGCGAGCGTGGTGGATGGCCATCTCAAGGTCATTGATCCATCTTGGAACCACTACAATGCCAATAACATAAATCAAGGAATTGTAGGGAATATAATAAAAAATGCTTTTACCGGTGCCATGATGGCTATTAGAAAGGAACTGGTGTCTGACATCTTACCTTTTCCTCCATCCATTGAAATGCATGATCAGTGGATTGCCCTTGTTTGTATGATGAAGAAGCAAAAAATCACGTATATTGATCAACCGTTGATGAAATATGTCCGTCACGGAGGAAATGTGACAGGAATGAAGAAACGATCTTTATCTTCCCAGCTAAAAGGGAGAGTTAAAACGCTTTCCGCTATCACGAGATACAAATTTCAGTGATTTTACGTTTTTGTTACATTTTTTATTATGTTTGTCTTTTTTTGGGCTCCTTCATTATAATGGGGAAGGGCCAATATGACGATAATTGTAGAAGATTAGAAGAAGGAGTTGTCATTTATGAAAGGTATTATTCTCGCAGGCGGTAGTGGTACAAGACTTTACCCACTGACAAAGGTCGTATCTAAACAGCTTTTACCGGTTTATGATAAACCGATGATCTATTATCCGCTTTCCGTATTAATGTTAGCTGGAATCAAAGATATTTTAATCATTTCCACTCCTGAAGATACCCATCGTTTTGAACAAATTTTGGGAGACGGATCCGATTTAGGGATGAATTTTACATATAAAATCCAGCCGCATCCAGGCGGATTAGCCCAAGCATTCATTTTGGGCGATGAATTTATTGGTGACGATCATGTAGCATTAGTGCTCGGAGACAATATCTTCTACGGCCATGGATTAACCAATTTATTACGTAAAGCGGCTGCTCGAGAAACAGGGGCAACCGTGTTCGGTTATTACGTGAATGATCCTGAACGATTTGGCGTGGTTGAATTCGATCAAGAGGGAATGGCTGTTTCTATTGAAGAAAAACCAGAGATGCCAAAATCTAATTACGCTGTCACAGGCCTTTATTTTTATGATAATCGTGTAGTTGACATTGCGAAAAATATTAAGCCATCGGCACGTGGTGAACTTGAAATTACAGATATTAACAAAGCATACCTTGAAATGGGCGAGTTAAGTGTAGAACTCCTGGGCCGTGGTTATGCATGGCTTGACACGGGTACACATGCATCATTGTTAGAGGCATCCCAGTTTATTGAAACGGTTGAAAAAAGACAATCCTTAAAAATTGCCTGCCTTGAAGAGATTGCTTACAAAATGGGTTATATTACAAAAGAGAAGCTGTTGGAATTGGCTGAGCCATTAAAGAAAAATCAATATGGTCAATACCTGCTCAAAATTGCCAGTCAAGGAACGAAATGATAAGCGAGGTTAACAACAAATGAATATAATGGAAACAAAATTACCAGGTGTAAAAATCCTTGAACCAAAAGTGTTTGGCGACCACCGTGGTTATTTTATGGAAAGCTATAATAAAGAACTGTTCGAAAAGCTTGGTTTACATTATGACTTTGTTCAGGACAACCAGTCATTGTCTGCGCCAACCGGCACCTTAAGGGGGCTGCATTTTCAGTTGAATCCGAAGGCACAAACCAAAGTTGTCCGATGTATCACTGGAGCGATTTATGATGTCGCAGTAGATATCCGTAAAGGCTCTCCAACATATGGACAATGGGTTGGCGTTATCCTTAGTTCGGAAAATAAACGCCAGTTATTAGTGCCAAAAGGTTTTGCGCATGGCTTCTGCACATTGGTGCCTGACACCACAGTAGCCTATAAAGTGGACGAGTATTATTCTCCAGAACATGACGGGGGAATCCTGTGGAATGATCCGGATTTAGGCATTGATTGGCCAACTTCCAATCCAATCCTGTCTGAAAAGGATACAAAACATCCTAGATTAAAGGATGCAACCCATCTTAATTTTGTTTTTGAAAAATAGGAGGCTTACAAAATGAAACTATTAGTGACAGGCGGTGCCGGCTTTATCGGCAGCAATTTTGTCCGCTATATGGTAAATAAATACCCTGAATACCAAATTGTTAACTTAGATTTATTAACCTATGCAGGAAATCTGGAGAACTTAAAGGACATTGAACATAAACCAAACTATAAATTCGTGCGCGGAGATATCGCAGACCGCGAGTTTGTTCAAGGGCTTTTCCAAGAAGAAAAATTTGATTATGTCTTGAACTTTGCGGCTGAATCCCATGTGGACCGCAGTATTACCGACCCTGGCATTTTCGTACAAACCAATATTCAAGGTACATTGGCATTGCTTGATGCGGCTAAAAGCTTTGGCGTGAAAAAATACTTGCAGGTTTCAACAGACGAAGTGTACGGTACACTTGGTGAAACTGGCTACTTTAGTGAAGAAACTCCACTTGCCGCAAATAGCCCTTACAGTGCAAGTAAAGCAGGGGCAGACTTGCTTGTTCGTGCTTATCACGAAACCTTTGGATTACCAACGAATATTACTCGTTGTTCCAACAACTATGGACCATATCACTTCCCTGAGAAGTTGATCCCATTAATGATTATTAATGCGTTGAATGACAAAGAGCTTCCAGTATACGGTGATGGATTAAATATCCGCGACTGGCTTCATGTAGAGGACCATTGCCAAGCGATTGACCTTGTACTGCATAAAGGCCGTGTTGGTGAAGTATACAATGTTGGCGGTAATAACGAACGCACCAATATTGATATCGTTAAAACGATTCTAAAAGCTTTAGGCAAACCGGAATCTTTAATCAAATATGTAACTGATCGTCCAGGCCATGACCGCCGCTATGCAATCGATGCAACTAAGCTTCGTACAGAGCTTGGCTGGTCACCTAAATATACATTTGATACTGGTATTGAACAAACAATCAACTGGTATTTAAACAATAAAGAATGGTGGGAAAACATCATTTCCGGCGACTATCAGGACTACTTTAAATCTCAATATGGCGAAAGATTGGGAGCAGAGTAATGAAGGTTGTTGTTACAGGTGCTGCTGGTCAATTAGGTCAGGATGTTGTTAAGGAATTGGAGAAAAAGGGTCATCAGGCGGTTGGAATTGATCGTTCAGAATTAGATATTACGGTTGAGGCAGATGTTTTGGCTTATATGAACGAAGTGAAGCCTGATGCGATTCTTCATTGTGCTGCTTATACCAATGTGGATGCAGCGGAAGAAAATGAAGAAGTGGCGTATCAAATCAATGCGCTGGGAACAGAATATTTGGCAAAAGCTGCGAAACAAACAGGGGCCAAACTGCTTTATATCAGCACTGACTATGTGTTTAACGGGAATGCTACTGAACCTTATGAAACGGATCATCCAACAGATCCGATTGGGGCATACGGTAGAACGAAATTGGCTGGTGAACAGCTGCTGCAAAAGCACTTAGAGCAATTTTTCATTGTCCGTACAGCATGGGTCTTTGGTGCATATGGGCAGAACTTTGTCAAAACCATGCTGCGTCTTGGAAAAGAACGGGGTGAAGTGGGTGTCGTCCATGATCAGGTCGGTTCCCCAACCTATACCGTTGATTTGGCCAGGTTCATGGTAGAATTAGTGGAAACAGATCGATATGGTGTTTATCATGCTACAAACAATGGAGTTTGTTCATGGTACGAATTTGCTGTGGAAATTTTCAAGCAAGCTGGAGTAGAGGTGAAGGTAAATCCGTTAACAACGGAGCAGTTCCCACGCCCTGCCGCAAGACCAAAATATTCGGTTCTAAGCAAGAAGATGCTGGAGGAGCAGGGTTTCACACCGCTTCAGGATTGGAAGGCTGCTTTGGATGCTTATCTCATTGAAACGAATGAAAAAAAATAAAATCTCCTTTAAGATGGTTCTAAAAGAGAATGGGAATGAATAACCTGAAAAGGGTCTGCCACAGTCTATGACTGTGGTTTTTTTTTCACCGCTTTTTCACTCTTTTATGGGAAGATAAAAATATTGAGGACTTGGTGAAATTTTTGCAGGTTCTTGAAACTTTCCGCGTTTTTTGACGTCTATACATATTGGTATGCCCTAAATGGTACGAGGTCGCTAAATAAGATGGAAACCTTCATTTCATGTAAGTTATTAGTCTATTTTTTTAAGAAATAGTGGTCTTGAAAAGAGGTGTTTATTTCTTTAACTGGGTGTGCTATAATCCTTTAGGATAATGTTTAAATAAATGTTTTATCTAATTTTTGGAAATTATGTCGAATTTGGATATATAATCACGGAGGCGCTGTATGTTATTTTATTTGACTCTAGTAATCTGTTTTTTTGCGGCAATACTCCTTACCCCGTTAGTAAAAATGTTTGCTTTTAAAATTGGAGCAACTGATAAACCAAATAAACGAAAAGTTCATTCGAAAATTATGCCAAGGTTAGGTGGTTTGGCCATCTATTTAAGCTTTTTGATTGGTGTACTGATCTTTAAGCCAGCTGGCGAATTTCATCTTCCGATTATGCTGGGCGCTTTTATCATCATCTTGACAGGGATGTTGGATGATGTGAAGGAGATCTCACCAAAGGTCAAATTGGCAGGTCAGGTTGCGGCGGCAGCAATTGTTGTCATTTATGGAGGCTTGAACATTGAATTTATTAAATTGCCATTTGGTGGAACCATCGATTTTGGTTACTTCAGCGTTCCATTGACTATGATCTGGATTATTGGTATTACGAATGCTATCAATTTAATTGATGGTTTGGATGGCCTTGCAGGGGGCGTTTCCTCCATTGCTTTGTTAACAATTGGTGGAATGTCCATTGTTATGGGGAACAGTTATGTTACGATTATGGCATTCATTGTCACTGCTGCGACTATCGGTTTCTTATTTTACAACTTCCATCCTGCTAAGATTTTTATGGGAGACACGGGTGCGTTGTTCTTAGGATATATCATTTCCGTGCTGTCATTGCTGGGATATAAAAATGTAACGTTTATCTCCTTGGTAATCCCAGTAATCATTCTGGGCGTACCAATCTCAGATACATTCTTTGCGATTATCCGTCGTCTAGTAAACAAGCAGCCTCTATCTGCACCGGATAAATCACATCTACACCATTGCTTATTAAAAGCAGGATTTTCACATCGCCAAACCGTTTTATTGATTTATGCCATGGCTGCTATTTTCGGTCTAGTTGCGTTTATCTTCTCACAAGCAACTGTCTGGGGATCCGTTATGGTCATCTTAGTCCTACTGATTATCATTGAATTATTCGTTGAAAAGATCGGGCTCGTTCGTGAAGATTATAAGCCTCTGTTGAAATTTATAAAAGGCTTTAAACCGATTAATCTACGTAACCGATAAAGTCTAGAACCCTTTGGGTTTTAGGCTTTTTTTTGTTCTAGTACCCTTCCGATTTTTTACCATCCATTTTCGTGTTTTCGATTTCCTCCAAATGGACAAACTAAAATGAAGGAGGATTTTTTATGCTGTTTCTCACCTTGGTAGTATGTTTTGTCATTTCAGTACTTATAACTCCTATCGTAAAAAAATTCGCCCTTATGATCGGAGCAACCGATCGACCAAATCAACGCAAAGTCCACCAAACCATCATGCCCCGTCTGGGAGGATTGGCGATTTTTCTTAGTTTTATAATCGGAATAATCTTCTTAAAACCTGAAAATCCAGCCGCTTTTGCGATTCTACTTGGAAGTTTCATTATTGTAATAACCGGGGTTTTAGACGATATGTTCGAGCTGCCGGCAAAGTATAAACTCCTAGGGCAATTGATCGCAGCTTGTGTTGTGGTATTTATTGGAGGACTTAATGTCGTGTTCATCAACCTTCCATTTGGCGGGCAGTTTCAATTTGGGCTATTAAGTGTTCCCATTACGATCCTCTGGATTGTCGGAATTACCAATGCCATTAATCTCATTGACGGGCTTGACGGTTTGGCTGCAGGAGTGTCGTCAATTGCCTTAATTACCATCTCGGGAATTGCTTTTCTCCAAGGAAACCTCTATGTGGTGGCTGTAGGCTTAATTGTATTAGTGAGTATTCTAGGTTTCCTATTTTACAATTTCCATCCGGCAAGCATTTTTATGGGGGATACGGGGGCACTCTTTCTAGGCTACATCATTTCAGTGCTATCCTTACTTGGTTTTAAAAATATTACCTTCATTTCTTTTATTATCCCGGTCATCATTCTCGGGGTACCGATTTCCGACACCTTTTTTGCCATTCTCCGGCGGATCATCAACAAAAAGCCTTTGTCAGCTCCGGATAAATCTCACTTGCATCATTGCATGCTTCGGATGGGCTATACTCACAGGCAAACCGTTTTGCTGATTTATGCCATGGCCGCATTTTTTGGCTTGGTTGCGGTTATTTTTTCCCAAGCCCGCTTTGGTGGTGCACTGTTCCTGATGGCCGTAGTGGTTCTAATTATTGAAATTATCGCTGAAAAAATCGGTCTAGTGGGTCGGAACTATCGGCCATTACTCCGTATTTTCAACATCCTGAAAACGGGAACCGCCAAAAATCGAACATAATAGAGGGCCCCAAATTTAAATGGTGCCCTTTTTTAAAAAATTTTCCCAATTGTTTTCCTTCGCAAGTCCTACTATAATTTACCTTTAAGGGGACCTTACAAAATCCTCTTCCAGATAAACTGTTTCTCCTTTTTCAAAGCTGCATTGTCCGTTCGTACATTCAATCATCCAATCTGTAAAGTCTTTTGTTTTGTTTTCATCTACATAGACTTCCACTTCAACGATATCCAAATAGTGAATTTCTTTCAGTTTATACTCTGTTGAGGCACGCATTTCTTTCTCAATTTTTCCAAGCCAGGTGTAATCCATTTTGACACGCATGACCTGAACGAGCCGTCGTTCCACGATACCGACTGCTTCTAGTCCCTCTGAAGTGGCTTTCCCATAAGCCCTGATTAACCCGCTGGCCCCCAGTTTTATTCCGCCAAAATAACGGGTTACAACAACAGTGGTATCCTTTAGATGACGTTTTTTTAATACCTCCAGAATGGGTACACCAGCAGTACCACTTGGTTCACCGTCATCATTCGCTTTTTGAATCTGGTCATGTTCACCGATTAAGTAGGCTGAGCAATTATGGGTCGCATCCCAATGCTGTTTTTTAATCATCTGGATAAAATCTTGGGCCTCGGTTTCTGTTTCGGTTCGTTTTATGTGAGCAATAAATCGGGATCTTTGGATGTTGATCTCATGTTCCCCGGCTTGTTTTACTGTTAAGTATCGTGCTAGCATAGAGTTCTCCTTTCAATTTCTTTAGAGCTTAATAAAAATTTAAGAAATTTGCTGTAATATACCTTTAATATGCCTGTAACCTTCGAATGATATAATAAGTCTAGTTTAATAGGGAAAATACTAGGTGGAAAGAAGTAGAATCCTATTATTATTCTACTATTATCTCGTTAAATAGGGCATAGTCAATTAGTATGAGCGTAAATTTAGCGGAAACTTACAAAAGATGGTAAAGTATTTACAAAGCCTAAAGGGAAATCCATCCCGGAGGAATGCAAATGAAAATGACTCAAATGAATCTAAAATCTATTGATGCCATTCGTGAGGAAATGATTGCAACGGTTACGTGCAGTAAAGGTGACATTTTCCAAATAAGTGAGCAATGCCGTGAAGAGTTTGAAAGCATTACGAATGAATTAACCAGTATAAAAGAAATGATGCTTAAGCTTACTGAAGAGAGCGATCAGCTTGAGTTGCAAGTAAACCAAGCTAGGAAAAAACTGTCGACCGTAAGCCAAAACTTTAAAAACTATTCTGAGGCAATGGTCCGAGAAGCATATGAAAAGGCTCATCAGCTGCAAATGGACCTGTCCATTAACTGGCAATACAAAAAGCAACTGTTGGAAAAAAGGGACGAATTGGAACGCAGACTGCTTGGCCTAAATGATACAATTGATCGAGCAGATCAGTTGATTTCTCAAATATCTGTCGTGATGAATTATTTGCAAAGCGATTTAAAACAACTTGGTGAGGCCTTTGAAAATGCGAAAGCGAAGCAAGATTTTGGCTTGAAAATTATTGAGGCACAAGAAGAAGAACGCAAACGCTTATCCAGAGAAATACACGATGGTCCCGCACAAATGCTAGCAAATGTCATTGTTCGGTCAGATTTAATTGAACGAGTTTTTCGCGAAAAAAGTGAAGACGAGGCATTTTCTGAAATCCAAAGCTTTAAAAAAATGGTACGTTCCGCATTATATGAGGTCCGCAGAATTATTTACGACCTGCGTCCAATGGCGCTTGATGACCTAGGACTCGTACCGACTCTCAGGAAATATTTACGCACAATCGAAGAATATCATAATCACTCATGCATTGAATTTACCAATAATGGTATGGAAACCCGCTTACCTCCGAAATACGAGGTAGCTCTGTTCCGTCTAATACAGGAATCGGTGCAAAATGCCCTTAAGCATGCGAATGCCTGCCAAATTAGGGTGCAGCTTGAAATGACAACTTCAACTGTTACAGTTTTAATAAAGGATAATGGCATCGGGTTTGACCCCAGCCAGAAGAAGCCGGATTCGTTTGGTTTAATCGGAATGAGGGAGCGAGTGGACCTGTTGGATGGAGAATTGAAAGTGGATTCAAAAATTGGCAAGGGAACCGAGATTTTGATTCGTGTCCCGTTAAATGTTTGAAATTTTCCCAAGTATGTAAAATGAAGAGGATTTAGGGGGCGTATAAGATGACAACAAAAATTGCCATTATTGACGATCACCAGCTTTTTAGAGAAGGTGTTAAAAGAATACTAGAGTTCGAACCAACATTTAAGGTTGTGGCCGAAGGGGATGATGGCAGTGAGGCCTTGACCATCGTGGAAGAAGATCGTCCCGATGTGGTCATCATGGACATTAACATGCCGCAAATGAACGGTATCGAAGCGACTCGAAAATTAATTGAGGGGTATCCTGATACAAAGGTCATTATCCTATCCATCCATGACGATGAAAATTATGTTACCCATGCCTTGCAAACCGGTGCAAGCGGATATTTATTGAAAGAGATGGATGCAGACGCACTGATTGAAGCCGTTCGTGTTGTTGCTGAAGGTGGTTCATACCTCCATCCAAAGGTTACCCATAACCTAGTAAATGAATATCGCAAACTTGCGGCAGGTGTTGCCCGTGGCGGCTCTTACACGCCAATGATGGAAATTCGCCGTCCACTGCATTTACTAACCCGCCGTGAATGCGAGGTCCTGCAAATGCTGGCCGATGGAAAAAGCAACCGCGGTATCGGCGAGGCTTTGTTTATCAGTGAAAAAACCGTCAAAAATCACGTTTCTAACATATTGCAAAAGATGAACGTAAACGACCGCACCCAAGCCGTTGTCGTTGCCATCAAAAATGGCTGGGTAGAAGTGAGATAAAAATGAAGGAAGGCACGCCATGATCAGCGTGTCTTTTTTCTGTCCTAAAAATAATGCAAATTTATTCTGTTTCATATAAAATAGACATTATGCATATTGTTAAATAACAACCTGACCAACCTAGGCAGGTTAGAATATATTGCGACATAAGAGTGTTTCTTATTTGCTAATAAAGGGACAAGGATGGTATTGCACATGAAAACGGCAGTTGTCACGGATAGTACTGCATACATACCAAAAGAATTACTAGAAAAATGGAATATACATATGATCCCGTTAAACGTCATTTTCGGGAACGAGGCTTACCAAGAAGAAGTGGATCTTAACTGGAAACAGTTCTATGAGGAAGTCAAAACGAAAGAGCTCCCAACCACATCACAACCACCGATCGGCCAATTTGTCGAGCTCTTTGAAAAACTTGCAAAGGATTACGATGCCGTCGTCTGTGTGCATCTTTCCAGCGGCATAAGCGGAACGTATCAAGGTGCGATTACTGCTGGAACTATGGTGGAAGGAATTGAAGTGTTTGCGTTCGACTCGGAAGTTAGCTGTATGGTTCAAGGTTTCTACGCCCTCGAAGCTGCAGAATGGGCCGAGCGAGGCGAGCATCCCGACGCCATCATCGCCCGCCTGAAAGAATTAAAACAAACCGCCCGAGCCTATTTCATGGTGGATGACTTAAGCCACCTACAACGCGGCGGACGGCTTTCCAGCGCTGCAGCCCTGATCGGTAGCCTGCTGCAGGTCAAACCACTGCTGCACTTTGAAGACAAAGTTATCATCCCTTTTGAGAAAATCCGCACCCGCAAAAAGGCCCTAAAACGAGTGGCCGATTTGCTAGGCGAAGACGCAGCCAGCGGCGAAGATTACCGGGCCGTCATTATCCACGCCAACCGCGAGGATGAAGCCAACGAATGGCGAACCGAGCTCGAAGCCTTATACCCTAACGTTGAGTTCTCCATCGGCTACTTCGGCGCCGTCATCGGCACCCACCTCGGAGAAGGCTCCATGGGCATGGGCTGGATGAGGAAATAGATTGTATTACAGTACACCCCGATTCTTAGGGTGTTTTTTTTTTGGGGGATATGGCGTTGTTAGGGGAGTTGGCGGAAATATTGAGGAAACCCGCGGGAAAAGGGTAAAATCTCGCGGAAAAGTTGAGAAAAGACGCGGAATTAGTGCAAAATCCCGCGGGAATCCAGGTGAAATCGGCGGAAATCTGTAGATGCTCCTTTTAAAGATCCTCTCCAATTAGAGTAGCTACATCTAGTTCAGCAAGAACTAGAAAGGAGTAACTAAGGAGCAGAGTCGCGGAATAAATGCGGAAACCCGCGGGAAAAAGGAAAAAACTCGCGGAAAAGTTGAGAAAAGACGCGGAATTAGTGCAAAATCCCTCGGGAATCCAGGTGAAATCGGCGGAAATCTATAGCTGCTCCTTTTAAAGATCCTCTCCAATCAGAGCAGCTACACCTAGTTCAGCAAGAACTAGAAAGGAGTAACTAAGAAGCAGAGTCGCGGAATAAATGCGGAAACCCGCGGGAAAAAGGTAAAGTCTCGCGGAAAGGTTGAGAAAGTTGCGGAATTAGTGCAAAATCCCGCGGGAATCCAGGAAAAATCGGCGGAAATCTATAGCTTCTCCTTATAAAGATCCTCACCAATCAGAGTAGCTACACCTAGTTCAGCAAGAACTAGAAAGGAGTAACTAAGGAGCAGAGTCGCGGAATAAATGCGGAAACCCGCGGGAAAAGGTTAAAATCCCGCGGAAAAATTGAGAAAAGACGCGGAATTAGCGCAAAATCCTGCGGGAATCCAGGCAAAATCAGCGGAAATACTAACGCCTCTAAAAAAATATTTCGACAATCAGCAGGAATTTTATCTAAATACGAAGAAATATCTCAAAAAAGAAAAGGAGTGAAAAAAATTTGATATTAAAAGAACTATATCCCCCACTAAGACTTCTTCAAACAGCAGCCCTAAAGCGGCGACTAATCCCGGGGCATCCCAAACATGCTGACATCGAAAGGGACCTCGCTAGACGAATCGCTGGGTATCGTGGTGAACTAACCTTAAGCAACTACCTCAAACAATATCCGCACGATCAATACATTATTATCCACGACCTTGAGCTGCAGTACAAAGAAATCCACTTTCAAATTGACAATCTTCTCCTCTCACAAAAATGGATCCTTATGAATGAACTGAAAAATATCCAAGGCAAATTAACCTTCGATAATACATTTAATCAACTAACCCGTAAAAACGATGATGGAACAGAAGACGTTTTTGAGGATCCCAGGATTCAAGCAAAGTGGCATTAT
>NZ_JBKFGJ010000004.1:0-258681 GCF_051233465.1 Neobacillus solisequens | reverse complement strand
TTCTTCATTTTTTTCTTCGCTGTTCATAACAGTATCAATCGACAAAAGAGGAAATCCCACTGATTGATAAATATCTGAAATAATAGAGGCATATTTATGCTTTAGTGTCATCGCTTCTGGTTCATTACGCGTGGTGATTAAAACCTTGTTTCCATTTACTGTTGGTACCTGTTCATTTAAGAGCTTTTGTAAAGGAGGTGAAATACCATCAATTTGTTGTATGCAATAGCTCCAGTACTCTAAAAGTAATTCAGGCGTAAACCCTTGTTGGCTAACGTTCATTTCATACGTCACTGTGGCAATATTAGAAAAAGCCCTCTCCAACTGCGTCGTAAACCGAGTGAAAATATGAAAAGGCAGTATTTTTTCAAACAAAAAATGAAAATGCCATTTACGGGATTTCTTCTCGACTAATAATCTTTCTATTTGTGCATTGTTAAAATGCATAACAACAGCATCCTCAATCATTTGCAGCTGCTGGAGCAAGAGTTGGAATCGCTCTTTTTTGCCTAAGGCATCTTCGCTCATCGGACCCTCTCCCATCTATCATAAATCTCTTTTTCTTTATTCTCATCAAAAAGTAATTATATCACATGATAACAAAATGATTCGTCTTTCTTCGACAGAAAACTTCATCCAATTCTAGAAATAAAAAAAGAAGGCGCACCAAAAGTATACCTTTTAGAATCCCTTCATTTGTGCAAAGTTCTTTAAATTAGTCTATTGATTTCCGCTCCTGGCTCTTCGCTTTCCACGGGCGTTCCGAGGAGACTCCGTACTCTCGTAGGAATCTCCGTACCTTCCGCTCCTAACCACAGATTAATAAAAATAGTTATACTTTATACAAAAAAACTGACCCAAAAAGTCGTCCATACGCTCTTTGAGTCAGCCCTTTAAACTCTCTATTTTAAGAAAAATCTTTGGATGTCATTCCATGTTACAACAAGCATGAGCAACATTAATAGAGCAAAGCCAATAAAGTGAACCATTCCTTCTTTTTGACGATCAACGGGTTTTCCTCTAACAGCCTCCACGGCAAAAAACATTAATCTTCCGCCATCAAGTGCTGGTATCGGCAATAAATTCATGATTCCTAAATTGATACTCAAAATGCCGGCCCATTTCATTAGGTAGAAAATGCCTGACTTTGCTACTTCATCAGTAGAAACATAAATTCCTACAGGCCCTGATAGCGCATTAATTGAAAATTGACCGGTAACTAATTTACCAAGCATAACAAAAATTTGTTTTGTCCAAAAATAGGTTTCTTTTGCACCTGTGGTAATTGCTTGAATTGGAGATTTCTCAACAGGACTGTACACTCCAATTAGACCTATTTTTTTTCCTTCTACTACTTTTTCCTGTGGCGTTACTTGAATTTCCTTTTCTTTTCCACCTCGAATAATGGAAAAGTCAAGTTTTTGATTTGGATTTTTGCGAATGATTTCGACCACATCCGACCAAGATGTGATTTCGGAACCACTAATGCTTTGGATGACATCTCCCTTTTTCAGCCCTGCTGACATCGCAGCCCCATCAGGAGTAATTTCTCCCAATTTCGCTTCATTGGTTGGTACACCCTGAAGCAGCGCAATTAAAACAAAAACCACAAAGGCAAGGACAAAATTCATCATGGGACCTGCAAAAATCGCCAAAAATCGTTGCCACAGCGTTTTTGACGCAAATTGCCGGTCAAGCGGGGCGATTTGAGACTCAACACCATTTTCTACGATTACGGCAGTTTGTTGTATAGGAAAAACTTGTAAACTTTCTTCCTCATCATCCGGATACCCTTTGATGATAAGATCTTTTTCAATGTCGGCATATTCCACTTCAACAATCCGACAATTAGGAAATTTTTCCTTGTTATTCAGTATGATCTTATTTACTTTCTGATCCTTATCGAATAATATCCCAATTCGATGCCCTGGTTTAATTTCAACCATTTCAGGATCTTCGCCTGCCATTCGAACAAAACCGCCAATCGGCAATAAGCGAATTGTATAGGTTGTTTCACCCTTCTTATGTGAAAATACCTTTGGCCCCATACCAATCGCGAACTCTCGACAGAGAATTCCTGCTCTTTTCGCGAAGATAAAATGTCCTAATTCATGAAAGAAGACGAGAGCTCCAAAAATCACAATAAAGGCAATAACTGTAGTCAAATAAAAAACCACCTTTTTTTATAGAAGTGAGTGAACATACTGTCTCGTTTCCTTATCAACCTCTTGGATGATATCCAAGCTCGGGTGCTCTACAATTTGATGAGAGTATAACGCTTTTTCAATTAAATCTTCAATCTGCAAGAAACGGATTTTACCTTTCAAAAAAGCATCAACAGCTATTTCATTAGCTGCATTTAACACAGTAGGCAAGGTCCCGCCTTTTTTCCCTGCTTCAAATGCAAACTTCAGGCATCTAAATCTTTCTTGGTCCATTTCCTGAAAATGCAGTTTACCTACAGCAGCTAAATTTAACCGATTACTTGAAGTGAGCGGCAATCTATCAGGGTATGTTAAGGCAAATTGAATGGGAACCCGCATGTCTGGTGTGCCTAGTTGTGCAATAATACTGCTGTCATGAAACTCAACCATAGAGTGAATTATACTCTCCTTATGAAGTAAGACATCAATCTTTTCATAAGGCATGTCAAACAACCAATGTGCCTCAATAACTTCCAGGCCTTTATTCATCATAGATGCGGAATCAATTGTAATCTTCGCACCCATTGACCAGTTTGGATGATTAAGCGCCTCTTTAACAGTAACGTGTTCTAGATCCTTTCGGGAACGGTCGCGAAAGCTGCCACCCGATGCTGTCAAGATTAACCGTTCTATATTCTTTTCCTTTTCACCTTGTAATGCCTGAAATATGGCAGAATGCTCACTATCAACTGGCAAAAGAGGAACATTATTTTTCTTGGCCGCTTCCATTACTAAATGTCCAGCAGTGACTAACGTTTCTTTGTTGGCAATCGCTATCGTTTTTCCAGATTCAATTGCTTGTAAAGTGGGATTTAATCCAATGCTGCCTAGTACAGCATTAACCAGAATATCTGACTTTTTAAATACTGCCACTTCAATAAGACCTTCTAGCCCATAAGTAAACACTGTTTGAGGAAATTCTGATTTTAATGTTTGGCGATCGCAATCATCCTGAACAGATACAAGCTCTGGTTTGAATTCGGTAATAATTTTTCGGGATAATTCAATATTTTTTCCAACTGACATAGCAGCCAATTTAAATTCAGTTGGGTGTTCCCGAATAATGTCCAAGGTCTGTGTGCCAATGGAGCCGGTAGCCCCAAGTAAACTAATTTGTTTCACTAACTCGTCAACTCCTATAAAGAAAAGCCTTTAGGCTTAATGCCACAAATGAAAAAAGTGTAATAATGGCCATACAAATAAAAGACTGTCGAAACGATCCAGAATTCCACCGTGCCCCGGTAAAATTTTCCCTGAATCCTTTACATTAAAATGACGTTTGTATGCTGATTGTACGAGGTCACCAATTTGTCCAAAAACAGAAAGGACCATAGTAACTCCTAATAGTGTAATGAAACCTGCATCGATTTTTGAAAAGTGTGCAAATAAGGCTGCAACAACTAATGAACAAACTACACCGCCAATGAATCCTTCTACGGTTTTATTAGGGCTAATTTCCGGCCATAATTTGTTTTTCCCCATTGCTTTACCGATAAAATAAGCACCTGAGTCGGTAGCCCAAATAATAAATAAGGAATAGAAAATATAAACAAGACCGGCTTCACGGGTTTCCATAAAGAAATAAAAACCGATTCCAACATAAACGGCTGACATAATCGAAAAAGCGGCATCCTCAAAATGAAACCGGTTTTTTGTAATAACCGTATACGTTAACATAAGTAGAATAAACGCAATTCCCAATTCTGTTTTTGAGTAATAAAAGTCATCTAGAATTTCATGGTATCGTCCTGGAAAAAGAATGACCCACAAAAATAAAAATGATAATAACCCATTTACGGAAAAGACATTTATTTTTTTCATTCTTAATAGTTCATATAAACCTACAGTTGCAAGAAGGTAGGTTAACAAAACAAAAGGAAATTTCCCATAAAAAACAATGGGTAAAAATAATGCTGCTGCTACAACTGCTGTAATGATTCTTTGCTTCATCTAAATTTTCAACACCTTTTAATTTCGGTAATAATTAGATCCCGCCAAACCGGCGCTGTCGTTTTTGATAGACATCAATGGCTTCAAGCAAATGCCCCTCACTGAAATCAGGCCATAATACATCGGTAAACCAAAATTCTGAATAGGCCAATTGCCATAGCATAAAGTTGCTAAGACGTATTTCACCGCTAGTTCGGATTAATAAATCAGGATCCTTAAAATTGGCTGTCATTAAATATGAAGAAAAAACATCTTCATTTAAGTCTGTTTCCTTCAGTATACCACTATTATGGTCATTTAAGACTTTTTTAACAGCATCAAGAATCTCGGCCCTGCTTCCATAATTTAAGGCAAAATTCAAGACTAGTCCGTCATTATCTTTTGTTTGCTCCATCGCCTTTTCAATCGCTCTACGTGTATGTCCCGGCAATTGATCTTGATAACCCATCATTTTCACTTGAACATTATTCTCAATTAATTCAGGAAGAAAAGTTCCTAAAAACTCTTCTGGAAGTTTCATAATATAATCTACTTCGTTTTTGGGCCTTTTCCAGTTTTCTGTAGAAAATGCATATAAGGTAAGTGTCTTAATTCCAAGATTATTCGCCAACATGGTTGTTTTACGGACAATCTTCATTCCTTCATGATGACCTGCTACACGAGGAAGTGCCCGTTTTTTTGCCCACCTACCGTTCCCATCCATAATGATAGCGACATGCTCCGGTACTGGCAATTTTTTTATTTCTTCTATTTTATCTCGGAGTGTGGAAGAGTTATTTTGGTTCTTCCAAAGCCTAATTTTATTTAACATAACATTGCTCCTCCAATAAATTTATCATTTCCTCCGATAAAAATTATGTACAAAGGGTTAAACTTGCTTATATCATACCAAAAAAGAAAAAATATATCTCTTTAAAACAATTTATGTAATGTTACAGAAATTAAGAATAATATTAGGAAACTTTCAGCAACACGAGAATAAATGCTCAAAATAGTGAAAAAAACCCCCTAAAAAAGAGGGTCTGTAATGGATTAGACTTCCATAATTTCTTTTTCTTTTTCTTTTGTAATTTGATCAATTTTATTAATATGATCATCTGTAAGCTTTTGAATATCATCAGAGTACCCACGATGTGCATCTTCGGTAATTTCACCATTTTTCTCAAGCTTTTTTAACTCATCGTTGGCATCACGGCGAATATTACGAATCGCAACTTTTGCTTCTTCTGATTCTTTCTTCACCAATTTAACTAGTTCTTTACGGCGCTCCTCTGTTAATTGAGGGATGGTAATCCTAATGACAGAGCCGTCATTTGTAGGATTTAACCCTAAATCAGACTTTAGAATGGCCTTTTCAATATCATTTAGAATGGTTTTGTCGTAAGGTTGAATGACAAGTAATCTTGCTTCAGGAGTTGAAATGCCGGCCATTTGATTTATCGGGGTAGGTGCACCATAATAATCAACCGTTATTCTGTCCAATAAAGAAGCACTTGCTCTTCCGGCACGGATGCTGGCCAATTCACGAGAGTAAGCTTGAATTCCTTTTGCCATTCTTTCTTTTGCAGAATCGATGACTTGTTTTGCCATTATTATTTCCCCCTAACAATAGTTCCAATTTTTTCGCCCATTACAGCTCTTTTAATATTTCCTTGCTCCATAATCGAGAATACAATTAATGGTATATCGTTGTCCATACATAAGGAGGATGCTGTGGAATCCATAACAGCCAGACCACCCTTAATAACATCCAAGAATGATAAATCATCATATTTTTTTGCATTAGCATCAATACGTGGATCTGCGGAATAAACACCATCAACATTATTTTTTGCCATTAATATGACTTCTGCATCAATTTCAGCCGCTCTTAGTGCTGCAGTAGTATCTGTTGAGAAATAAGGATTTCCAGTTCCTGCCGCAAAAATAACTACGCGTTTCTTTTCTAAGTGGCGGATAGCACGACGTCTAATATATGGCTCTGCAACCTGACGCATTTCGATAGAGGTTTGGACCCTTGATTCAATTCCTAATTGTTCAAGGCTATCTTGAAGTGCTAAGGAATTCATGACAGTTGCCAGCATGCCCATATAATCAGCTGTTGCCCTGTCCATACCCATTTCACTACCGATTTTTCCACGCCAAATATTACCACCGCCAACAACAACTGCTACTTCAACTCCAAGTTCAGCAATTTCCTTAACTTGAATCGCAATTGATTTGATTACAGAAGGTTTAATCCCAAAGCCCTCATCACCGGCAAGCGCCTCTCCACTTAATTTTAAAACAACGCGTTTGTACTTAGGACCGCTCATATAAACCTCCGTATGTAGTAATAATATTTTTCCTTTTAAAAATAGGGAACACATTCGTGTTCCCTATTCATTTCTTATGTTTAAATTTAAACCAATGGTATGGATAAATTATTTGTTTTTAACTTGGTTCATTACTTCTTCAGCAAAGTTATCTTCGCGCTTTTCGATACCTTCCCCTACTTCGTAACGAATGAACTCACGAATAGTTGCGCCTTTTGATTCAACAAACTGGCGAACCTTTTGGTCAGGGTTTTTAACAAATGCTTGGTCAAGAACACAAACATCTTCAAAGTATTTGCCAAGACGGCCTTCAACCATTTTAGCTACAATATTTTCTGGCTTGCCTTCATTTAAAGCTTGTTGAGTTAATACTTCACGCTCATGTTCTACTTCTTCAGCAGATACTTGGTCACGTGAAACATATTTTGGATTTAATGCTGCAATATGCATAGAAATATCTTTAGCTGCGTCCCCATCTGTTGTACCTTCAAGCACTGTTAAAACAGAGATACGGCCACCCATGTGTAGGTAAGCACCGAATGCATCATTATCAGACTTAGATACGATAACAAAACGGCGAAGTGTTAATTTCTCTCCGATTTTTGCAACAGCTGCATTAATGTGTTCTTCTACTTTTGCACCATTTTCCATTGTTTGTGATAATGCTTCTTCAACGGATGCAGGTTTGTTTTTTAGAAGGTGAGCTCCAAGTTCTTTAACCAACACTTGGAATCCTTCGTTTTTAGCAACGAAATCTGTTTCAGAGTTAACTTCAAAGATAACAGCATCGTTTCCTTCTGTAGCAATAGAAGTTAAACCTTCAGCAGCAATACGGTCTGCTTTCTTAGCAGCCTTTGCAATTCCTTTTTCACGAAGGAAGTCGATTGCTTTATCCATATCACCGTTTGTTTCTGTAAGTGCTTTTTTACAATCCATCATTCCAGCACCGGTTTTTTCACGTAATTCTTTTACCATTTGAGCAGTAATAGCCATAAGTCATTTCCTCCTTAAATTTACTATGTATCCCTATCATAGCCAATGATGTTCAAGAAAAAACTTTTCTTGATTCATATTCTTAAAAAAAGGTGATAAAGGGTCTCCCTCTTATCACCTTTTTAATCTTACCTACATTTCAATTAAGCTTCTACAGCTACTTCTTCACCTTGTTTAGCTTCGAGAATAGCATCAGCCATTTTACCAGTTAAAAGTTTAACAGCACGGATTGCATCATCGTTTGCAGGAATTACAACATCAATTTCGTCTGGATCGCAGTTTGTATCAACGATACCAACGATAGGAATGTTTAATTTCTTTGCTTCAGCAACTGCAATACGCTCTTTGCGAGGGTCAATGATGAATAATGCATCTGGAAGCTGTTTCATATCTTTAATTCCGCCTAAGAACTTTTCAAGGCGTTCTTGTTCTTTCTTTAATTGAACAACTTCTTTTTTAGGTAATACTTCAAAAGTGCCATCTTCAGACATTCTTTCAATTTCTTTTAAACGTCCAATACGCTTTTGAATGGTTTCGAAGTTTGTTAATGTACCACCTAACCAACGTTGGTTTACATAGTACATACCTGAACGAATTGCTTCTTCTTTAACGGAATCTTGAGCTTGCTTCTTAGTACCAACGAAAAGCATAGTTCCTCCGTTTGCAGCTAGATCCTTTACCCAGTTGTATGCTTCTTCAACCTTTTTAACAGTCTTTTGAAGGTCGATGATATAGATGCCGTTACGCTCTGTGAAAATGTATTTTTTCATTTTTGGGTTCCAACGGCGAGTTTGGTGTCCGAAGTGTACACCAGCTTCAAGCAATTGCTTCATTGAAATTACTGACATGATTATTCCTCCTAGTGGTTTTGTTTTCCTCCGCCTATTTCATTTTTAGACAGAAACTGTTTTTGAACAGCACCATCTGCCTAAATCAATAAGCGTGTGTAATAACACCATGAAATAATATAGCATAGTCAAAATAAACAATCAAGGATAACTTATAAAAAAATCCCCGACTAGGTCGGAGATCTTTATATATATTAGTGTGATTTTAATTTTTCAAGCTCAACAAGAAATTTATCGTTAAGAACTTTGATATAAGTTCCTTTCATTCCAAGAGAGCGAGATTCGATTACCCCAGCACTTTCTAGTTTTCTTAAGGCGTTAACAATAACAGAGCGGGTAATCCCTACTCGGTCAGCAATTTTTGAAGCAACCAACAATCCTTCATGACCGTTTAGTTCTTCGAAAATATGTTCAATGGCTTCAAGTTCACTATAAGATAAAGAGCTAATGGCCATTTGAACAACCGCTTTACTTCTAGCTTCCTCTTCAATTTCTTCGGATTTCTCACGTAAAATCTCCATACCAACAACAGTTGAACCATACTCAGCAAGGATTAAATCATCATCATGGAACTTCTCGTGTAATCTTGCCAAAATCAATGTTCCAAGTCTTTCTCCACCGCCAATAATTGGAACAATCGTTGTTAAACCTTCGCGGAATAATTCTTTGTTTTCAACTGGAAAAGCAGTATATTCACTGTCCACATCAAGGTTTGGAGATGTTTCTTTAATATTAAATAAGCTATTTGTATACTCTTCAGGGAATTGAAGATCTTCAAACATTTTTTTCATACGATCATTTTCAATTTGCTGAAAAATAGATAACCCAAGAAGCTTACCACGGCGACTTACAATATATATATTAGCTTCAATTGTTTCGCTTAAAGTTTCGGCCATTTCTTTAAAGTTTACTGGTTTGCCTGCTGATTTTTGTAATAACACATTAATTCTTCTAGTTTTTGTAAGTAAATCCATCTGTTTCTTCCTCCTAAATAACTACAACCATTATTAAATTTTAATTGTAAAGCTTTTATTACCATGTATTAGGCGATAAAAGGTTAGACCCTCTTAAAGGATGTATTGGCTTAAATCCTTGTTCTTTGAGATAGCTCCAAGCTTTTCGTCAACGTATTGCGGAGTGATCACGATTTTATCCATCGTTATATCCGGTGCTTCAAAAGATAGATCCTCCAAAAGTTTTTCCAAAATAGTATGGAGACGTCTAGCCCCAATATTATCGGTATTTTGGTTCACTTCATAGGCCACTTCAGCGATTCTACGAATAGCATCGTCAGAAAATTCAATTTGTATACCTTCTGTTTCCAATAATGCTTGATATTGCTTAATTAAAGCATTATCGGGTTCAATTAATATCCTAAAGAAATCCTCAACAGTTAGCTTTGTCAATTCCACACGAATCGGAAAACGACCTTGTAATTCCGGTATTAAATCTGAAGGCTTCGCCATATGGAAAGCACCCGCAGCAATAAATAATACGTGATCCGTTTTAACTGGTCCATATTTTGTAACAACGGTAGAACCTTCTACAACCGGCAATATATCACGCTGTACCCCTTCACGGGAAACATCTGCGCTAGATCCACCGGTATTTTTGCTGGCAATTTTATCGATTTCATCGATAAAAATAATCCCTGCTTGCTCAGCTCGATAAATGGCCTCGCTCGTTACTTCATCCATATCGATCAGTTTGGAAGCCTCTTCATTAGTCAGGACCTTTCTAGCTTCGCGAACCGTTAATTTTCGCTTCTTACGCTTTTTAGGCATAAAGCTACTGAGAGCGTCCTGCATATTCATGCCCATCTGTTCAATACCCGATCCTTGGAGCATATCGAACATAGAAGGAGATTGTTCCTCTACTTCAATGGTAACAACCTGGTCTTCTAACTCTCCTTTTGCAAGTTGCTCTTTGACCATTTGCCGCTTTTCCTTCACGGAATAATCAACATCCTGCACTTCAGGCTCAGCTGACTGATTGCCTCCGCCAAACAGCATTTCAAGTGGGTTTTTATATGTTGATGATTTTTTGGCAGTTGGCACCAATAATTCAACTAATCTGCTATTAGCATTTTCTTCAGCACGTTCTTTTACACTTTGCATACGTTCTTCTTTTACAAGTCTAACTGAAGTTTCTGCCAAGTCACGAACCATCGACTCAACATCACGGCCAACATAGCCAACCTCGGTAAATTTAGTCGCTTCTACCTTAATAAAAGGTGCGCCGACAATCTTAGCGATTCTTCTTGCAATTTCGGTTTTACCAACGCCAGTCGGTCCTATCATTAGAATATTTTTGGGAATAATCTCATCTCTTAGCTTCTCGTTTAACAAGCCTCTTCGATAACGGTTTCTAAGTGCGACGGCAACAGCCTTTTTTGCATCTTTCTGCCCAATTATAAATTGGTCCAGTCTCTCAACAATTTTACGGGGGGTTAAATTGGTCGTTTTAGCCATCTTTATTGCTCCTTCCCGTTATAACTCTTCAACGATAATGTTTTGATTTGTATACACACATATTTCCGCAGCAATTTCTAATGATGCCTTGGCAATTTCCTTAGCAGTTAAATGTTCCCCAGCATACCTTTTTAAAGATCTCCCGGCTGAAAGCGCAAAATTCCCGCCAGAACCGATTGCGATAATTCCATCATCAGGTTCAATCACTTCTCCGGTGCCTGAAACCAGGAGTAAGATTTCGCGATCCATTACAATTAACATCGCTTCTAATTTCCTCAGAACTTTATCGCTACGCCATTCTTTTGCTAGTTCAACTGCCGCCCGTTGAAGATTTCCGTTGAATTCCTCTAACTTACCTTCAAACAATTCAAATAGTGTAAAAGCATCAGCAACTGAACCGGCAAAACCGGCCAATACTTTTCCATTAAATATCTTTCTGACTTTTCTTGCAGTGTGTTTCATCACAACTGCATTACCAAAGGTTACTTGGCCATCTCCAGACATAGCGCATTCACCTTTATGATGGATGGCAAAAATAGTGGTTGCATGAAATTGGTCCATTTGCATGAACCTCCTTTATGGAGTTTTTTCCTTTTACCGATCTATTATATGTACCTAAAAAATCGTTTTGAATATTGTTTAGCTGCAGGTGATGGTTTCAATGATAAATTCTTTTCGGCAACTTACTACAAACATGTTGGTAATGGGTCAATTGAATTTTGCGTAATACCGGCTTATTTGTAAATACCTTGATCATAAGTTTAATAAAACATTCACAATTGCCAACTTATTGTACTCGCAAGGGCTACTAAATAGTATCACAATTCAATAACCCTTGCAATAAATTTTACAAAACCTTCACAAAGTTCTGAATTGTTTCTAAAGCTCTGTTTGCATGTTGTAAATTTCGTTCCTGTTTACCTTTAATTCTTACAGGCAATTCAGGAAATAAGCCAAAGTTTGCGTTCATTGGTTGGAAACTTTTAGGGTTTGCAGTGGTAATATATTTAGCCATGCTTCCTATGGATGTTTCTGCAGGAAATTCTACTGTGTCTAACCCTTGAACAAATCGTGCTGCGTTAATCCCAGCAATTAACCCGCTGGCGGCAGATTCGACATACCCTTCCACACCTGTCATTTGTCCGGCAAAAAATAAATCCTCTTTCTCCCGGAATTGATAGGTCGCTTTTAAAACCTTTGGAGAATTGATAAACGTATTTCTGTGCATCACACCATAACGAATGATTTCAGCATTCTCAAGCCCCGGTATTAATTGAAGTACTTCTTTTTGCGGACCCCACTTTAAATGTGTCTGAAAACCGACAATATTATAAAGGGTTCCTGCTGCATCATCCTGACGTAGCTGAACAACGGCAAAAGGTCGTTTTCCTGTTTTAGGATCTTCAAGTCCCACTGGTTTAAGCGGACCGAAAAGCATCGTTTTCTTTCCTCTTGAGGCCATAACTTCAATTGGCATACATCCCTCAAAGAAGATTTCTTTTTCAAATTCTTTTAATGGGACGGTTTCCGCGCTGACAAGTGCCTCATAAAACCGATTGAATTCCTCTTCAGTCATGGGACAGTTAAGATACGCGGCTTCTCCTTTATCATAGCGAGATTTTAAATATACTTTTTCCATATTTATGCTCTCTTTTTCAATAATGGGAGCAGCAGCATCATAAAAATATAAATAGTCTTCACCAGTAAGATCCTTAAGCTTTGCAGACAAGTTTGGACTTGTCAAAGGACCGGTTGCAATGATCGTCGTACCTTCGGGTATCTCTGTTACTTCCTCATTAATAACTGTAACATTTTCATGATTCTTTACCATTTCGGTCACTTTGGCAGCAAATTCATGACGGTCAACAGCCAAAGCTCCCCCAGCAGGAACTGAACAAGCATCTGCAGCAGATATAATGACAGAGTCTAGTTTTCTCATTTCTTCCTTTAAAACACCTACTGCATTTGTCAAAGTGTTTGCCCTTAAGGAATTACTGCAAACTAATTCAGCAAATTGATCAGTATGGTGTGCAGGAGTTTGTTTTACCGGGCGCATTTCATATAGACGCACTTTGATTCCACGTTTGGCAATTTGCCATGCTGCTTCACTACCTGCTAAACCAGCACCTATTACATTTATTGTTAAATCTTTCACTTTTATACCTCCTGATTTTCAAACATAAAACAAAAAATTATCCTATGTATACCTTTCCCACATTTGAGTCCATTTTGCATTTTACTATATGAAGCGTGAATAAAAAAGCTTTAAGTTTTGACAGATAAATGAAAATTAAAGAACAATTATAAAATTTCCATACATTTTGGATATCTATTATGATCCCAAATGAAAAGAGTGGTACGAGTCCACTCTTAACTTTGTTGCTCTTCCTTATAATCACATGAAACACACTGTACCTGAACGCCTTTTTTCAACTTCTTCTCAACTAGAAGTCCATCACATTTAGGACAAGGTCTTGGTAGTGGCTTATCCCATGAAATGAAATCACATTCAGGGTATCGGCTACATCCATAGAAAATTCGTTTTTTCTTACTTTTACGTTCAACAATTGTTCCTTCTTTACAAGTAGGACAGGTAACCCCAATTTCTTTGACAATTGGTTTTGTGTTTCGGCATTCTGGAAAATTGCTGCACGCCATAAACTTACCGTACCGCCCTAGTTTGAACACCATCGGACTGCCACAATTCTCACAATCCTCACCAGCTGGCTCGTCTTTAATTTCGACTTTTTGCATTTCCTGCTCTGCTTTGTCCAAACTAATTTTAAATTCTTTATAGAATTCATCAATAAGTTGAACCCAATGGAGTTTACCATCCTCAATATTATCTAATCCCTGCTCCAATTTTGCAGTAAATTCCGCATTTACAATTTCCGGGAAAAACTCAACCATTGATTCATGAACGATTTCACCAAGTTCAGTTGGAACAAATCGCTTATTATCAAGGGCTACATAGCCTCGCTTTTGAATCGTATCCAATGTAGGAGCATAGGTGGATGGACGGCCAATCCCCAACTCCTCTAGCGTCTTTACAAGCCTTGCTTCCGTATATCTCGGCGGCGGTTGGGTGAAATGCTGTTTGGGTTCAATATCTTTTTTAAAAACCTCATCGCCTTCATTTAAATCCGGAAGCATTTTATTGGTTTCATCCACTTGGTCATCTGACCCTTCAACATAAAGCTTCATAAAACCTGGAAATTTAACTTTTGAACCGGTTGCACGAAAAACCGCTTTTCCATTTTGTAAATCAACACTCATTGTATCCATCACAGCCTGAGCCATTTGGCTTGCTAAAAAACGTTCCCAAATCAATTTATAAAGTCTTAATTGATCCCTAGATAGAAACTCCTTCAAACTATTAGGATCTCTGAAAGTGCTCGAAGGGCGTACTGCTTCATGTGCATCCTGTGTGTTTGCCTGTTTCTTTTCCTTTTGTGGCTCATTTCGCAAAAATTGAGCACCGTACTCTGAAGTTATATATTCAGCAGCTTCCTTTTGTGCAACCTCGGAAATTCTGGTTGAATCTGTTCTCATATACGTAATCAGACCCACGATTCCTTCTTTGCCAAGCTCAATTCCCTCATAAAGCTGCTGCGCTAGCATCATAGTCTTTTTGGCTCGGAAATTAAGTTTTCGTGCTGCTTCCTGCTGTAATGATGACGTCGTAAATGGAGGAGCGGGATTTCTTTTTCGCTCCTTTTTTGAAACAGAAATCACTTTAAATGTATTGCCTTTCATTTCACGTAAAATACTTTCCACGTCTTGTTCCGATTTTAACTCATGTTTTTCATGATTTATTAACGAATGGAAAGAAGCATTAAATTGTTCTGTCCCTTTTAAAAACTGCCCATCAATGGTCCAGTACTCTTCTGGGATAAAAGCCTTAATTTCATTTTCTCTGTCAATGATTAAGCGGACCGCTACCGATTGAACCCTGCCGGCACTGAGACCTTTTTTTACCTTTTTCCAAAGTATTGGGCTGATATTATAGCCCACAAGTCGGTCCAAAATTCTTCGTGCCTGTTGGGCATCTACCAAATCCATGTTGATTGCCCGCGGAGTCTTAAAAGAATCTTTAATGGCATCCTTTGTAATTTCGTTAAAAACTACGCGGCAATCTGACGATGTATCCACATCAAGACTATGTGCTAAATGCCAAGCGATTGCTTCCCCTTCGCGATCAGGGTCAGCTGCCAGATAAACTTTTTTTGCTTTTTTGGCTGCTGTTTTTAATTCTTTTAGGACCGGACCTTTTCCGCGAATGGTTATATATTTTGGCTGGAAACCATTATCAACATCTACACCCGTTTGACTACGAGGCAAATCTATTACATGGCCCATCGAAGCTTTAACCTTATATTTCTTTCCTAAATACCGTTCAATGGTTTTAGCCTTAGCCGGTGATTCCACGATTACAAGATAATCCGACATAAAAATCCTCCTTAAGAGGGAAGTATGTAGCACCAGAATGTTGTTTAGAAAGACAATATCCAAAATGCTTAACAAGAAAGTTTTCTAAATTACATTAATGACAACTTATCCTTAAAAAATACTTTACAAAACTTCCATATCCCATATTTTTCAATTCTATATTATTATCCATCTTATTTTACCAGTTTTTATATATTCTTTTTTTCGAACATCTGTTGGAAAATGTAATACATATTAGAAATAATTTCAACCTTTTTATGTTAATTTTTCGTTTTTTATTCAAAAAAACAGTATATTTTCCTATTTTCATCACTATTAGTTAGAGTTTTATCTAATTTCTTCTAAAATATCCTCTGCCCCAGTTACAAGTTTAGCGCCTTGTTGAATTAGCTCATTCGCACCGTTAGAATTCGGGTTGAAAATGCTTCCTGGGAGCGAAAAAACATCCCGCCCCTCATTCACCGCATAATTCGCTGTTATTAAGGACCCGCTTTTTCGTTTAGCTTCTATTATAAATGTACCTTTTGATAAACCGCTAATAATTCGATTTCGAGCAGGAAAATGCCATCTTTGCGGCTTCGTATCCGGCGGGTACTCGGAGACAATCAGCTGTGTTTTCATCATCTCTAACGCAAGATTGATATTCTCCCTAGGATATATATGATATAGCCCTCCTGCTATTACCGCAATGGTTTTCCCATGATTTTTCATGGCGTATTCGTGTGCGAGCGTATCGACTCCTTTTGCCAACCCACTCACTATCAGAACATCATTTTTAATCAATTCCGGAAAAATATGACGAATGGCATTTATTCCATATTGGGTGACTTGTCGCGATCCTACTACGGCAAGTTTTGGATTGGCTGCTAATAGTGATAGATCTCCCTTAGCAAAAAGTGCCCATGGAGGTTGATAAATTTCTTTCAAATGTTGGGGATATTCTTGATCGAATATCGTTACTACAGAGATCTGGTTGTTTTTATACTGGCGAATTTGGTCACGGATTGTTTCAGGATGGAAGAATAATGAGGGTTGAAGGATAGGAGTTTGAGGTGAGGTGTTCATTATATCATAAAAATCACTATCAGTCTCAAGTGGATTAAAAGAATCTAAGGAAGGGTCTTGCTTCAAGATTTGAAAAACCATTTTCCAAGTGGAATTGGGATAGTGAAGTAAGGCAATTAATTTTTCTTTAAATACTTCCATATGGATACCTCCAAAAATTGATATAAAGAAATAGTCCCCCACTCTTAATGAGGGACTATTATGTTAAACAAGGTGATTTTTTAATGAGTTTTACACTTTTCGTAAAGGCCTTTTTCTTTTAACACTTCAATTAATGTCTCACCCATGACAGAAGGAGTTTCAGCTACTTTAATACCGCACTCGTTCATAACACGGATCTTTTCGTCTGCTGTGCCTTTTCCGCCTGAAATAATGGCACCAGCATGGCCCATACGTTTTCCTGGAGGTGCTGTTCGGCCGCCGATAAATCCGACAACAGGCTTAGTCATATTGGCCTTAATCCATTGTGCCGCTTCTTCCTCAGCCGTTCCGCCAATTTCGCCGATCATGATAACAGCATAGGTTTCTGGATCTTCATTAAATGCTTTAAGAACATCAATAAAGTTTGTACCGTTGACTGGGTCTCCACCTATTCCAACCGCAGTTGTTTGACCTACTCCCGCTTGAGTTAATTGATGGACAGCCTCATAGGTTAACGTACCAGAACGGGAAACAACTCCAACATGTCCTTTTGTATGAATATATCCAGGCATAATACCGATTTTACATTCATCAGGAGTAATTACTCCAGGACAGTTTGGACCCACTAAACGAGTCTTTTTGCCTTCCATGTAACGTTTTACCTTCACCATATCCAATACAGGAATATGCTCGGTAATACAAATAACTAAATCTAATTCAGCATCAACCGCTTCAATAATTGAATCGGCAGCAAACGGTGCCGGTACATAGATAACAGAAGCATTTGCACCTGTAGTATCAACCGCTTCTTTTAGCGTATTAAATACAGGTACTCCTTCCACTTCTTGTCCGCCTTTACCAGGAGAAGTTCCTCCTACGATTTGAGTACCATATTCTAGCATTTGTTTTGTATGGAAGCGGGCTGTACCGCCTGTAATCCCTTGTACGATAACCTTCGTATCTTTATTAATAAAAACGCTCACGTTAATTCCCCTTTCTTCGATCCTATTTCACTAATGAAACGATTTTTTGTGCACCATCAGCCATTGATTCCGCTGCAATAATGTTTAAACCGGACTCAGAAAGAATCTTCTTACCCAAGTCAACATTAGTACCTTCTAAACGAACAACAAGCGGAATACTTAAGCCAACTTGTTTAGCTGCTTCCACGACACCCTCAGCAATAACATCACATTTCATGATACCACCAAAGATATTGACAAAAATTCCTTTTACATTAGGATCAGAAAGGATAATTTTGAATGCTTCAGTAACCTTTTCTGCTGTAGCACCGCCCCCAACATCAAGGAAGTTAGCCGGTTCGCCGCCATAATGCTTAACAATGTCCATAGTAGCCATTGCTAATCCGGCGCCGTTAACCATACAGCCGATATTTCCATCTAAAGCAATATAGCTCAAATCATATTTAGATGCTTCGATTTCTTTTGGATCTTCTTCTTCAAGATCACGGTATTCAAGGACATCTTTTTGACGGTATAAAGCATTAGAATCAAAGTTTAATTTGGCATCTAAAGCCATAACTTTTCCATCACCTGTTACAACTAATGGGTTAATTTCAGCAATGGAACAATCTTTTTCAATATATGCATTGTAAAGACCAGTCATAAACTTCACAGCTTGATTGACTAGTTCTTTTGGAATGTTGATATTGAAAGCTAGTCTACGAGCTTGATATGGCATTAAACCAAGTACAGGGTCGATTTCTTCTTTAAATATTTTCTCAGGAGTTTTAGCTGCTACTTCTTCAATTTCTGTACCGCCTTCTTCAGAACCCATTAACACAACACGGGAAGTAGCGCGGTCTAATACTAAACCAACATAGTATTCCTTTTTAATATCGCAGCCTTCTTCAATTAAGAGGCGCTTTACTTCCTTACCTTCAGGACCTGTTTGGTGAGTAACCAATGTTTTTCCTAAAATCTCACTGGCATATGTACGAACTTCATCAAGATTTTTTGCCACTTTAACACCGCCGGCTTTCCCCCTGCCGCCTGCGTGAATTTGTGCTTTTACAACACAAACTTGTGTACCTAATTCTTTTGCTGCTTCAACCGCTTCTTCAACAGTAAAAGCCACTTTCCCGTTTGGAACCATTACCCCATATTTTCTGAGGATTTCTTTCCCCTGATACTCATGGATATTCATTTCCCATCCTCCTAATCGAACTTTTCAAAAAACTGACTCCGTTTTCATTTTATATAATGACTCAAGCCTTGTCCACCAATAAGCATAAAAATTATATTATCTTTATATTTGGTAATTTTTAACCCTATTAAATATAGATTCTTTTACCACAATCGTTATTTCATCATAATAAAAAGCAGGTCTTCACCTGCTTGTCTTTTATCCTTAATTCACTTGTGTTTCATTTAGAAATTCAAATAGATTCGGTTCAACAAGTTCCTTGATTGGTGCAAATGTTTTCCGATGATGAAGAGTAATACCGTATTTTTCTATTGCTGCAATATGGTCCTTTGTACCATAGCCCATGTGCTGCCCAAATCCATAATAGGGGTATTCTTTTCCTAACTCCTTCATCCATTGATCACGGGCAACTTTGGCCACAATAGAAGCAGCTGCTATCGATATACTTTTTGCATCGCCCTTTATAATTGATTCAGACGGAAAAGGTGTCTCTAGCCTCATCGCATCAATTAATAAATAATCAGGATGAGGATGCAAGGCCGAGATTGCTGTTTTCATTGCCTTTTTAGTTGCTTCATAAATGTTAATTTCATCAATTTCTTGTGCCGAAATCATAGCAACACTTAACGAAAGGGCTTCTTTTCTGATCATTTCATCGAATTCTAAGCGCTTTTTTTCAGAAAGCTTTTTAGAGTCATCAATCCCAGGTAGAAAAAATTGTTCCGGCAAGATCACCGCTGCAGCAACCACTGGTCCAGCAAGAGGGCCTCTCCCTACTTCATCAATGCCAGCAATTAGTTGAAAACCCTGTGATCGAAATTTGGACTCATAGTGACTCATTTCACGAAATTTCTCAAGAAGCTCTTTCTCGTGCCCACGTTTCTTCCGCCACTTGTTCAGGCTTTGTTGGACGCCTTTTCGTTCATCCAAGGAAAGCTCCCGAATAAACGGGTCATGTTCATCCATTATTTCAACTAATTTTTCTTCGATTTGTGATATTGATAATTTATTCATATTGATCACCTAAACAAATAATGAGGATGTCCCCAAAGTTTAACTTTAAGGCTACCCCCATTATGCATCGTCCTTTATAATAGTCTGTTGATTTTAGCTCCAATCAACAGAATGGAAAAGCAAAACCCAATAACGTTCATTATGGTCAGAACTTAATCGTTTTCGTTTTTATCAAGGATATCTTTTGGTCTTTCAAATGAAAGTGGACCAAATTTCTCAGAACGAATTTCTCTTATAACAAGTTCTGCTACTTTGTCATAATCTACTAATCCGCCGCCCGCCAAACAGCCTCTCAATTTACCGATATGATCAAATAGTTCAACAACGTCATCCGGTACTTCAGTGAATTTATAGCGCTCTTTAAGACGCTCTGGATATTCCCGCTCTAAAAACCTTAAAGAGTAAATCGTCAGCTCCTGTAAATTTAACAGAGTATCCTTAATAGCTCCTGTAATGGCTAATTTCATTCCAACCTCTTGGTCTTCAAACTTTGGCCAAAGAATCCCCGGAGTATCCAGCAATTCCATTTCCTTAGCAACTTTTATCCATTGTTGGGATTTTGTCACCCCAGGAGTATTACCGGTTTTGGCAATATTTTTTTTGGCTAGTCGATTGATTAATGTCGATTTTCCCGCATTGGGGATTCCAACAATCATGGCACGAATTGCTCTCGGCTTGACGCCTTTTGCTCTTAACCGGTCGAATTTTTCCTTCAGGATTTCTTGAGACGCCCTGACAATATCCTTCATTCCTTCGCCTGCTTGGGCATTTACCGCCAATGCTTTAATTCCTTTTTCTGCAAAAAAGGCAATCCATTCCTTGGTTACCTCTTTATCAGCCATATCGGCTTTATTTAATAAAACCAAACGTGGCTTATGCTGAATAATTTCATCAATCATTGGGTTCCTTGAAGAATAGGGAATTCTCGCATCTATTAATTCAAAAATAATATCTACTAACTTTAATTTCTCTGTGACCTCTCTGCGGGCCTTGGCCATATGACCAGGAAACCATTGAATCGTCAAAAAAGCCACCTCCTTTAAAAACTATACTTATTTCTTTGTCACGATATGGGCATCACTTAGCGGCCAATAAACAATGCTTGTCTTACCGATTACTTTACTCATAGGAATAGTTCCGATATGTCGGCTGTCTTTGCTAAAACGGCGGTTATCACCCATTACAAATAATTCGCCTTTTGGGACAGTAACTTGGCCAATTTTTTCTTTTAAGGTGAATGGTTCTGTTAGTGGACCATCCTCTACTTGTTTTTTATACTCATCGAGATATGGCTCTTTATAGGCTTTGCCATTTACATACAAAGTATCATTTTTATATTCAATCTTATCACCCGGGAGACCAATGACCCTCTTTATATAGTCTTTTTGCTCTGGTGCATGAAAAACAATGATATCAAATCGATGCGGTTCGCCTACTTTATAGGATAATTTGTTTACAATCATCCGATCTTGATCTTTAAGGGTCGGCATCATGGACAATCCGTCAACCACAATGGGTGCAAATAAGAAATAACGAATGACCCCAGCCAGTATCACAGCAATTAAAAGTGCCTTCGTCCATTCCCATAATTCATTTTTCTTTTTAGCCATATAATGTCCCCACCAATCCTACAAATAAATATCTTATTACGCTTATTTTACATAACTTATTCCTAATTAACACGATGGGATGTAGTTTTTTAATGAAACTTTAATATATCATGTAGAAAAACATAAACAAGTGTTGTGTTGTCACAGTACAGTTTCTGCTAGAACTATGTACAAAAAAAGAGCCTGCAGAGCAAGCTCTTTTTCCATATTATCGGATTTCTTTAATACGAGCTTTTTTACCACGAAGGTTACGTAGGTAGTAAAGTTTAGCACGGCGAACTTTACCGCGACGAATAACTTCAAGCTTCGCAATTTTTGGTGTGTGTACTGGGAAAGTACGCTCAACGCCTACTCCGTAAGAAACTTTGCGAACTGTGAAAGTTTCGCTGATTCCACCACCACGACGCTTAATCACAACACCTTCAAAAATCTGGATACGTTCACGAGTTCCCTCGATAACTTTTACGTGTACACGTACAGTATCACCAGGACGGAACGAAGGAAGGTCAGAACGAAGTTGTTCTTTAGTGATTTCTTCTATAATTTTATGCATCGTTTTCAACTCCTTCCAACAGATGCTCTTGCAGATATATTCCTATTATTGCAGCGGAACATCGTTATAAGACTTAAATCTGAACCGAGTCCAGTTCAAGTCACAAGAAGTATCATACCATAATTATTCCGGCATCGCAATATTACTGAATTCTTTTTTTACTTCATCCAGCCATTTTTTTTGTTCCGATGTAAGCTCGATTTTTTCAAGAAGGTCAGGCCGTCTCTTCAGAGTTCGACGCAAGGCTTCTTTATTACGCCATTCCTCAATCCATTTATGATTTCCTGATAACAATACATCAGGCACCTTCATGCCACGAAAATCAGCAGGTCTTGTATAGTGCGGATGCTCTAATAGACCTGTACTGAAAGAATCCTTTTGATGGGATTCCTCGTTTCCAAGGACCTCAGGCAACAGCCTGACAACGCTGTCAATGACAACCATTGCCCCAAGTTCACCACCCGTTAACACATAATCGCCGATCGAAATTTCGTCCGTTACTAAGTGTTCACGAATTCGTTCGTCATAGCCTTCATAATGCCCGCAGATAAAAATAAGATGGTCTTCTTTTGCTAAATCCTCTGCCATTTTCTGATTGTGTCGCTTTCCCTGCGGGCATAAAAGAATTACCCTTGGTTGCACTGTATCTGCTTTATCTATCAAATCTGAAACAGCATCAAAAATAGGCTGTGGTTTTAAGACCATTCCAGCACCACCGCCATAAGGATAATCATCAACAGATGCATGTTTATTATCGGCATACTCTCGAAAGTTGACAATATTATAGCTTACCGCTGATTTTTCAGATGCTTTATGTAAAATGGAATGCCCTAAAACACCGGTAAACATTTCAGGAAACAGTGTCAGCACATCAATTTTCATCATGAAAGTAACCCTTCCATCGGTTCAATTAAGATGACTTTCTCTCTGACATCCACCTTTTTTACTACCTCATCAATATAAGGTATTAAAATCTCTTTCCCGTTTTTTCCTTTGATTACCCAAACGTCATTTGCACCTGGAGTAAGAATCTCGGTGACTTTGCCAAGTTCTTCTCCACTTGTTGTCGCAACTAAACAGCCAATAATTTCATGGAAGTAGAATTCGTTTTCTTCTAGTTCAACAAGCTGTGATTCCGGAACTTTAAGAATTCCGTCACGAAAGGCTTCGACCAAGTTGATTTTTTCATATCCCTCAAATACCAAGAGGTTAAAATTTTTATGAGTACGATGACTCTTTACCGTTAATTCTACGGGAGTTTCTGATGTCGGTAAAAACAAAAACAATGTATTTCCCGGCTTGTATCGCTCTTCCGGAAAATCAGTTTTGGACACGACCCGAACTTCCCCTTTTACTCCATGGGTATTGACAATCTTACCTACATTAAACCATTTTTCCACTTTTTCACCTTCTATCTTATTTCCTCTATGATGCCGTCCTTCACAATAATCGTCGGGCGCAAATTGGTAGCATCCCACGAATCGCCTACTTTTACTTCAACGATGGCTTGAACTTCTTTTTCTTTTAATTCACTGCCTATTGGTAGGATATGTAATTGTTCGATTTGAAAATCAATCAGCTTTATTTTTTCTTTCCGATTTTGGATTTCTTTTTCAAAATGTTTTTTTAGTGTTGCCTGTTGAAAGGTTTTTGTTTTTTCTAGACGTTTCAGTTCAAAGTGCAACTGGTCACTTTCCTTTTGAAGCTGAAGTTTTTTATTGTGATATTCATCGAACAGCTTCTGCTTGCTATTTTCTGTTAATATTTGCTTCACCACTACAGTTTGAATAAGCTGCATAAGCTCGCCTCCTTCGTTCTTTTCATGCTTGTAGAACCGGGAACCTTCCTTGAGCTTTTTCTCCTGATAGCAAAAAAGGGAGGATCTATTATTCCTCCCTTTCTCTCGATGCAAAAAGCTATTCACCAATTTCCAGAAAAATTTTCTTTTGCTGTGATGATCCTGCTGCATAAACAACAGTCCTTATGGCCTTTGCAACACGCCCCTGTTTCCCAATTACTTTACCGATATCCGTTTTGTGAACGGTAAGCTGATAGGTGATTCGAGCATCATCTTCAGTCGTCTCCACACGAACATCTTCAGGAAAGTCAACAAGGGGCTTTACAATAGTTTCAATTAATTCTTTCATCGTGGTTTACGATTACTTGCTTAATTTTGCATTGTGGAATTTTTCCATAATGCCTTGTTTTGAGAACAAGTTACGAACCGTATCAGATGGCTTCGCACCATCTTTTAACCATTTAAGAGCTAATTCTTCATTGATTTCAACAATTGCTGGTTCAGCAACTGGATTGTAAGTTCCAACTGTTTCAATGAAACGTCCATCACGAGGAGAACGAGAATCTGCAACTACGATACGATAGAAAGGGGATTTATTAGCTCCCATACGTTTTAAACGAATTTTTACTGCCATTTTATATAGCACCTCCGAATAGTTTCACACAAGATAGTATAATATCAATTCTTAATTTATTTGTAAAGTGTTTTTTCTTTACATATTATTATTACCATTTTTTTCAAGCTTAAAACGGATTAAATGGGAATTTAAAGCCGCCTTTTTTCTTTACTTTTTGCTGCATGCCAGACATTTGTTTCATCATTTTTTTCATGTCTTCAAACTGTTTAATCAGACGGTTTACCTCGGAGACGTTGCGGCCGCTTCCTTTGGCAATCCGGCGTTTACGGTTTGAATTTAGGATTTCCGGGTGTAACTTTTCTTCTTTCGTCATCGACCGGATAATCGCCTCTACATGGGCAATTTGCTTTTCATCAATTTGCAGGTTGTTTAACCCTTTAATTTTGTTGGCACCTGGCATCATCTTGAGAATTTCATCAAGTGGTCCCAGCTTACGTACCTGCCCTAGCTGATCCAAAAAGTCATCCAGAGTAAATGAGGCTGTCCGCATTTTTTGCTCCAGCTCTCTTGCTTTTTCTTCATCAATACTTGATTGTGCTTTTTCAATCAATGTCAGAACATCACCCATACCTAAAATCCGTGATGCCATCCGTTCCGGGTGAAATGCTTCAAGTGCATCCATTTTCTCACCCATACCGACAAATTTAATCGGCTTCTCAGTGACTGCGCGGATTGATAAGGCTGCTCCACCCCTTGTATCTCCATCCAGTTTCGTTAAGATAACTCCTGTTACTCCGAGCTGCTCATTAAAGCTTTGAGCTACGTTAACGGCATCCTGTCCTGTCATCGCGTCAACAACGAGGAAGATTTCATCTGGTTTGGTTAATTCCTTGATGTCCTTCAGCTCATTCATTAATGCTTCATCAACATGCAGCCGGCCAGCAGTATCGATGAGAACATAATCATGATGTTCTTCTTTTGCCTTGGCAATTGCTTGTCTGGCTATTTCTACTGGACTTACTTGATCGCCCAGTGAAAAAACAGGCATGCTCAGTTGTTTTCCAAGTGTTTCCAACTGCTTAATTGCTGCAGGTCGGTATATATCAGCAGCAACTAATAATGGGTTGCGATTATGCTTTTTGCGAAGCAACAGCGCTAACTTACCGGTTGTTGTAGTTTTCCCTGCACCCTGTAATCCGACCATCATGATAACAGTCGGTGGACGGTTGGAAACAGCAATTTTACTTTGCTCTCCTCCCATTAAAGCAGTTAATTCTTCATTAACAATTTTAATAATCTGTTGTCCGGGAGTTAAGCTTTTTAGTACTTCCTGCCCAACGGCACGTTCACTGACTTTTTTTACAAAGTCTTTTACAACCTTGAAATTTACGTCCGCCTCTAATAACGCTAAACGGACCTCGCGCATCATTTCTTTTACATCCGCTTCGGAAACCTTACCTTTACCACGGATTTTTTGGATGGTGTTCTGCAGTCGGTCGGCTAATCCTTCAAATGCCATTTATGCCGCCTCCTAATCTAGATTCTCAAGCTCGGCAACAGCGTCGAGCATTGCCTGCTTTGAAGGGTTGTCCGCATTGATTAAATCTTTCAAATGCCTGATTAACCTTGAGCGATTTTGAAATTTTTGAAAAAGTAGAAGCTTTTCTTCATACTCCTCGAGCATGGCCTCTGTCCGTTTAATATTATCATAAACAGCCTGTCTGCTAACATCATATTCCTCTGCAATTTCCCCGAGTGAGTAATCATCTAAATAATAGAGAGACATATAGCTTTGCTGCTTCTCTGTTAACAACGAATTGTAAAAATCATAGAGATAATTCATTCGTGTTGTCTTTTCAAGCATGCCAAATCCCTCCCCATGTTAAGTGAAAAGCCTTTACAATGTAGTTTACCTAGTCTGACACAAACTGTCAAGGTAGTATCCTTACATCTGGCAAGCTTACAGCATTTTTATTTTCTGCGTTTTCTAGCTTCCAATAATCGTTTCATCCGTTCCTCCTTATCCTCGGAAGAAACGCTCGGTGTAATGGTCTGTTTTTTCACTTTTTTGACTGGCGATTTATTAAATTTAAACTCATTCATGTTTTCCTGTACTCTTTTAGTCGTTTTAACCTGTACTTTCTCTTTTGCTTTGACCAGATGCTGGATGCCAGAAGTGTGATTAACAACTTCTTCTTTATACAGGTTTAATCTAATTTTGTTCATAATATGATAGAAAGGTTTTACACCAAATCTTCTTATCACGATCTCTAATACAAACAAAAGAAATGCCATGAATAGCAATAGCTGACTAATTGTTTGTGTTTGAGAAGATTTGTGATGGATAGGACGGAACGCTTCTTTTCCAAATGATAATTGTTTCCCTCCGGTGATGGAAGCAAGGTCTTTTAACAACAGTTGATTCGTTCCCTTCATCAAATATTCATCTGAATACGGTATAGAAAAACCAGTTTGAAATACGCGGTCATGTCCCTCATGGTTAGATTGCTTTACACGGAGAAAATACATCCCTGGTTTATTCGGAAAAATCATATCTGTTTTCCCCGGCGCCACAGACTTTACATTGGTATCCAATACTTTTCCATTTTGAGATACAATGGTTGCATCCATAGGTCTGAAGTTCCCCTCAGCTTCTGTTAGATGAATCACCGAATTGCCATCTTGATTTTCAATGGAATAATGATAGGGTTCTGAATCATATTGTGGGAGGGATTGGGCAACCATTTGGCTCAAGAATTTTGGCCAATCTGCCCATCTGCTAAAGTCCCCTGACCACTTACCTGTTACATCAGAGGTAAATGCAAATGTTGTCCCTAGTCCATATTGCCATTTGGCTAAAATCGGATCTTTCTTCTGACTTATGATGGGAAGCTGAGCCCGATTCTTGGGAGTTACGGCAATATAGGCATTCATTTTCGGGATCCCTTGTTGAAAAATTGCCGTCCAGTCAGGGTAGGCTTGTACAGTCGGATAAAACGGGGTGTCCTCTATATAGGTCCGTGTTGTCATTACCGTTTCCCGTGAAAGAATGCTTGGTATAACAGAAGCATCTATAACATCATAGTATCTGCCATTTCCATCAGTGGCAAGTTGTTCTAGCAAGTTGCGGTCTGCATCACTTCCCAATGCTACAGTCGAGAGGGTGATATTGTTATCTTTCCCACCTTCAATCAGGGTTTGATATTCTCCGCCCGTGGCAGACTGTCCATCCGTCAATAGAATGATATGTTTTCTTTGTAGCTTTAAATCCGCCAATTCCTCATAGGCTTTTGCTAATGCAGGATAAATATTCGTGCCGCCGCCGACTGTAACGGAACGAATCTTTTCAATCGCCTTACTTTTATTTTGAATCGGTTTGGTCTCAATAATGGTCCAAGGACGGTCATCAAAAGCAATAAATCCTAATGTATCTTGCTCCCTCAACAACTCTGCCGAACGGGCCGCTGCTTCTTTGGCTAATGTTAGTTTACTGCCGCCCATGCTGCCAGATCGATCGATTACAATGACCAAACCAAGTGATGGCATTTGTTTTTTCCCTTTTATATCCATATTAACTGGCAATAGTCTCTCAATAGGTGTTTTAAAATAGCCACCTAGACCAAAACTATCATCCCCACCTAGCATAACAAATCCGGTTCCGAATTCTTTGACTGCTTTTTCCATTAGATTCATTTGGGATCCACTGACTTTTGTTGCAGGGATATTATTAAAAATAATCGATTGATATTGTAAAAAGCCTTCTAGCGTTGTAGGTAACTTCTCCGGAACGAGCGAATCTACAATTAACCCTGAGTTCGTCAAAATTTCCGTTAAGGCGTCCTTTTGGTTCCCCTGAACTACCAGAATTTTCGGCGTCCCTTTCACTTTAGAAACAGCATTCAACGAGTTATTTTCAATAAATCTGTCATCGTCTACCTCAAGCTCTGCTTTATAAACCGCCATTCCTGGGGAAAGGGATTGATGAGTAAAGGTATATTGATTATTCCCTTCCTTAACATCTACCTTCTCAAGTAGTAAATCTTGATTATTCAATGAAATTCTAATGTTTGCGTTTTTTTCAACTGTACTGGAAATACTTACGTTAATTAGTGTATTCTCACCAACAAAACTAGTTGGAGGTACCTCCAGTTTCGTAATGGCCATATCATCCTCTGTTTTTAGAGGTAGCCGAACATAATCTAGCGATACATTTCGGTTCTGCAGCAATTTTGCAGCCTCTCTACTATTTCCTACTGTTTCATTCCCATCCGAAAGGAGAACAATCCGACCGCTTTCACCTTTTTGGAAAAGTGATGCGGCAAATTGAATTCCTTCTTCTAGGTTGGTTTCCCCTTTTTCTATTTTACTATTGAATTGAGTAATGACTCTTTTTCTATTAGTAAACGATTGTTCCATCGTTACGGAGTCCGCAAATGAAGCCACGGCAAATGTCTGATTCGCATTTTTGCCTTGAACACTTTCATCCAGCCACTTTAATAATGAATTTTCTGTTTGTTGATAGCTTGCGGAACGGTCAGCCAAAAATATCACTTTTTCTTGTTTTGCTGGGAGTAGCACCTGCGGAACCGTTAATGCAAAAATAATTAGTGAGAATAATAGTGTCCTAATCAGTCCAATCAACACACTCTCTGCACTTGGAACAGCCTTTGTTTGTTTAAAATAAAGAAATACAATATATAAAGCAGGGATTAATAAAATAAACAGAATAGGATATTTAAACTCTAAAGCCACGTCTGTATACCTCCCATTCTGTCATTAGGACAATGAAGCTTAGCAACGCTAACCAAAACCAAGAAAAATCATTTTTAGTTTCTTTCAATGAATTTTTTTTGGAATCTATTGGTTTTAGGGAAACGGATTTTGCATACTCTGGATGCTTTTCGCGATCATCTAACAGCACGGAAAAATAATATAATTGTTTTTTAGAAACAGCTTGGTAGATACCCGGTTTTAAGGGTGCTTTAAAATCTTTTTGGAGGATATCAATGGAATCCACACTATTCCCAGACTCATTAAAGACTTCAAGCTTGTCACTCCCCTGCTTTAATTGAAGCCATTTCTCCTCTCCAGGTTGGAAATATCCAAGGAAGTCAGTCTGCTTGGCAAGCCATTGATAGCTGTTATAAAGAAAGATTGGAAATCCTGGATGAAGCGGCCAATCTGAATCATTCAGTGAAAAATTCATTACGATTACCGGGTGACCATTTATCCCGCCTGTTTGTATTAAAGGGATATCGCCACTGGTCACCACATTTTCAAAATTACCTTTTAATGAAGGAACAGCTTGTTTAATATAAGTTTTCTCCATTTCTACATATTCTGTCAGCGGTGACTTCTTTGCTACTAATGGTGCTTTTACATCCACTTTGTTCACCCTGTTGTTCTTATTAAGTATAATAGCAGGCAGGTTGGGTAATTGATCCGGCTGAGTAGACTCGGCAACAAGAATGCCGCTTTTATGAAAACTAGATTTGTTCCATTCCGTTAATTGAATGGTCGGTATATTCAAAGTGTGCAAGCCTTTAATGAAAAACGGGTTTATATCTCCAAGTACATATACTGTGGGATTTTGTTCCGTAAAAACAGCTGTTTGTTGATTATCAACCTGATAGCTGTCGTCCACCTCCATACCAGCTTGATAAAATGGATACTCTGGTAAATTGGGCACATCGACCATGATTTGCTTACCTGGAGGGACTGTGATTTTTTTTTCAAATAATGAGGTTTCTTTATTTTTCACGTAAAAAGTAATTGGTTTAGATTGTTGACTTTGGTTTTCAATAACGGCCAATCCGGAAATTTGTTGATCATTTCGAGCTACTCCAAAAGAAAGAATTGAAATATTTTCTTTTTTACCTTGAATATTATGAATTTCGAAATTATTACTTTTAAAAATATCTGCCAACTCATCTTTTTTTACAGCATCTGAAAAGACATGAATGACCGTACGATCTTTTGAGACAAGTGAATCTGCAAGTTTCACGGCCTTCGTAAAGTCCTCATGCTCATAAGTAACTTTTAATGCTTGGATTCTTTTGCGAATGACCGATTCGTCTGTTTCTCCATTTAATAGGAGCTTTGGTTTCGCACCTGCTTGAATTAATGTTAGGTCCTGACCATTCATCTGTTCAGAAAGTTTCAGCATCTTCTCTTTTGATTGTTCGAAAATAGAACCATGTTCCCCTTCCGCAGACATCGAAGCTGATGTATCAACAATCCAAATAACGTGATCTCCTACCATTCCCTTTTGGACCCAGAATGGGCGGACTAAGGCAAACATTAATAAAGTTAAAGCAATAATTTGGAGCCAAAAAAGCATATTATGCTGCAGCTTTTTCAACCATGGGGAGGCCTCCCATTCATTCATGACCTGCTGCCACAGGAAATGAGCTGAAATAGTGGTCTCCATATATTGCTTACGAAAAAAATAAAGTAGGATTACTAGTGCAATCAAAACTAGTAGGAAAAAATAATAAGGACTAGCAAAACTCACTTCACATTCACCTCAAAACGCCTCTCACCCGGCAATCATGGAACAAAAATTCCTGAAGGTCCATCGAATCTGTTACAAATAAGTATGGAATTGCGAATCGTTTACACGTCTCCTCTAGGCTCTTGTTATGGGCTCGAAGTCGTTGTTTATAGCGCTCCAAAACGGATGCATGCAGACTTACATTAAGAGATTGGGCAGTTTCACTATCAATCAGCTTTAAGTCCCCGTTTAAGTCAGGTTCAATTTCTTGTTTACTCAATAACTGAATAAATTTCACTTCATGCTTTAACATAACGAGTGATTTTAATAGAGCCTCATATTTTACTGCTTCTTCTAATCCGTCCGTTATGATGATCGTTACTTGGATATTCCTAAGATTATGAGGCTTCAACAATTCAATAAAAGAACCGGTAGATTCCTGATGGGAAATCTGCATGATTTCCTTATAGACAGATTTACTGTAAATCGCTCCCTTTCGCGTAAATCCAATTGTGTCCCTTGCAGCTATGGGAAGAAAGGATAACCTATCCTCACCAGATAAAGTAATATAGCTAAATGCCGCCGCGAGTTCTTTGGCCCGTTGCCATTTTGAATCAATCACCTGCATGGACTGTGTTGCATCCAAGATAAGAGCAACATTTAATTCCTGTTCATCCAAGAAACGCTTGATATAATGCTTTTGAGTTCGTCCATAGACATTCCAATCTATTTGGCGTACATCATCACCCGGCTGGTACATTCGAAAATCAGAAAACTCCAATGACGCACCAAGCTGGTTCGAAGCCCTAGCACCTTTATACATCCCTCTTCTTCTTGTTTTAACAGCTAATCTCACTTTTTGTAGGCTGCCTATCACATTTCTTTTCATAGCTGTCATCTTCTGTTGCCTTCCTTGCAAACTTGTTCAAGTATTTCGGCAATAATGGTGTCTCGGGATATTCCATTTGCTTCTGCCTCAAAGTTTAAGAACAGCCGATGGCGCAAAACAGGAATCGCTGTTTTTTTCAAATCACCAATAGAAACATGGTATCTTCCTGAACATAATGCCCTTGTTTTTGCCATTTGAATTAAGCTTTGCATCCCCCTCGGACCACTGCCAAACTGGATATATTTTTTTACAAGCTCAGGTGCATGCTCTGAAACAGGGTGGGTGGCAGAAATAACTGATACAGCTAAATCCAGAATTTCTTCAGAAAGCAGAATTTCTTTTGATAGCTGTTGGATTTTTACAACATCTTCGATCCTCATCACCTTATTTAAAGAAGGAATCGTTACGCCAGTTGTTCTTAATGCAATTTCCTTTAATTCGGATTTAGATGGGTATTCAACATGGATTTTACTGATAAAGCGATCCATTTGAGCTTCAGGAAGCGGGTAGGTTCCTTCCAAATCAATTGGATTTTGGGTAGCTAACACAAAAAACGGCTTAGCTAACTTTTTAGTCGTTCCCATTATTGTGACAGTTTGTTCAGCCATTGCCTCTAACAGCGCACTTTGGGTTTTTGGAGTTGCACGGTTTATTTCGTCAGCAAGTATGATATTGGAAAAGATGGGACCCTCGTGAAACACAAATTCCTGTTTTCCATCCAAAGTAGGTTGAAGCAGCATGGTGCCGGTTATATCAGATGGCATCAAATCAGGGGTAAACTGGATTCGTGAAAATGATAAATCCAACGTTTCCGAAATTGATCTCACGAGCATCGTTTTCCCGAGGCCAGGAAGTCCTTCAAGTAAGGAATGTCCTCCGGAAAAGATACTCCAGAGAACCTGGTCAATGACTTCCTCCTGTCCCACGATGAATTTATTTATTTCTTCCTTAACATTTTTTAATTGTTCAGCAGCTGTAATAAATTGAGTTTCCTTTTCTTTTAATGTAGTCATCTAATCATTCTCCTTATTGGGATCAATCGTCGTAAAATAACTTTTTACGATTTCTTCTAAGTCGGACGGAAGTGTTACTCGGTCAGTACTATTCCAATATGTATCCATATATTGTCCATATACTTCCTGATAGGAGCGAATTTGTCCCCGCAAAACCGGTCCATTTCCTGAAAATTGCTGACTGGGACTGCCTTGACCAAGGTTCCCGGAATCGGTTTCTACGTTTGTTTTTCCACCCAAATTTTCCGGAACTGTCAGTAAGTCCCGTGATCCCATTCCCAATCCTGCCCCGGAACCGCTTCCGTTTCCTGATCCATTACCACTTCCACTTCCAGAGCCACTACCGCTTCCATTCCCTGCTCCACTTCCCGACCCATTTCCACTCCCTGAGGCGGTGGTTCCATTACTGTTATTCCCGGAATTACCTGATGATGTGGATTGATTCCCTGATTGATTATTATTGGTTGATTGATTTCCAGGTGATTTAACAGCCGTTTGGTTGGTGAGCCCGAGCTGATTCGTTAGCGATGCAGCACCTTGTTGTAAGGCCGATTGTGCTGCTGCTAAATCGTTAAGCTCTCCTTCTACTGACAATGCATCCTTTAATTGACCAGCCAACTCTTTTAGTTCTTTCTCTGTTAATGGCTTTTCTGTGCCGGTAAGTTTACTAAGAGCTGATTTTTGCTTTTCAGATAAGCGAGTGTTCTCATTATTTAAACGTTGCAGTTCCTTGGTAAGAGCATCTATGTCCTTTTGTTGCAAAGATTTTGCTAATTGGTTCAAGTCGCCATTCTTAAGTTGTTCTGTTAGTTGTTCTAATTTTTCTTGTTTTTTCTCCGCATTTATTGCTTTTAATTCGAGTTCTTTTTGCATCTTTTCAATTTCTCGCAATGCTTCTTTCGGGGTTTCTGCTTTGGCAAGTGCTTCCCTCATCTGCTCTAGCACTTCTTTTTTTGCTTTATTAGTTTCTTTTTTCTCCTGTTTTTCGATTGCCTTTTCTGCCTTTTTTAAAAGCTTTTGCTCACTTTTCCGTTGTTCGGCTGTTTCAACGGTTGAATTCGGATTTGTATATAATGTCAAAGCCAATATTGCTAATAAAAAAGCACTTAGCAGCCATTTTGGAAAAAATAGCTGCTTCTTTCTGTGTAGTACCCGCTCATGTTCTTTCTTCATTTTTGAAATTGTATCTATCAATTGTAATTGCTTTAATTCATCCTGTTCACCTAAAAATGATAGTGCTGTATTAACATGATCATCGGTCACAAAGTCGTTATAGACCTTCGCCGCATCTATCAATTGTGGTCGGTGGAACCACACGTAAACGATAACGGATAATAAGATTAATAGATCGACAGTTATGAGGATTTCACGGTAATTGGGAATCAACCAAATGCGTGCTGCTATCAAGAGCATGACAGAAAACCCCGTCGCCATCACAATGCCAATTTGCAAATTTCTGAGGAGTTTTTCTATCAAAAGCTGATGCTTAATCGGCAACAATAGTTTCATAAACTGTTTTTGATATTCCATTTCCTCAAATCCCTATCGTTTAACTTTCATACTTGGTCGAAGATTTTTAATACTAATTATGGTAATCACCAGAGTAATGACCCCAAATGAGAGGACATTTGCTGCCCATAATGGAAGGTCGGTCGAAATATTATCTGTTAGTTCACGGAATACAGTTGGCTCCAGAAAACTTAACATAATCATTACTGGATTAAGCATTGCAATTAAATACGAACCCATTCCGGGGTGAGAATTTCCATTCATTTGAGTAACGGACATAGATATTAAAAATAAAAATGCTGTGCCGGCCGTTAACAACAATGTCACTCCATAGGTGCAAATCATCGATATAATCGTTTTTCGAATCAACGTTGAAAAAAAGATACCAATACTGCCAAAAACAAGAATCGTAAAGGTATAATAAGCCAGATTGACTAATACTTGTATCGGTGAAATCCCTCCAAATAGGAAGACGATACAATAGACAGGCAAGCTTGCGACAATCATCAATAATAAATATGAAATCGAGGAAAGCAGCTTCCCAAGAATAATGCTGGTTGAACTTTGATTGGTCGTCAGTAAAATATTCAAGGTTTGTTTTTCTCTTTCTCCACTAATTACACCAGCGGTTAATCCTGGTGTGATAAACAAGATTAACCCTAATTGAATAAACGATAGTAAAATAAACATATTCCGGCTTTGATCCGGCCGAAAGAGACCCATCGGGGAATTTTGCCTTTCCAAATAGATGAATCCAATAATTAAGACAATCAAGGCAAGCAAATAAAAGGATATGCCCAAAATACTTTTTATGGAACGGAATCGTAATTTAAATTCTTTATTTAACACCGGATTCAATAAGACGTTTTTCATGGTTAATCCACCCCTTTCGTAATCTCCATAAAGATATCCTCAAGATTACCTTCAAGTTGCGACATACTGATAATCGGGACCTCATGTTGTAAAGCTTGTTTTAGGAGCAGGTATTGATCTTCATCCGTCCCTTTAAACAAAAATTGCAATGTTTGATTTTCTTCCACTTTAAGTTGACTGATTAACGGATTATCCTCAAAAAACTGTACCGCTTTTTCAATATCACGGTAAACCTTTACTATCATTACTTTTTCACCTTGTAGTCGCATTTGAATCTCAGAGACGGCTCCCTGGGCAACCAATTTCCCCTGGTCAATAATACCTATCACATCACACATCTCAGCCAGCTCAGGCAAAATATGAGAGGAAATCAAGATCGTTTTTCCCATTGTTTTTAGTTCCTTAAGGATTTCCCGCATTTCCACCCTGGCACGCGGGTCCAGACCAGAAGCCGGTTCATCAAGTATCAATACTTCCGGGTCGTGGATTAGTGATCTGGCTAAACAAAGTCTCTGTTTCATTCCCCTTGAAAGAACATCTACATAGTCATCCTGTTTATGGTTTAAATTGACTAACTCAAGTAGCTGTGGAATTAATTTCGCCCGCTCATTGGCTGTAATTCCATAACTGGCCCCATAAAAATCTAAATATTCTACGGCCTTTAGTTGATCATAGACACCGAAGAAGTCAGGCATATAGCCAATTTGATTCCTGACATCTTTCGATTCTTTAGAAATATTATAGCCGTTAATAAAGGCAGTTCCCGATGTGGGGGCTAAAAGCGTTGCCAATATGGAAAATGTAGTTGACTTCCCTGCACCATTTTGGCCAACAAACCCAAAAACGGTCCCTTTCTCAATCGAAAGATTTAGGGAATCAAGTGCAGTAAACTTTCCATATGTTTTGGTTAAATCAATGATTTCTATCATGGTTGGATTTCCCCCTTTACAATCACAGTCGGCAACGTCACAGTCGGATTACCTTGTCCGGTTTTTAGCAGTTTTATAGTAATAGTTCCTTGTGGGGATATATATTGATTAAGATTTTCCTTAAAAACTACTTTTGTATTATCTATTGGGATGAAATCCCCTGTTGTTTGGTTTAACAAGGAGAAGCTCACATTGCCTGACTTTGCATTGATGGCTAATTCCTTCAGCACTGCTTTTCCACCTAAAACCTGTTTCGGCAATTCCAGCACATAATCATATTCTCCATCATCCAACTCTACCTGTTTGGAAGGACCGCGATCATTAATGATACTGCCGCGAACGACATTTAAATGTGTATTGAACATTTCATTCTTAATCGTAAATGGACCTGAAAGCTTGGATTCAATATTTGCAGGCTGGCTGATTAAACTATAATTCGAATTGATCGACTGTTTACCGCTCAAGTTCACGTTTAGAATTTGATCTTTTGTATAACCCATTAGTATCGGTTGATTCTCTGTTTGAGCATTGTCGTATAAGTAATCAATAACAAGGGACTCCATTCTTTCTTTTTTCATCTTCATAATTTGTACTTTGGATGAAGGCGGCTGATAGTTATATCCGTAATTATAAGGAGCTGATAAATAGTCCTGTTTCAATTCTTTCTTTACGGTAATAGTTCCACCTTGCTTTAAAGAACCCAGATCTATTTTTTCTCCGCCTGACCAGAGAATTAGATCGTCAAAATCATAAGGAAATTTGTTGATAATTTCCCCTGACAATTGTTTTCCATCATAGGAAAGTTGTAAATCAAACTTCCCCTTTTCCTGTACAGTAGCTGATCCAATATAGGATCTTGTTGACCAATATTCGACATTTGGAAAGATGATTCCCTGTTTGCCAAGTTCCTGAATGGCTCTCTTATTCTCATTTTGATTGTAGGAAAAAGAAACCGGTGCTCCATTGAACTTCCCATTTCCATAGTCGATTTCATAGTCTCCACTCGTATTTGATAATAAAGTGATTGCCTTAATGCCTGTCAAATAACCATCCCCAGCAATATAGGCCTCCATTTGGTTCAACTGCGGTTTGCTGATTCGATCCTTTGCTCCAACTCCAAATATCCCCGCTGATGAAACGATTGAAACGACAGCTATCAGCCACCAGGCATGCTCGCGTTTATCCAGTTTCTTTAACAAGAAATATAGAAGCGGTGCGACGACCAATAGATAAAGGAATAGGATCAGAGCAATTTGTCCAATTGAGAATTGGGAAGATGGAAAATACTCGTTAACATCAGCAAATTCATTTGCCAACATCTCAAATACATTTTGGTATCCCTTTGCATTTTGATGTTGCACTATATTAGGCTGAACTATATTTGTTGAAAACCATTCCCCATAGCCTTTCCAAGACGATAACGGCTCATCACCGATAGAAAAGGCCGTTTGCCAAATTTCACCGGTTCCTAATTTTCTATTAATAACTAGCGGTTTATCGCCGATTTTCAACTCTGTCTTTGACTCTTTCGCCACCTCACCAATGAATACCGGTAACCTTGTAAAGGGTTTATCAACATTAGGGTTTGATGTAAAACTACTAGCTGCTTCAACCTGATCTTCTTGGTCCATCTTCATGGGAAGCATAGAGTAAATACTGCTATACGACTGGCTTGCACTCGGTGTCCCTCCGGCAATTAATATTCCTCCACTTTTCACCCAATCGATAATAGCTTCTCGCTGTAACTGTGTTAACTTCGATAGCTTGAATTCATCAATGATTAACAAATCCAATGCTTCCAATCCTAACTCGTTTTCCGGAAGATTGGTTTCGTTTAAAATAATCGTTTCATTCTGCACATTAGGAAGCACCTTTAACTCTTTTAATCGATCAGGACTATCACTTAACATACCAATAACTGTGCTTGCTAGATCAATAAATTTTGGCTTCAATGTTTTCGGCCCTATGTAATCAATTTCCTTGCCATTCTTCCAGCTTCCTTTATATAAGAAAATCGTCCGCTTATTTTGCCCGTTGTAGTAAAATTCCTCATTTGACCCCGGTAAAGTAATGGAATAAGTTTTTTTACTATCCTTCGGTAATTCAACAGGGACTACTTGAGAACCGCTGGAATTATAGGTGGGCGAAAATTGAAATAATAAGTCTCCGGAAAAATCCGCCCCGGTATTTTCAATGGTTACTTGGACTGGAAATCCTGCCCCAGTTTTAACCTTTCCATCAAAACCTTCATCAAGGGTTATTCTTATTTTTTCTGTGGCTGCATGGGCAGCCGGTATAAACAATCCTAGTAAAACAAAACTACTGATAAATATTAAAAAAAGTATTCTCTTTGCCACTCTTACCCCTCCTGTAAAAACCTATCCTTATATAGACGTTATAAAATAAAAAAACCCTTCAATATTTTTAAAAAACTTCCAATTGCCACATAAAAACCAATTATATAACTTATTTTCAATAAATTACCATAGTGTAATTTTACACTATACGATTAAAAATGCAATCTTTTTTTCCATAAAAAAACAGTATTAGGCTTTTTCCTAATACTGTGATTTCTTTATTCCTCTGATTTTTCAACCTGGTCGGCGAATAAACCATAAACATATTTTTCTGGATCAAATTCTTGTAGGTCATCCATTTTTTCACCTAGACCGACGAACTTCACCGGAATTTTCAACTCATTTCTGATCGCCAGCACGATTCCGCCTTTAGCCGTACCATCCAATTTTGATAGGACAATTCCAGTAACATTTGTTGCTTCTTTAAATGTTTTCGCTTGAACTAGGGCATTTTGACCGGTTGTAGCATCTAACACCAACAATACTTCATGTGGTGCACCAGGAACTTCTCGCTCTATCACCCGTTTTACTTTTTCAAGCTCCTTCATTAAGTTCACTTTATTTTGCAAACGACCGGCCGTGTCACAAATTAAAATATCTGCTTTCCGAGATTTTGCAGCCTGAATTGCATCATACATAACGGCAGCGGGATCGGAGCCTTCCCCTTGCTTAATCACTTCCACTCCAACTCGATCGCCCCAAACCTCAAGCTGTTCAATCGCTCCTGCACGGAAGGTATCACCTGCAGCGAGTAGCACATTTTTTCCTTCATTTTTAAACTTATGAGCCAGCTTACCAATTGTGGTTGTTTTTCCGACCCCATTAACACCAACAAATAAAATGACTGTCAAAGCGTCTTGCTGAATATTTAATGCGGATGACTGTTCTTCATCACCATTGTATATTTCCACGAGTTTTTCAGAAATAACACTTTGCATATCCCGTGGGTCCTGAATATTGCGACGTTTAACTTCCATTTTCAATTCATCAATTAATTTCATTACAGTGTCAAAGCCTACATCGGCTTGAATAAGGATTTCTTCAAGCTCCTCAAAAAATTCCTCATCCACTTTTCGGTAGCGTGCAATTAAATCATTGACCTTACCGGAAAAATTATCTCTTGTTTTCGTTAGTCCTTCTTTAAACTTTTCAGTTACAGTATCTGCTTGTTTCGTAATTTTCTCTTTTAATTTCTTAAAAAAGCTCATCGTTTCACTTCCTTTAATTATAATTCTACCAGTTCTTTAGTATCCTCTAAGCGAACCGATACAAGCTTGGACACACCTGATTCTTGCATCGTCACCCCGTAAAGGACATCAGCACCCTCCATGGTCCCTTTCCGATGGGTTATGACGATAAATTGCGTCCCTGAACTATAGCGTTTCAAATATTGACTAAATCGATGAACATTTGCCTCATCAAGGGCAGCTTCCACCTCATCTAAAATACAAAATGGAACAGGACGTACCTTTAATATGGAAAATAACAGGGCAATAGCTGTTAATGCACGCTCGCCACCTGATAACAGTCCAAGGTTTTGAAGCTTCTTCCCTGGTGGCTGGGCAACAATTTCTACGCCGGTATTTAACAAGTCTTCCGGATTTGTTAAAATTAAATCCGCTCGCCCGCCTCCAAAAAGAGCACGGAACACAGGTTCAAAGTGTTCACGAATTCCCACAAAGGTATGTTCGAAACGTTTTTTCATTTCCTCATCCATCTCTTTTATGACTTGAAAAAGTGTATCCTTTGCTTCTTGCAAATCCTGTTTCTGTTCATTTAAAAATTCATAGCGTTCCGAAACCCGTTCATACTCTTCAATTGCGCCTAAATTGACATTGCCCAACTCATCGATTGCCAGCTTGATCAACTTCACCTTTTTTCTAGCTTCTTCAGCTGGAACGGTCAATGGGAATTGTTCCTTTGCCCCTTCAAACGACAATAAATATTCTTCCCGTAGATGAGTAAGCCTATTTTCAAGCTCCACATCTAAACGGTTCATTTTTACTTCTTCATCTTTCACGATTACGATTAAACCTTTATGAACTCTTTTTAGCTCTTTTGCATCCATTTCCAGGTTGTCCAATGCATCTTGAATGCTGAGTCTCTCTTCTCTCCGGGAACTAATGAGGTTCAAGGTTGCTTCTTTATCCTGATGTTTTCTTTTGGCTGCTTCCTCTAGCTGCACCTCTCCAGTGGAACTGTCTGTCATTTCCGCTGTTAACAGAGTAAGATCTTCTTTTAATATTTCTAGTTTTTGTTCACTTTCTGCTAATTCCCGAATATTAATCGCCAAACGTTCTTTTGCATTTAGAAATTGTTCATTTTTGGAAGCATGAGCAATCTTCAATTCGTTGATTTCTGTTGTGAGAACGTCCTTAGAGGTCAAGTCCTTTGTCTTTTGATCTGTCAGATGGGCAATCTTTCCATCCATTTCCATAATGGTACCTTTATAGTCCTCAAGTGCCTTTATGACTTCTACTTTTCTTGCAGACAAGGTTTCCTGTTCACTCATGATTTGATTTTTTTCTAAATCATAAATCTCTAAGCGTTCATTTATATTTTTTTCTTCGAGCTCTGCTTCACGAAGTTTCCCCTTAATGGATTGCTCGGTTAGCCTCAGCTCTTCGCCCTCTTTTCGCTTGTCCTCAAGTTTTGATTCAGTTTCTAGTACTTCTTCCTTTAATTCCTTAACAAAGCGCTCTAATTCTGCTGTTTTACCTTCCATAATGACCAGTTTTTCTTTTAAATCTTCAAGCTCTGTTTTTCTCGATAATAGTGACGAGGACTTTTGTTTTACAGCTCCTCCGGTCATCGAGCCTCCCGGGTTTACCACATCACCGTCTAGGGTGACAATTCTGACCCGGTATTGAAGGATTTTAGCTAGTTCATTGGCCCCTTTTAACTCTTTTGCGATTACAACACTTCCTAATAGATTGTACATGACCTCAGAGTATTTTGAATCAAATTGAACAAGGCTGACGGCAGTTCCAATAAAGGCTGGATGTTGTCCAATGGACATAAGTTGAGCAGAAGAAAGTGTTCTTCCTTGCATGACACTTAACGGCAAGAAAGTGGCTCGGCCATATGAATGTTGCTTTAAAAATTGAATCGCCATTCGCCCATGTTCTTCTGTTTCTACAACAATATGCTGGAGGGCCCCACCAAAGGCAATTTCAATTGCTGTTTCATATTCTTTAGGAACAGTCACCAGTTCGGCAACGGCCCCTTCTATTCCTCTTAATTTAGAACCACGAGCCTTTAATACTTCTTTAACTCCCTGATAAAAGCCGGCAAAGTCCTCTTCCATATCCTCTAGCATTTCTTTTTTAGACTTTGCCTGCTGCAATAATTGATAGGCCTGATATAATGTTTTTTCTTGCTTTTGGTATTGGTTTTTAACAGTTTCTAGTTTATGTTGCTGCTCGCGGTAAGACCCAACCTGGCTGGAAAGCTCCTGTTGAATTGTTTCAAGAGAACTTTCGATTTCAAGTCGTTTCTTATGAGCTTGCTGCCGCTCCTGAAGATATTTTTCATTTTCTCCATCAAGACGAGTACTTTTTCGTTCCTGCTGCTGCAGTTGCTCATCAATATATTTTAATTCATTTTTTGCTCCAGCCTGCTCATTCAATATTTCAATGTACTCGCTTTTTAAGCTCTCGATTTTATCCTCGAGATTTTCAGTAAACAGCGACAATTTCTCTTGCTTTTCTTTTAACTGTAACTGTAATTCTTTTACTTGGCTGCTTAAGATCTCGACTGCAGTTTCTTGTTGATGACGATTGCTTACCAACAGGTTTACTTTATCGGTCAATTCAGCAATATTTTGGATTAATTGATCCTTATTCTGGGAAGCATTCTTCTTTCTTTCCTTTAGAACTTCCTTTCTTCCCTCGAGCTTCTCTAATTCTTCGCTTGCATGTAAGAGGACATTTTGTAAATCGGAGATGGATTCATCCAACGCGGAGATTTGATCCCTCATTTCAACGATCTTTGCTTCCTTTAGTTGAATCTCTGTTGAAAGCTTTAACTCCTGCTGTTGATGATCATGGAGCTGTTCCTTAAGACTCTCCCATTTCTGATGCAGGTCTTCAATCTCATAAACCGTTAAGGCCACTTCAAATTTTTCAAGTTCCGCCTTTTTTTCCAAATAATCCTTTGCCATTGAAGCCTGCATTTTTAATGGTTCCACCTGAACCTCAAGCTCATGAAGAATATCATAAACCCGATTAAGGTTGTCCTGTGTCTCTTCTAATTTGCCTTCTGCTTTTTTCTTCCGGTTTTTATATTTTAATACGCCAGCTGCTTCTTCAAAAATTACACGGCGATCCTCTGCTTTACTGTTTAAGATCTCCTCAACCTTCCCTTGGCTGATGATTGAAAAAGCTTCCCTTCCGAGACCGGAGTCCATAAATAAATCGATAATATCTTTCAAGCGACAAGACTGTTTATTAATATAAAATTCACTGTCCCCAGAACGAGATACCCTCCTGGTTACACTGACTTCATTATAATCAATTGGTATCCCTTGATCCTGATTGTCCAAGGTTAAAGTTACTTCAGCAATATTTAGAGCTTTTCGGGTATCACTGCCTGCAAATATGATGTCCTCCATTTTGCTGCCTCTCAGTGATTTTGCTGATTGTTCTCCTAGAACCCAGCGAATGGCATCCGTAATGTTACTTTTCCCACTCCCGTTTGGCCCAACTACTGCCGTTATTCCCTGGACAAAGTCTACTCCAATCCGGTCAGCAAAGGATTTAAAACCAATAACGTCCAACCGTTTTAAAAACATTCCTTAATCCTCCCTAAAATGCCCGGGATTTCTCCTTCGTCATTTGTCAAATCTAAGTTGTTTTCGCTTTCAGAAATTCTAATGCTTTTTGTGCAGCATGTTGCTCTGCTTCCTTCTTTGATCGTCCTGTTCCCACTCCAAGTTCTTCTCCGCTCAGTGTTACTTTTGAAACGAACTCTTTATTGTGGGCTGGACCCTTTTCTTGAAGAACACGATATTCAATTACACCCGACCCATCCCTTTGAACGAGCTCTTGTAATTGACTTTTAAAATCCATCACATGAGAAAAAGCACCGGCGCTAATTTTAGGAAAAACAATCTGTTCAAGAAACTCGATTACTTTATCAATCCCTTGATCTAAATAGAGAGATCCAATGAAAGCTTCAAATACATCTGCTAATAATGCAGGACGTTCTCGGCCTCCAGTCATTTCTTCACCTTTACCGAGTAGAATTAACTTGCCAAACCCTAATTCATTGGCAAAAGAAACTAATGATGGCTCACAAACGATGGCAGCTCTTAGTTTCGTTAGTTCCCCTTCTGACATGGATGAATATCTTTTGAACAGGAATTGTGAAATGGTTAATTCGAGAACAGCATCTCCTAAAAACTCAAGCCTTTCATTATCTTCAAAAGGCTTTCTTCGATGCTCATTCACATAGGATGAATGAGTAAAAGCTTGTTTTAATAATTTTTCATTTTCAAAAAAGAATCCAAGTGAATGTTGTAATTCTTTAAATTGGTTTTCTTTTGTGCGCGTATTTAAATCCTTTTCTTTCCCGTTTCTGCGCATGTAATTTCTCCACCTTGCATTTAATTTACGATCAGCCTATAGTTAGTTTAATCAATCCCAATGAAAAAACAAAGAACTTGGTTATTTGGCCGCCAAGTTCTATTCTACAGAATAAAGCTCCGTTTGAAAACGGAGCTTAATGAATATTATCCAACGGGATCACTATTTACTATTTATGTAGCTAACAGCATCACCAACAGTGCCGATTTTTTCAGCATCCTCGTCAGAAATTTCCATATCGAATTCATCTTCTAATTCCATAACTAGTTCTACTACGTCAAGGGAATCAGCGCCAAGATCATCTTTAAACGAAGCTTCAAGAGTAACTTGTGACTCATCTACTCCTAAACGGTCTACGATGATTCTTGTTACACGTTCTAATACATCTGCCATGCTTGTTCACCTCCCCTCAAGCTATTATAGTGTATTTCTTTCAAATAATAAATGAAAGAATAAATTTTTTTACATTACCATGCCGCCATCAACGTGGAAGGTTTGACCAGTGATATAAGAAGAATCCTCTGAAGCCAAGAAGGCAGTTATTTTTGCAATATCCTTAGGCTCCCCTAAGCGTGACAATGGAATTTGCTTCAGCATTTCTGCTTTAACATCTTCTGGTAGCTTTTCTGTCATGTCTGTTGTAATAAATCCAGGAGCAATCGCATTAACGGTAATATTACGTGATGCTAATTCTTTCGCTGTTGTTTTAGTTAGACCAATGACCCCAGCCTTCGCTGCGACGTAGTTGGCCTGTCCAGGGTTGCCGCTGACACCGACGATTGATGCAATATTAATGATCCGCCCATGGCGCTGCTTCATCATTTGTCTTGTTACTGCTTTTGTTACCAAAAACACACCTTTTAGGTTGATATTTATGACATCATCCCATTCTTCTTCTTTCATTCTCATAAGAAGATTATCCCTAGTGATTCCTGCATTATTAATTAGAATATCCAGTCTGCCAAATTGGTCGATTGTAGCTTTCACCATTTCAGCTACTTCTTCCGCCTCTGCAACATTACATTTTACTGCAAAAGCCTCTTTTCCCATTGCCTTAATCTCATCAACAACTTCATTGGATTTTGCTTCACTTCCGGAATAGTTTACAGCAACATTGGCACCAAGTCTGGCTAATTCCAAAGCGATCTCTCGGCCGATTCCTCTGGATGCACCTGTTACCAGTGCAATTTTCCCATCTAGGTTCATCTTAGTTCCTCCTTAAGTGCCTCTATTACAGCGTTCGCACTCTCTTCATCAAATACGGAATGAATTTTAACTGACTTGTCAATTTTTTTAATCAAGCCAGACAATACTTTTCCCGGCCCAATTTCAATAAAGGTATCAACACCTAAGGCAATCATTTTCTGAACGGAATCCTCCCATAATACTGGGGAATACAGTTGTTCAATGAGTTTATCCTTTATTTCTTCAGCAGAACTTACCGGTTCAGCAGAAACATTCACAACGACTGGAACCTCGGCATTTTTCATTTCTAGATTATCCAAGACCTCGCGTAATTGACCGGAAGCTGGTTCCATTAATGGAGAATGAAATGGACCGCTAACCTCTAATGGCAGAACTCTTTTGGCACCGGCTTCTTTCGCCTTTATACCAGCAAGCTCAACTCCTTGCTTAGAACCAGAAATTACAATTTGTCCTGGGCAATTCAAATTTGCAAGTGATACTGAAGCTCCGGATTCGGTAACTTCTTTTGTTACAGCAGCCAATTTATCCCGGTCCAACCCTAATACGGCGGACATAGCACCTTCACCATTCGGTACAGCATGCTCCATGAATTCACCACGTTTTCTCACCGCATAAACGCCTTCTTCAAAAGAAAGAACACCAGCAGCGACAAGTGCTGTATATTCACCCAGACTATGTCCTGCAACATAATCCGGCTTAACCCCCGATTTTTCAAAAAAGCTTAACATCGCAATGCTCGTTGTTAAAAGGGCCGGTTGAGTGTTATAGGTAATGGTTAACTCTTCCTTCGGTCCTTCAAAAATAAGGTTGCTTAAGGAATAACCTAATTTATCATCGGCCTTATTAAAATATTCCATGACTTCAGGATACTGTTGGGCTAGGTCTTTACCCATTCCTACTGCTTGAGAACCTTGTCCTGGAAATACAAATGCTAGTTTACTCATATGATCACTCCTTTTACCCGTCAATTTTTTACTTTATTTTCTTCAACCGCTTGTTTGATAAGAGTTACAACATCATTTGAAACCATTTCTCTCGTTTGCTTTACAGCACTAAAAATAGCTTGAGCATTAGAAGAACCGTGTGCCTTGATAACCGGAGCATTCAAACCAAAAAGTGCAGCCCCGCCGTACTCGGAATAATCCATTGTCTCTTTTAGTTGTTTTAAATTAGGTTTCAAGACAGCAGCCGCTACTTTACTTGTAAAACTGCTCATTAAGGCTGTCTTAAGCATTTTAAACATTGAGAGCGCGGTACCTTCAATTGTCTTTAGGACCATATTGCCGGTAAAACCATCGGTAACTACCACATCGGCAACCCCATCAAGTAAATCGCGGGCCTCAACATTTCCAACAAAATGGAGGTTTGTTTCCTTTAAGAAACCAAAAGCATGTTTTGTCAGTTCATTTCCCTTTTTCTCTTCTGTTCCAATATTAAGTAGTCCAATCCGAGGCTTGGAAATTCCTCTAACTTTTTGACTATAGATTGACCCCATCATGGCATATTGCTGCAAATGTTCTGGCTTAGCATCAGCATTTGCCCCAACATCCAGCAATAGAAATCCTTCTCCGCCAATAGTTGGCAGTGTCGGAGCTAATGCAGGACGGTCAATTCCTTCAATTCTTCCAACCACAAATAATCCAGCTGCCATTAGAGCTCCTGTATTTCCCGCAGATATACAAGCATCTGCCTGTCCATCTGCTACCTGCTGGGCAGCAAGCACCATAGATGCTGTTTTCTTGCGGCGCACGGCACGAACAGGTTCATCTGTTCCAAGAATGACTTCTGTTGTATGTAAAATGGATATTCTATCTTGATTGGTCATGTATTTTTTTATTTTAGTTTCGTCACCCACAAGGGTAATATGTAAATCTGAAAAGGTTTGAACGGCCTTGATTGCACCCAAAACGATTTCCTTTGGAGCATGATCGCCGCCCATAGCATCGATTGCAATTTTCATCTGTCTCATCCTTTATTGATTTTTCGACCGATACATTTCAAATTCACCAGTAAACACCAGTTCATTATTGACAAAACTGGATACTTGGACAAAAGTTCTTCCGGTTAGGTCATCTATTTTCGCTACCTTTGCTTTGGCAATAACCCGCTCATCTAAGCGAACGGAGCGTTTAAATTGGATATTAGCTTTTGCAGTAAGGGCCAATTCATCATTTATGACGGCAACGGCAAGGGAATTTGCTTGGGCAAATACATGATGTCCTCGGGCAATTTGATTCCGTTTAAATACATGCTCTTCTTTTACATCAAAGATTGAAATAGCACTTTCGTCTAATTCTATATCAATGATTTCACCAATTATCTCTTCAATTGGCAGGGAACGCACTTCGTCTTCAAACCGTTTTTCCGCTACAGTTTTAATCCTTTCGCGCAGCTCAGGTATCGATAGTTCCAACCGGTCTAATCGAATCGTTTGTACACTGACTTGAAATTTTTCAGCGAGCTCTTCATCTGTTATAAAAGGATTCTCTTTAATGGTTGTACTTAATAGCTGTTGGCGCTCTTTTTTACTTCTTCTCATTTTCTACACCGTCCGAGATCTTATGACTAGGTACTAAGAGTAGTATAAAAGTTAAAAAAGCAGAATGCAAGAATAAGTTTTCTACTTGCTTTCTGCTTTTTTAGTTAGTATTCCATAAATCACTAAATTAATAGGGGATGTTGAAAATACTAATCAAGCTTTTCTCCAGCCAAAACACCTGATTCTTCAAGATATTTTCTTAGATATGCATATTCCTCAGTGCTCCAAAAATCTTTTGATTGGATTAACATGGCGGCATCGCTTCTGGCTGTTTCGAGGGCCCGGTAGTCGTGAACCATATCGGCGATCTTGAATTCTGGAATGCCGCTCTGTTTTTTGCCGAAGAAATCACCAGGACCCCTAATTTCCAAATCTTTTTCGCTAAGCACAAAGCCGTCATTGGTTTCAGTCATAATTTTCATTCGTTCTTGTCCTACTTCAGACTTCGGGCTGGCTAGCAGGATACAATAGGATTGATCACTGCCTCGTCCAACCCGTCCGCGCAACTGGTGCAGCTGTGACAATCCGAAGCGTTCTGCATCATAAATCACCATCATCGTGGCATTTGGGACGTTCACACCTACCTCGACAACGGTAGTGGATACGAGGATTTGGACCTCATTCGAACTGAACTCCTTCATCACAGCGTCCTTGTCATCTGAGCTCAATCTCCCATGCATTAAGCCCACCTTAAAGCGATTTTGAAAATAATGTGACAGGGTGGTATGAACATCAATTGCATTTTGGACATCGAGTTTTTCTGACTCTTCGATTAATGGACAAATGACATAAGCCTGATGCCCTTTTACTAATTCTTTTTCAACGAATGCCAGTACCCTCTCCAGCATTTCCGGTTTGGCCCAATAGGTTTCAATCGTTTTACGTCCCGCTGGCATTTCATCAATAATGGAAACATCCATTTCTCCAAAAACGGTAATCGCCAAGGTTCTAGGAATCGGTGTAGCGGTCATAAATAAAACGTCAGGATTTTCTCCCTTTTCCCTTAAGATTCGCCGCTGCTCCACACCAAAGCGATGCTGTTCATCCGTTATACAAAGACCCAATTTTTGAAAACTGACCTCATCTTGAATCAGTGCATGGGTACCAATTAACACATGGACGTGACCTTCCATTAATTGTTGGAGAATTTCTTTACGCCTCTTGCCCTTAACGGAGCTGGTCAATAATTCACAGATGATTCCAAACGGCTCTAATAGATGTTTTAAGGACTCTGCGTGCTGTTCCGCAAGAATTTCTGTCGGCACCATTAATGCTCCTTGGAAGCCCGCTGTAACACTTGCATATAGAGCAATGGCTGCTACAACTGTTTTCCCTGAACCTACATCTCCCTGAAGCAATCTGTTCATTCGATAGGGTGATTTAAGATCTTTCAAAATTTCATTAACCACCCGTTTTTGTGCATCGGTCAATGGGAATGGAAGCTTGTCAATAAATTCCTTTAATTTTAGCAAATCATACGATTGACTGATGCCTGGAGAATGCTCCCTTTCGAACTTTCTTAAACCTTGCATCTTTAATTGAAATAAAAGAAATTCCTCATAAACAAAACGTCTTCTTGCTTGTTTCACCTCGTCCTGGTTTTCCGGAAAGTGAATCGATTTTACAGCATCTTTTCGATTAAGCAATCGATATTTAACTAAAAAAGAATTTGGTAAATTCTCCTCTATTAGACTTCCATATTGCTGATAAGCGATGCTGATAAATTTTCGCATCCCTTTGGTAGTTAATTTTCCTCTTAACGAATAAACGGGTTCAAAATGATTATTTTTTTTATTCTCCCCCAACTGTAGTTCATTCGCGGTAATCAATTGTTTGTGTGCATCCCACTTCCCTGTCACAGTCACAAGACCATTCATACTAATTTTATTTTTTAAATAAGGCTGGTTAAAAAAAACTACCTTGATCAGATAAGCTCCAACTAATACCCTGATCGTCAGCTTGGACTTCTTCCTGCCATAATAGACAAGAGAAGGTTCACTATGAACCTTCCCTTCCACGGTTACTTTCTCTTCATGCTGTACCTCGGCTAAATCTCGGAGACGATAATCTTCATAGCGATACGGAAAATACTCAAGTAAATCTCGGACTGTATAGATCCGCATTTCTGATAACATTTCAGCAGTTTCTTCACCAATTCCCTTTAATATGGTTACGGGTTGATTAAGATTTGGATTCACTTTTACTGAGCGGGATACCGAAAATCTTTGCCTCGAGCGCCCGGCCCGTCGGTGTCGCCGCCAACCCTCCTTGTCCAGTTTCTCTTAAGGCCGTTGGCATGGTTTGACCTATTTTATACATCGCATCTATAACTTCATCACAAGGAATTCGGCTCTTAATACCAGCAAGCGCCATATCCGCAGCAACCATTGCATTTGCAGCTCCCATTGCATTTCTCTTAACACATGGGACTTCCACAAGCCCTGCCACTGGGTCACATACTAGCCCAAGCATATTCTTTAGTGTTATAGCCATTGCTTCTGCACACTGTTCAGGAGTTCCACCGGCCATTTCAACTATTGCCGCAGCCGCCATTCCAGCAGCTGACCCTACTTCTGCCTGACAGCCCCCTGCGGCCCCGGAAATAGAGGCATTATTTGCGACTACGAATCCGAACGCACCGGATGTAAATAAAAATGAGATCATTTGCTCTCTGGTCGGATTCAATTTATTTTTAACAGCAAATAATGTTCCGGGAACAACACCAGCCGATCCTGCCGTCGGAGTGGCACAAATGGTTCCCATAGCGGCATTGACTTCATTTGTTGCAACCGCTTTACTAACTGCATCAAGAATTGTTTCTCCTGATAAGAAGTTGCCTTTTTCAATATATTTTTGTAGAAGGACCGCATCACCACCGGTTAAACCTGAATGGGAGGTAACGCCTTTAATGCCTCTCTCTACCGCTTCCTCCATGACAGTTAAGTTTCTGTCCATTAGGGAGAGAATTTCTTCCCTGGACCTCCCAGTTACTTGTATTTCTTGTTCTATCATAATTTCCGATATTTTTTTATTTTGACTGTCCGCAAGTTTAACCAATTCTGCTACATTTCGAAACACTTTTGACCCCCCTCTATGTTGTATTAATCCACAATTTTAGTTACCTTTAATATATTTGGAAGTTGCTCCAACTCAGTTATCAGTTGGTCATCGATATTTTGGTCCACCTCAATCGTCATTAGGGCCATTTTCCCCATTTCTTTTCGTGCGACCTCCATATGACCAATATTAATTTCATATTTAGCCAGAGTATTGGTGACACTGGCAATGGCGCCAAAGCGATCATTATGGACTACCAGAATGGCTGGATGATTACCTGATAATTTTAGGTCGAACCCATTTAATTCTGTGATCTCAATTTTGCCTCCGCCAATTGAGACACCTACGAGTTCTAAATCTCCATTTTGATCTCCGATAATGACTCTAGCTGTATTCGGATGCTCAGGTACTGCATCCTCCTCAATAAAATGCAATTTCATACCATGTTCTTCAGCAATTTCAATTGCATTGATAATTCGCGTATCATCTGTATCAAAATCCAATAACCCTCCCACAATGGCTACATCTGTTCCATGACCTTTGTAGGTTTTTGCAAAAGAGCCATATAAGGAAATATTTGCCCATTTAGGTTCTCTGCCAAATAAGCTTCTGGCGACTCTGCCAATTCTAGCGGCACCTGCCGTATGGGAACTAGAAGGACCAATCATGACCGGACCTATGATATCAAACACACTTCTATATTTCACAATTCTTCCCCCTTTGCCAAAAATATCTCTTACTCTAATCTATTCTTTCTAATGTATCCTGGCTGCCTCAATTATCAAAAAAGAAATTAGGAAAAATCCAGAAAAAATTATTTCGGTATACAAAAAAAAAGAAGAAGGGTGACCCCTTCTATTGTATCTGTAACTTATTCAATTGAAAAGATAAAAGAATATAAAGGCTGACCGCCATTGTGAGTTTCAATTTCCACATCAGGAAATTTTTCCTCTACAAACTCAGTGAGCTGATTGACAGACTCTTTTGAAACATCTTCACCATATATAATCGTTAAGATTTCGGTATCTTCATCGATCATCTGCTCTAAAAGTTCCTCCGCCGCCTTCACTTTGTCTTTATTTTTAATGACAATTTTCCCTTCGGAAATCCCCATGAAATCATCTTTTTCAATTTCCAGTCCATCTATTTGTGTATCACGTACTGCAAACGTAATTTGTCCTGTCTTTACATGGCTAAGAGCCTCTTTCATGGCAGATTGATTTGTTTCAACATCTGCGGTAGGATTAAACGCGAGTAATGCAGACAGGCCTTGTGGAACAGTTTTCGAAGGAATAACATAAATATCTTCATCCGACACTTGAACAGCCTGCTCTGCTGCCATGATAATATTTTTATTATTAGGTAAAATAAATACTTTTTTCGCATTTACTTGTTTAACGGCTTTGACGATATCCTCCGTACTTGGATTCATAGTCTGGCCGCCTTCGATTACTGCATGCGCACCAATACTTCTAAATAGATTTGCAATCCCCTCTCCCATTGAAACGGTTACAATACCATATTCCTGTGGTGATTTAGGAGATTCTGGACGGGCAGTTACAAGAGGAGTTTTCGTATCACCAACAATATTGGTATGCTGCTGGCGCATATTTTCTATCTTCATATTAATCAAGCTGCCATAACGTTGACCATAGGTTAAAACTTCTCCCGGCTGTTCGGAGTGAATATGGACTTTAACAATATCCTCATCAGAAACCACTAATAAAGAATCACCGTATTCACTTAACACATTTCGGAAATTATCTTCATTAAACGGATTTTTTGAAAGTTTATCACTTTCAAATTTAACCATAAACTCAGTACAATAACCAAAAACAATGTCTTCGGTATTAATATGGCTTTGAACGCTTTTATGGTGTTCAGCATTGACCATTTCATCCATTGATGGCAGTGCACTTGGAACATCCGGTAGTTTTTCACCCTTTAATTCTGCCAAGAAACCTTCGTAAACACAAACAAGGCCTTGTCCACCGCTGTCAACGACACCAACTTCCTTTAATACAGGTAGCAGATCAGGAGTGCGTTTTAGGGAAGCTTTAGCTTCCTTCACAATATCCTCCATAATCACAATGATATCCGTGTTTTTTTGAGCGGATTGTACTCCCTTTTTTGCAGCATCTTTTGCAACGGTTAGGATTGTTCCTTCAACCGGTTTCATCACGGCTTTATAGGCAGTTTCTACTCCGGCTTCAAAGGCTTGAGCAAAATCCTTTCCAGTTATCTTTGCTTTACTTTCAATAAATTTCGAAAAACCACGAAACAATTGAGAAAGAATGACTCCGGAATTACCTCGGGCTCCCATCAGCAAACCTTTTGAAAGGGCCATTCCTACTTTACCTATATGTTCCTGAACATTATTTTTTACTTCTTTTGCACCAGAGGTCATTGATAAATTCATGTTGGTTCCGGTATCACCATCCGGTACAGGAAAAACGTTTAGGGCATCAACCATTTTGGCATTAGCCGTTAAATTATTGGCCCCCTGAATCACCATTTCGGCAAAACGTTTTCCATCTAATGTTGTAATAGACACAAAGCTTCCTCCTTACTATGGGTTCGTCACACGAACTCCCTGAACGTAAATATTTACCGAATCAACGGCAAGCCCAACAGTCTTATCTAGGGTGTATTTAACTTTTGATTGCACATTGTGGGCAATTTCGGAAATTTTCGTTCCATAGCTGACAATAATGTACATATCAATATGTAATGCTTCGTTTTCTTGACGAACAATTACGCCGCGAGTAAAATTTTCCTTGCGCAAAATTTCTGTTAGACCGTCTTTAATTTGATTTTTAGAGGCCATACCGACGATTCCATAGCATTCGATTGCCGCACCACCAGCAATAGTAGCGATCACTTCATTTGAAATATCAATTTGTCCGTACTTAGTTTTTAATTCAATGGACATGAATCGTTCCCCCTTTGGAATAATACTCCTTGGCTACAGTCATTTTACTATAGTCATCACAATATTGAAAGACATACGTTGAAATTTGAAATTTTCTGGTGCAATGCCTAGGGGCTCAGGATCATAAGCTAATCCGTCATGAAGGTTAAAAAGCAACCTTCCTACCAGCTCGTCTTATACCTGTCGCCCCTGATCAAGGCGCTTTCGCTTTTCTTGTTGTCAAGGTATTTTTCTTGAAACCTTTTTAGATTAGTATTGCATTCGGATAAGTAGTGTGTTAAATTATTAAGGTATGTTAAGGCTAGGAAATATGGCCGAGCCATTTTTCTATATGTTCAATGAGCATGAAAAATTGCCATTTAAAGCTTTCGGTAGTTAAGGAGGGAAATCACTATGCCACGTAAATGTGTAGTAACTGGAAAGAAAACCACTACTGGTAACGCACGTTCTCACGCTATGAACGCTAACAAGCGCACATGGGGTGCTAATTTACAAAAAGTTCGTATTCTTGTTGACGGTAAACCAAAGCGTGTTTGGGTTTCTGCAAGAGCGTTAAGATCCGGTAAAGTTGAGCGCGTATAAGTCTCATGGGCATCCGTTATAGGATGCCTATTTTTTTTGTCCAATACCTACTTCTTTTTTAATATTCCCAAAATCCAAATTAAAAAGCACCCAAATGGGTGCTCGGATTTTATGAAGGAATAAAAACAATTAAATTGAATGATTCTTTTTTATTCTTTCTTATTAAACACACCAATCATCGCCCGGACAATTCCGCCTAAAAACCTTGGCAGTTTAATCGTATAAAATTTCATACTGTCCCTCCTCACAAATCTCACGGTTTTCCTATTTGAATACGGAAGCTTTCGTCGCCCTTACCATATTATTCATTGGAACGAAATCAGTACCAAATGAATTGGCCTACTAATCATGACTTCTTATCACTATTAATATGCCTTCGGAAAATGAAAAAGTACCATAATCACTAATAAGTTCATTACTAATACATAGTGTGGAACCGAGCGTAATATACCGATTTTTCAACGGATATTTAAACCCTTCCAGCGTCAAATCGGAGACTGCAAGCGTTAATGGAACAAAAGAAATATATTTTGCGGAATCCATTTTTTTAATATTGTGGGTACCTGGTTCTTTTAAATAGGCGATATTATAGCGGTCAATTAGATATATTTCCGTGTTGCTTTGTTCTCTTAACGAGTGGATCATTAGTTGAACATTGGCCAATAAATGATCCAATCTTCCACCAGTCGCGCCAAAGATTCTTATTATTTTTGGATGCTGATTCATTGCCCAATTCAAGGCAAGCTCCAAATCCGTTTCATTTTTTTCAGGTTTAAAGCGTTGCATCTCTCCTACGTTATTTTCAATATATGTTAACTCTTGTTTGGACACTGAATCAAAATCACCAAAAGCCAGTTTAGGATGAATGCCCCTGTTTAACAAATGAAATACACCTCGGTCCACACCCACCCAAACTACATCTGCTTCGTTATAAAGGCGTAAATCAGGCAAATGGTCTTCGGGACCTCCTGCAAGTATATGGATAATCATTGTTTACCTCCCTGCAAAAAGAAAAGCCGGGCTTAAAGCCGGCTTTTTTTTATCCTTTTATTTGTGAAATTGCTAGGGCATAGTCTTCTTGATTATAGACAGCCGAACCGGCAACAAGTATAGTTGCACCTGCTTCTACGCACAATTTTGCCGTTTCTGGATTGACTCCGCCATCAATTTCAATTTCAATATCGAGCCCTTTTTCTTCTGCCATCGCTTTCACACTTCTAATTTTATGAAGTACCTCAGGGATAAATTTTTGACCGCCAAACCCAGGATTCACTGACATTAACAATACCATATCAATATCTCCTATAATGTGCTGGATACTCTCCACCGGTGTGGCAGGATTTAACACGACACCCGCTTTTACACCAAATGATTTGATATTTTGGATGGTCCGATGCAAGTGGCGGCAGGCTTCAACATGAACTGTAATATAATCTGCACCTGCTTTGGCAAAGGCTTCAATATATTGATCCGGATTTTCAATCATCAAATGCACATCTAATGGAAGATTCGTAACAGGACGAACTGCCTCTACAATCAGTGGACCAATTGTAATATTAGGTACAAAATGTCCGTCCATTACATCGATATGAATGTAATCAGCTCCTCCTTTTTCAACAGCGATAATTTCTTCCCCTAATTTTGAAAAATCAGCTGAAAGGATGGAAGGTGCGATTTTCACCATAATAATTAATACCTCGGCTTTCTGTCTTTAATTTCCTGCAAAAAGTCTACATAATGCTCATAACGGTAATGAGGAATCTCCTCTGAGTCAACCGCCTGTTTTACCCCGCACTTCGGCTCACTTATATGAAGACATCCACGAAATTTACAATTCTCACTTGCCTTATGAAGTTCGGGAAAGCAAAGGGTTAAATCTTCTGCTTCAATATTCGTAAATTCAAGAGAACTAAAACCGGGGGTATCCGCAACAAGTCCGTTACCTACTTCAATTAATTCAACATGTCTGGTTGTATGCTTTCCTCGGCCCAAATGGGATGAAATATCATTTGTTTTTAGCTCTAGATCTGGTCTTAGGGCATTTAACAAGGATGATTTCCCTACTCCTGATTGCCCGGCAAACACAGAGATTTTGGCTTCTAAATGAGGATATAGAAGTTCAATTCCTGCTTCGGTCTCGGAAGAGGTCAATATCACCTCGTAACCCGCGGCTCGATATTGTTTCGCATATTCTTCAATTGTTTGCTTTTGGGCAGAATTTGTTAAATCCATTTTCGTAATACAGATGATAGGCTCTATATGATTAAATTCTACAAGGACTAAAAAGCGATCCAATAATACTGTACTAAAATCCGGTTCAACAGCGGAAAACACAAGGAAGGCACGATCGACATTCGCAATGGGTGGACGAATCAATTCATTTCGCCGTTCCTTTATTTCCAGTATATATCCTTCTTGGTCATTTTCTGCTTGAAAAACAACTTCATCTCCGACTAGAGGGGATATTTTATTCTTTCTAAACACCCCTCTACCTCGGCACTGGATTAGCCTTTCATCATAAAGGACGTAATAAAAACCGCTAAGGGCTTTAATAATTTTTCCTTCCGGCATAGCAGCCCTCCTTAAAAATCTTTCATTCATACGTTAAACTCTTTTATTCTGTATCGTTATAGTTAAAGTTTTCTTCTGCTATTACCTTCGTATCACGAATAATTCGATATCCTGCCTTTTTACCATATGGAATCGTCAGTTTAATTTGTCTTTTTGTGTTCTCGGTAATATAAAAAGTATCAGCAGGTTCGGTCATACTATGGTTCATATCATCAATGTAAATAAGAACTTCCTGCTTTTGACCGGGCTGCCCTGGAATTGTCGGTTCAAAAGGAATCGTCACTTCCTTAATTACTTCTTTCGGAGGCTTTTCCTCTATTCCTTTTGAAATCACGATGGTCACTTTATCACCTTTTTCTAGCACCGTACCGGAAGCTGGAGATTGTGATATGACCATTCCTTTAGGGATATTATCATCATATTTTTCCTGTGAAGCGTCTAAATTCAACCCCACCAGTGAGGCATAATCCTGAGCACCCTTGAGATTGTACTGTGTCAAGTCCCTCAACACAATCTTTTCCGGACCCTTACTGACAACAAACTCCAACACTGTATCATCAGGAACAACCTTTTTACCTGTTTCAGGGACCTGACTAATAATGGTGCCCGGTTCGCTTTCATCGTATTTTTCCGTTTTCTGGATTCCTTTAAAGTTTTGCCCCTCTAATAAACTTACTACCGTATCATATTGTTGTCCAACATAGTTAGATAACTCGTATTTTTCTTTGCCCTTACTAATATAAAGATTGATTTTCCATTTTTCCTTCACAGTACTTCCAGCTTCAGGATCTGTTTTAATAACTTTTCCCTTTTCTATTTTTTCATTATTAATTTCAATCTTCTTGCCGATTCCCAGCCCTTTTGCTTTTAGTCTAGAAATGGCATCATCCGTGTTCATACCGCTAACATCTGGGATGTTAACATCTTTTGCGGTGATTATTCCCGGGGTTAACGCCACTGCAACACCTGCAAGAATAAGGACTAACATAATGGAAATTAAGATAATCGGCCATTTTTTTCGCTTCTTTTTTGCCACACCTTTTGCCTTTTTATCTGCAGGTGTCCCCGAATTTCCGTTACTATGAACCAGCGTTTCATCGAGATTTTGCAATGGGCGATCATTAGTAATGACTGGAATGGCTTTTGTCGCCTCATCATCTACTGGAATCATAAATTTAGGCTCATCTATTCTTTCCGGATTTAAGGCAGTCCGTAAATCCTCCTCCATTTCATCCACATTGTCATAACGGTGAAATGAATCTTTTGCCGTTGATTTTAATACAATATTTTCAACACTTTGAGGAATGTTTGGATTCCATCTTCTCACAGATGGGGTCTCTGATTGCAAATGCTTTAGAGCAATGGATACAGCAGACTCTCCAGAAAACGGAAGCCGTCCCGTTAATAACTCAAACATGACAATCCCAAGCGAATAAATATCCGACTTTCGATTGGCCATGCCGCCACGTGCCTGCTCCGGTGACAAATAATGCACAGAGCCAAGCACAGAGTTGGTTTGTGTAATACTGGTTGCACTCAGTGCCATGGCAATTCCAAAATCAGTAATTTTAACATTCCCTTTATGATCTACTAATATATTTTGTGGCTTAATATCACGATGAATAATATGATTATGATGGGCGTGGGAAATTGCCGAGGTCAATTGTCGCATAATCCCAATTGACTCTTCCACCCTTAAAGGCGAATTCTGTTGTATGTATTGTTTTAACGTTTGACCTTCCACATACTCCATAACAATATAGTAAAGGTCTTTCTCCTCGCCTACGTCATAAATATTTACTATATTTGGATGATTGAGACTCGTTGCAGATTGTGCTTCCCTATGAAATCTTTTAATAAATTCTTCATCATTTGCAAAATCTAATCGAAGCATTTTAACCGCTACATCACGGTCCAGAATCATATCATGAGCCAAATACACATTGGCCATGCCGCCTCCGCCAATCATATCCAATATTTTATAGCGGCCGCTTAATCTTTTCCCGATCATCATTTTATATATCACCTTCAATGCTTTCTGAGAACTCTACGATTGCCAAGGTAATGTTATCCTCTCCACCATACTCATTAGCTAATTCGGTGAGTGTAGTAGCCTTTTGTTCAAGGTGATCTTCATTCTGGAGAATTTGAGTCATTTCCGATTCGCTCACTTTATTGGAAAGGCCGTCAGAACATAACAGAAGAATATCTCCCTCTTCGAAGGTAATGGTTTTAATATCAATTTCAACCATTTTTTCTGTTCCTAAAGCACGCAATAAAACATTTTTCCTAGGATGATGTTCTGCATCTTCCTTGGATATTTGTCCCGATCTTACTAATTCATTCACATAGGAGTGATCCTCAGTTACCTGCTTAAACCCAGATTCATTTAGCAAGTAACCTCGGCTGTCGCCAATATTAGCCATTGTTACAAAACGGTTGGTGCTAAGAGCCGCAACAATGGTCGTTCCCATCCCATCACATTCAGCATGTTGAATGGCATGTTCAAAAATCATCTCATTTACCCTCGTAATTTTTTCTTTTAACCATTTTTCGGCATCATCCGCGGTAAAGATCCCTTGTGTTGATTCCCATTCACTTTTTAAATAGGATATCGTCATTTCACTGGCAACGTCACCGGCACGATGTCCACCCATTCCGTCAGCAACAACCGCCAGACGATGACCGTCCTTGTTTAAAAACACACCACCGGCATCTTCATTGTGAAGACGGATTTTTCCTCGATCAGTCTGAAATACCGCTTTCATACTTTTACATCGTCTCCTCTTTTCGCTCCTTTGCACGAAGCTGTCCGCATGCAGCATCAATATCATGCCCGTGCTCCCGGCGAATTGTCACGTTAATCCCGCGATTTTTCAATGTCTTTTCAAACGCAAAAATTTTATCTTTTGGTGTGCGCACGTAATCTCTCTCTGGTACATAGTTAACCGGTATAAGATTTATGTGGCATTTAAGTCCTTTTATTAAGGCTGCCAATTCTTCCGCATGCTCAGTAGAATCGTTTACCCCGCCAAAAAGACCATATTCAAAGCTGATTCGACGACCTGTCTTATCGATATAATACCTTACCGCTTTCATTAAGTCATCAAGTTTATATGCTTTGTTAATTGGCATTAATTTTGACCTTAATTCCGTATTAGGAGCATGAAGGGAGATGGCAAAGTTAATTTGCATATTCTCATCTGCGAATTGATAGATTTTTGGTATGATTCCACTTGTTGAAACAGTGATATGACGTGCTCCAATATTGAGCGCTTTTTCATGATTAATAATCTTTAAAAATGCCAGCATATTATCGTAGTTATCAAATGGCTCACCGATTCCCATGATAACTACTGAACTGACCCGCTCTTCCATCTCATCAAGAGCCTGTTGTACTTTTACCACTTGTGCTACAATTTCACCAGCCTCTAAGTGGCGTTTTAACCCCCCTAGAGTGGAAGCGCAGAATGTACATCCGATACGGCACCCAACTTGAGTTGTTACACAAACTGAATTCCCATAATCGTGCCGCATTAGGACTGTTTCGATAGAAAAACCGTCGTGAAGTTCAAATAAAAATTTAATCGTTCCGTCTGATGATGTTTGCTGAATGATCGTTTTTAACGTAGTTAGTTCAAAGTGAGCAGCAAGATTTTCTCTTAAGTTTTTTGATAAGTTGCTCATATCTTCGTAGGAGCCCACTCTTTTTTTATAAAGCCAATCAAAGATTTGCTCAGCTCTAAATGGCTTCTCCCCAATTTCCTGAAGCCATTCCTTTAGCTGATGTAGCTCCAGTGAATAGATTGATTTTTTTTCCTGTGTGATGGTTGCCTCTGTTGTATTAACTGGTTCCAAGTTTATCCCTTCTTCCTTAACGCTGCGATATAAAAGCCATCTGACCCAAAGTGTTGAGGTAATATTTGTAAATCATAATCTGAAATAAATGGCTGAATGGCTTCCGGCATTCTTGACCGCAAGCTATAATCTCCTTCAAATTCAGAATGATCCCCCAAAAAATTTTTAATCATTTGTTCGTTTTCTTCTTTATCTACCGTACACGTACTATAAACTAAAGTTCCACCCTTTTTAACTAGCGGTGAAACAGCTTGTAAAAGTTGCTGCTGAATCATGCTTAATTGAGTAATATCCTGTTCCTTCTTGGTGTACTTCATATCAGGTTTTCTTCGCATAACACCCAATCCTGAGCATGGTGCATCTAGCAATACTGAATCAAAAGAACCCTCTTGGAAATGTTCACTAACTTTTCGAGAATCCAAAGCTACCGCTTTTATATTTTCCAATCCTAATCTCTGAGCGTTGTCACGTATTAATTTTACCTTATGCTCGTGAAGGTCAATAGAGATTACCTCACCTGTTCCTTTCAATTTTTCAGCGATATGTGTTGTCTTCCCTCCAGGAGCAGCACAAGCGTCCAAAACAGTTTGATGATCACTTACACCTAGAGCATACGCAACCAACATTGAACTTTCATCCTGAATGGTTAATAATCCATTTTGGAACACTTTTGAGGTTGCAAGATTCCCTTTTAATGAACGGATCGCTTCAGGAATAACAGGACTTTTTTCTATTTGAAAGCCCTCTTCCTCTAATTGATTGACACATTCGTCCCGGGAAATTTTTGCAATATTAACACGTGCGGTTTGCAGCGGTGCAATTTGGTTGATTTCGCACATTTCTTTTGTTTTTTCATAGCCAAACTGGTCAGCCCATCTTTTCACTAGCCATTGTGGGTGGCTTGTTTCAAGAGAAAGGCGTTCAATCGGATCTTGGACTTGATCTAATGACGGGAGTCCCTCACGTTGGATCGTTCTGAGGACCCCGTTTACCAGCCCTGCTATTCCTTTATGTCCACGTTTTTTAGCAATCTCAACTGCCTCATGAATCGCAGCATGGTCCGGAATTTTATCAAGGTAGACCATTTGATAGAGTGTTACCCGCAGCAAATGAAGAACCCAATTTTCCAATTTACGGCTGTTTTTAATAAATGGACTTAGATAAAAATCTAAGGCCATTTTTCTCTGAAGAGTCCCATAAACCAGTTCAGTCAATAAACCAACATCCTTTTGAGGAATCTGGTGTTTATTTATCGCATTATTTAGCAACAAATTGCTGTATGCCTGATTTTTTTCGATTGTGATCAACAGCTCTAAGGCTGTTTCACGAACATTTTTTTTAAAACTTGCTGTCATGTTATTCTCCCAACTGATTGCCTGCATTTAGTTTAGAGCCAGATCCACGTAAATATTGCTCACAAGACATCTTCGTTTTTCCTGAAGGCTGAAGTTCGGTAATTTTAATCGCCGTGTCGTTTCCGGCTGCCACGATTATGCCATCTGATTCTATCTTAACTATGGTACCTGGGATTGCATCTGTTTTTTCCTTAACTTTACCTGCACGCCAAATTTTTATAACTTGACCATCCATTGTTGTAAACGCCACAGGCCAAGGATTTAATCCGCGAATCTGGTTAAAGATCTCTTCCCCGGATTTGTTCCAATCAATTTTTTCTTGTTCTCGTTTGATATTAGGAGCAAAGGTTGCTTCTGCATCATTTTGCGGGATTGGTGTCAGCTTCCCTTCTATTAATAAAGGCAGTGTTTCTGATAATAATTTGGCACCTGCCGCGCTCAATTTATCATGCAAAGTCCCAACATTATCCTCTTCTGTAATCGGAATTTCAACCTTTGTCAAAATATCTCCGGCATCAAGTTTCTCTGCCATATACATAATCGTTATTCCCGACTTCTTTTTTCCTGTTAATAGTGCGTAATGAATTGGTGCACCACCTCGCAATTCCGGTAATAGTGATGCATGAACATTGATACAGCCGTATTTAGGTGCATCAAGGAGCTTCTTAGGCAAGATTTGTCCGAATGCGGCCGTGACAATCAAATCCGGATTTAATGCAAGAATCTGATCCAGTTCTTCATCTTTCCTAATTTTTTCTGGCTGGTAAACCGGTATTCCTTGTTTTAAGGCTTCCACTTTAACGGGTGGTGGTGTTAGAACTTTTTTTCGCCCAACAGGCCTGTCCGGTTGAGTTACGACACCGATGACCTCATAGCCATCCGCAATGATTTGTTGTAAAACCGGTACAGAAAAATCAGGAGTCCCCATAAATACTATCTTTGTCATTCAGTGTCTTCTCCTTTTAACTCATCTTCCTCAAGGTATCTGGTAACCTTTGATGTAAATAAAACCCCATCAAGGTGATCTATTTCATGCTGAATGGCTCTTGCCAAGAATTCTTCAGCCTCCAGCGTATATTTTCTTCCTTTACGATCAAATGCTTCTATTTTTACGTAATTTGGTCTGGTTACTTCTCCATAAAGATCTGGAAAACTTAAACAGCCTTCCGGTCCTGTTTGTTCACCGTCTTGTTTTAAAATCTTAGGATTGATCATTTCGATTGTCCCAGATTCGTCATCAATATCAACGATTGCCACTCTTGCATCTTTACCTATTTGTGGAGCTGCAAGTCCTACACCATCAAACTCAATCATGGTGTCATACATATCATCAAGCAATTTTGCAAGCTTTCTATCAAATTTCTCTACTGGTTTACACTTAATCTCCAGAATTTCTGCTGGATACGTTACAATCTTTCTAATAGCCAAAACTTTACCTCCATCAAAAATTACAATAAACGTGGATTTTTATTTACCATTTTCACCCGAATTACATTAAGATAAACGGATTAACATCTACAGAAACTAGAAGTCCAGATTTTGCATCCTTTTGGTATTGATCCAAAATGGTTTTTAAAGTTCCTCCAAGGTTCGGTTCCCGTTTGTATTTTATCAGACATTGATACCGATATCTATTATTAATCCTAGCAATGGGTGACACTGAAGGGCCAAGGATCACCGCTTCATTTGAGATTTGCGAACGGACATATCGGGCAATTTTCTCTGTTGCCGAGACGGCAGCCATAAGTTGCTCGTGACTGACCGTTATTAACGCAAGGTAATAGAATGGGGGATAATGATGGAGTTTACGAACCATCATTTCTTGCAGATAAAATTGATCATAATTATGGGAACCAGCAAACTCTATACTATAATGCTCCGGCGTATAGGTTTGGATCACAACCTCTCCCGGCAACTGATGCCGGCCGGCCCTTCCACTTACTTGAGTTAATAATTGGAAAGTTTTTTCCGAAGATCGAAAGTCCGGCAAATGGAGCATCGTATCAGCAGATAGCACACCGACGAGCGTAATGTTTGGAAAATCGAGCCCTTTAGCAATCATTTGAGTTCCCAACAATATGTCTGCTTTTCCCTCTTGGAATTCATTTAATAATCTTTCATGTGACCCCTTTCGACTGGTCGTGTCCACATCCATCCGAATGACTCTCGCCTCTGGAAGTATCTTCCCCAGTTCATCCTCTACCTTTTGCGTACCAGTTCCGAAGTAGCGAATGTGCTCGCTTGAACATTCAGGACATACGCTAGGAATCGTACTCTCATATCCACAATAATGACATTTCATTTGTGTTCCTGCCCGATGATAGGTTAACGAAATATCACAGTTTGGACAGTTTACTACATAGCCGCAATCACGGCACATAACAAAGGATGAATGTCCCCGTTTATTTAAAAACAACACTGATTGTTGTTTTTTTTCGATACGGTCTTTTAACATGTCAAATAGCTTTCTTGAAAACATGGAGCGATTTCCGTCACGGAGTTCTTCACGCATGTCAATGATTTCCACCGATGGAAGCGCGTGATTGTTCATACGATTTGGGAGAGATAAAAGGTGGTATACTTTTTTCTGCGCTCTTGCAAAGGATTCTAAAGATGGAGTGGCACTGCCCAATACAACCGGGCAATGATAGGTTTCTGCCCTTTTTATCGCAACATCACGAGCATGGTAACGTGGCATTTCTTCCTGCTTATAGCTAGTTTCATGCTCCTCGTCTATGATAATGATGCCGAGATTTTCGAAAGGTGCAAAAATCGCTGATCTTGCCCCAACTGCTACCTTTACTTCTTTGCGCTGGATTTTTCTCCACTCATCATATTTTTCACCTGCTGATAGGCCGCTGTGAAGAACCGCTACTAAATCTCCAAAACGGCTTTTAAACCGCTGAACCATTTGTGGGGTTAACGAAATCTCCGGTACAAGTACAATTGCCTCTTTCCCTTTTTCAATCACTTCTTGAATGGACTGCAAATACACTTCCGTTTTCCCACTGCCTGTTACTCCGTATAATAAAAAGACCTCGTGTTTGTTCGTTTCAATTGCATGTAGGATCGGACTAATCGCCCCCGCCTGTGATTCAGTTAATGGCAAAGGCGTTGTTCGTTCGAACGTACGATTTTCATACGGGTCTCTGTATACTTCCATTTCAATTTCCATTAATATATTTTTCTGGATAAGAGCTTTAACAATCGATGACGAGATGTTTAATTCCGAAGATAAAAGTTTCAATTCGATTGGTTCAAGATGATCGATAAAATAGGCCAACACTTTCTTTTGTTTTTCGGCATTGGCTGGCAATGTGTTCATTTCCTCCATTAATTTCGCAGACGACACATTTGGCTTGATCACTTTTACCCATTTTTTTCTGACTTTTTCCTTTACTTCATATTGGACTTCAAGGAGTCCATTAGCTATTTCGCGTTGTAAAAGGGTAACTACCCCATTTTTCAATGCAGTATCCCAGTCAATACTTGGACCTTTTTCAAAATAGGCCTGCAAATGGAATGGTAAACTAGCTACACTGATTCCGGCAGCTAGCGTAACCTTTTTTTCGTACTTTGCTTTTAATGCCGCTGGAAGCATTACTTGGTAAGCAAAAATTTTAAAGCAGAGTGTCGTATCCGTTAACCAATCACCCAACTCCAATAGTTCTTTATTTAAGATTGGCTCCAAGTCCATTGGTTCGACGATTTCTCTTAATTGTTTAAAATCTGATTCAGATTTTATTTCTGTAACAAATCCCTGGATATTCCTCGGACCAAATGGGACAATAACTCTCATACCTGGCTGGATGATGTTTTCCCAATCACTTGGGATCAGATAATCAAATGGCCTATCTGTTTGTTTTGTTGGAACATCAACTATGACACTGGCAATTTTCATTTTTCTCCCAAATCCTTCAGAAGTGGTGTTACTTCAGCGATAATTTTTTCAGCCACCTCTGTTTTAGACATCATTGGCAGCTCTATAGCGGCACCATCCCGTTTATAAATTGTGACAATGTTTGTATCTGTTCCAAAACCTGCGCCTTCGGACTTCACATTATTGGCCACAATCATATCAGCATTCTTATTAAATAGTTTTTTCCTTGCGTACTCTTCAACGTTGTCAGTTTCAGCCGCAAATCCTATTAGGATTTGATTTTTCTTTTTTTGTCCCAGTTCAAATAAAATATCTTTTGTTCTTTCAAGCTCGAGATGTGCGTCGCCGGCTTGTTTTTTGACTTTTTGATCGTAAACCGTTTTGGGACGATAATCGGCAACTGCCGCTGTTTTGATAATACAATCAGCTTCGTCTAAATGCTTCATTACCTCATGATACATTTCTTCCGCACTTTCAACTTTTTTAAGCTCTATTGTATTTGAGGCAGTAAGCTGTACAGGGCCGGAAATAAGAATAACCCGGGCACCTTTTCTTTTCGCTTCTTCCGCTAAAGCATAGCCCATTTTGCCGCTGGAGTGGTTCGAAATAAAGCGGACAGGATCAATCTTTTCCCTAGTTGGGCCAGCTGTTATGATAAACGTCTTTCCTTTTAATGGAAGAAAAGGTTTTTGATTAAAATGATGTTGGATTAATTCAACTATTTTTTCCGGTTCTTCCAATCGGCCTTTTCCGACATACCCGCAGGCTAAATAGCCTTCACTCGGTTCAATGAACCTATATCCGTAATCAGCTAAAATTGATAGATTCCGTTTTACAGCGGGATGTTCATACATATGAACATTCATGGCTGGTGCGATCCAAACCGGTGCTGTTGCTGCCAACAATGTAGTCGAAACCATATTATCGGCAATTCCATTCGCTAGTTTCCCAATCGAATTGGCTGTTGCAGGTGCCAGAAGAATTAAATCGGCCCAATCCGCTAAATTAATATGGGCAATAACTTGTGGATTTTTTTCATCAAACGTATCAGTAAACACTTCATTCCGCGATAAGGCTTGAAAGGTCAAAGGAGTAACAAATTTAGCAGCTGATTCGCTTAAAATGACTTTTACTTGAGCACCTGCTTGGACCAGTTTGCTTGTCAGGGCAGCAGCTTTATAAACAGCAATCCCGCCAGTTACACATAATAATATTTTTTTATCGTTTAGCACCAAAAATCCCCCAATCCATACATCGATTAACTTTACCTTTTATTATGATGGAACTTAACTTTTTTTTCACGTTTTTCCTTCTTTTTTCGACATCTTTGGAAGCAAAAAATAAAAAGGCTGACATAGTCAAGCCTTTCTTTGCATCATGAACTGAATTTGTTTATTCAGCGGGTATCTCTGCTTTTTTTGATACACGATAAGTAAGTTCACCGGAATAAATTTCTTCCAGCGCCTTGCCAACATGTTTATGAGAAACATACTTTGGTAATCTCTCATCGTGAACCTGGGACATAACCCGAGCCCTTTTAGCAGCAACTGAAACCAATGAATATTTTGAATCAATTTTTTCTAATAATGAATCAATAGAAGGATAAAGCATGTTTATTCTACCTCCAACAACTTTTTGTATCGATGTTCTACTCTTTCTCGACGGCAATGTTCTGCCGTAACAATGGATTTTATTCGATCACAAGCTAATTCAACTTGATCATTTTCCACAACATAATCATATAATTCCATCATTTCAATTTCTTCTCGGGCCGTCAACATCCGATTATGGATGATATCCTCAGTCTCCGTGCCTCTTGTTACAATACGGTTTTTTAATTCAGTTAAGCTTGGCGGCATCAAGAAAATGAATAACCCATCAGGGAATTTTTCCCTAACTTGACGTGCACCCTTTACTTCAATTTCTAAAAATACATCTTTCCCTTGGTCTAACGTTTGTCGTACATAGTCAACCGGGGTTCCGTAATAGTTCCCAACAAATTCAGCATACTCCAATAGTTTACCATGTTCGATCATTTCTTCAAACTGTTCTCTTGTTTTGAAAAAATAGTCTATCCCGTCTCTTTCGCCTTCACGAGGCTTTCGGGTTGTAACTGATATGGAATATTCAAATGCTGTATCAGGTTGGGAAAAAATTTCTTTTCGAACAGTCCCTTTTCCAACTCCGGATGGACCGGAAAGTACAATCAGCAATCCTTTTTCCTGCATTTTCAATAAATCCTACCCTTCTTCAATCATTTCATCGCGATCAGTTAACCGGTGAGCAACTGTCTCAGGCTGCACCGCAGATAAAATGACATGATCACTATCCATCACTATTACAGCACGGGTACGCCTTCCATATGTAGCATCAATTAATGATCCCCTGTCACGGGCATCCTGTATAATTCTTTTAATTGGGGCGGATTCCGGACTAACAATAGAAATGATCCGATTTGCCGAAACAATATTTCCAAATCCAATATTTATTAATTTAATCCCCATGATTATCATCCAATCATCAATAATATATTTTGACCTCAGCAGACTTTTTCTAAACAGGATCTACTCAATATTTTGAACCTGCTCCTTTAGTTTCTCAAGCAAACTTTTTATCTCCACAACGATTAACGCGATAGTAGAATCATTTGCTTTTGAACCAATGGTGTTTGTTTCCCGGTTCATTTCCTGCACAAGAAAATCCAGCTTACGTCCGATTGGCTCATGATGGTTAAGTGTTTGGACAAATTGCTGAATATGGCTATTTAACCTGGTGATTTCTTCATTAATATCAGCCTTTTCAGAGAATACAGCCACTTCCGTTAAAATTCTCGTTTCGTCGATTTGCCCGTTTACAAACTCTTGCATTCTTTTTGTAAGTCGTTCTTTATATAATTGAACGACCACCGGAGCATATTTTTGAAGCTCGAAAATATGGGTTTCAACTTGGGAGATGATGGAGATGAGGTCTTTTTTCAACTCTTCCCCTTCTGCTATTCGCATTTGCTTTAATAAAACAACTGCCTCTTCCGTTGCCTTAAGTACCAGATCCTCTAGCTCTTCGTTATCGGCTTCACTCTCTTCAATATGTAAAAGATCAGGGCGGCTAATTAAGTCATGAAGGGTAATCGTCCCTGTTATTCCATATGTATCGCCAGCTTGTTTCATAAATTGGAAATATTCCTCAATTAAATTCCAATCAATATGTAGTTTTCTAGTAATGCTTCCTGCACCTTCCACGCTCACATAAACTTCTACTCTGCCGCGACGAATGTGCTGACCTAATTTCTTTTTCATCTTATCTTCTATTTTTAATAATTGCCTTGGCATTCTAATATTCATTTCGCTGAAGCGATGATTTACTGATTTGACCTCGACAATTACTGAAAAAGAATTAGATTCTGCCTTTCCCCTTCCAAATCCTGTCATACTTATAACCATAACTATAGCACATCCAATCTAGGATATATGATCAGATTCCATAAAAAACTCCAAAAGGCAATAGAGGTGATTCTATTACCTTTTGGATTATAACACACTTTATTTTGTTTTTCTTAACAAAAATGATCCCGCTAGTAAAAAAGTTGGAATACTGGACATTCCGATAATGAGCAGCCAATCTCTCGCTGCAATCGGCAAGGTATGGAAAATAGGCTGTAATGGCGGATAATAAATAACAACTAGTACTAATAAGAGTGAAGAAATGACAGCCCATACCAAGTACTGATTTCCAAATGGATTTCTTGATAGAACAGATTTTTCGCTGCGACAATCAAATACATGAATTAACTGAGCCATGACCAAAGTAGCAAATGCCACGGTCTGGGCATATTGCAATTGAGATGGGTCATTATGATACACAAACATAAAGGCTAATAATGTAACTAATCCTATTAAGAAGCCCCTAGATACAACTTTCCATCCCAATCCCCTTGAAAAAATTCCTTCATTCGGGCTTCTTGGTCCTCTTTTCATAACATTTTCTTCAGGCCGATCCAGACCAAGTGCCATAGCAGGTAAACCATCAGTAACCAAATTCACCCATAGAATTTGAATTGGCACCAATGGCAATGGAAGTGCCAAAATCATAGCAAAAAGCATCACTAGAATTTCCCCAACATTGGATGCTAATAAGTATCGAACAAACTTTCGAATATTTTCATAGATATTTCTGCCTTCTGTAATGGCTGCCTTAATAGTGGCAAAATTATCATCCAATAAGACAAGTGCGGAGGCCTCTTTCGCCACATCTGTCCCCGTTATCCCCATCGCCACTCCGATATCAGCCGCTTTGATAGCAGGAGCATCATTGACTCCATCACCTGTCATAGCAACAACATGCCCTCTATTTTGTAATGCGTTAACTATCTTAAGTTTATGTTCTGGAGAAACCCGGGCAAATACAGAAACATCCTCGACAATATCCTCTAGTTCTTGAACTGACATTTGAGACAAAGCCTTACCATCAATAACTTTACTATTTTTTGATAAAATCCCAAGCTGTGCTGCTATTGCTTTAGCAGTGATGACGTGATCCCCGGTAATCATGACCGTTTTTATACCGGCCTCTTTACATTCTTTAACAGCAGCTTTTACCTCTGGCCTTGGCGGGTCAATCATTCCCTGGACCCCAATAAAGGTCAATTTACTCTCTGCTTCCATTTCACTTAGAATCATTGTATTAGAAGAGATAGGCTTGTAGGCGATCGCTATTGTTCTTAGTGCCTGAGAGGCAAGGTGATCAATCGCACTTTGTACCTTTTGGCGAGAATCTTTGACTAACGCTTGTGTTTTATCATTCCAAAGAATGGATTCACAGATCCCCAAAATCACATCTGGGGCCCCTTTGGTCACAATAAAATGTCTTCCTTGTTTGTCTTTAACATGTATGCTCATCATTTTCCTAGAAGAATCAAACGGAAACTCATTGATGACAGTAAATTCTTCCAATAGTTTTGGGCGATTAAAACCGGCTTTCATTGCACTTACTAATAGTGCCCCTTCTGTTGGATCCCCATCAAGCACGTATTCTTCATCTTTCATATTTAAATCGGAATGATTGCATAGCATGCCAAAAATAAGCATTTGCTGTAAAGCTTTCTCTTCTTTTGGTTGTACCCGTTGTTCATCCCGATAAAATTCTCCCTGCGGTTGGTATCCTACACCATCTACCGTCCAAGTATGACCGCCGCTCCAAAGATGCGTAACCGTCATTTTATTTTGGGTCATTGTACCGGTTTTATCGGAGCAGATGACGGATGCACACCCCAGGGTTTCCACCGCAGGAAGCTTCCTTACAATAGCATTTTTCTTAATCATCTTTTGAACACCAAGGGAAAGTGCAACCGTTACAATCGCAGGAAGTCCTTCCGGAATGGCAGCTACCGCTAAAGAAACGCCCGCTAAAAACATCTCATATAATTCGTGCCCTTGAATGACTCCAATGACAACAACTAGTAATGTTAATACTAAAGCAACACTGATCAGGACTTTACCTAATTGCTCTAATCTGCGCTGTAATGGAGTTTCTTGACTCTCGGCATTTTGCAATAAATCGGCAATTTGTCCCATCGCTGTTTTCATTCCAGTGGCAATGACAACACCCATCCCAGTACCCCTAGTGATCATCGTACCCATAAAGGCTATATTCTCCATATCGCCAATACCCGGATTAGGATTCGTTAATTTCTCAATATGTTTAGAGACCGGTACAGATTCTCCTGTTAAGGCGGATTCCTCAATTTCTAAACTTTTAGAATCAATAATTCGTACATCAGCACCGATCCGGTCACCACTAGTAAACTTCAGAATATCCCCAACGACGATTTCTTTAGAGGGAACTTTCAGCCATTTTCCCTCCCTTAAGACATTAACCTGGGGTGCAGAAAGTTCCTTAAGTGCTTGCAATGATTTTTCAGCCCGGCGTTCTTGGTAAAACCCAAGAATACCATTAATTAACACAATCGCAATAATGGCTATGGCGTCAATATATTCCCCCAGTAAACCGGAAATAAGGGTTGCTGCCAATAGTACTAAGACCATAAAATCTTTAAATTGACTGAAAAACAATAACAGGGCAGATTGCTTCTCCCCTTCATCCAATTCGTTATACCCGTATTTTTTTACACGCTGTTTCACTTCTTCTTGTGATAATCCAGAAGAAAAGTCGGTTTCTAAAGCCTTTTCTACTTGTTTTATCTCCATCTCATGGAACTTCATCCGACCATCTCACTTCCCCCTTAATAGACCTAATCTAAAGAAAGCTTATTCAGGGTCGTCCCAAAAAATGCTATGATAATTTATATTACAGCCTAAAATGCGAAATTCAGGCAGATATGTTTAAATGTAGGTTATACTTGAATAAGTGACTTAATTAAGAGAAGATTGCTGATTTTAATATCACGTTGATTGGAGCGGAAGATGCGAAGACTCCTGTGGGAGTACGGGGCTGGGGAGACCCCGCAGGCGCCTAAGCGCCGAGGAGGCTCACCGCAACGCCCACGGAAAGCGAAGCAGCTGGAGCGCAAATCAACCACCTAGTTCAAAAGAGTCAAAAAGTAAAGGATGTATTTACATGTCATTTGATGGATTATTTACTCACGTCATGGCAAATGAACTTTCCCGCAGCTTAAAAGGCGGGCGGATCAATAAAGTTCATCAGCCCTATAAAAATGAGATTATTATTACCGTTCGTGCAAACGGATCGAATCATAAACTGCTGTTATCCGCTCATCCAAGCTATGCCCGAGCCCAAATAACAAATGAAAGCTATGATAACCCGAGTGAACCGCCGATGTTTTGCATGCTGCTCAGAAAGCATATTGAAGGACACATTTTAGAAGATGTCTATCAAGTAGAAAATGACCGCATGATTATTTTTGAAATAAAGGGCAGAAATGAAATTGGAGACATTAGCTATAAACAATTAATCATTGAAATTATGGGTAGGCACAGCAATATTATTTTAGTAGACAAAACACGTAATCTGATTCTTGATAGCATTAAGCATATTTCTTTTGCTGTCAATAGCCACCGAGCTATCTTACCGGGTCAGCCATATATTTATCCACCTGAACAGAAAAAGCTTAATCCTTTCCATGCTTCTGAGGAAGATGTGTTAAAAAAAATTGATTTTAATGCTGGAAAATTGGATCGCCAGATTGTAGAGCAATTCGCAGGTACTTCACCATTGTTTGCTAAAGAAGTGGTTTTTCAAAGCGGGCTGGCAAATCGGACAACTGTTCCACAAACCTTTATAAAATTGATCAATGAAATACAAATGGAGGAAATTCGTCCTTCGATCATGGCTACGGAAACGAAAGAAGCCTTTTATCTATTTCCACTCGAACATATAGGTGGTGTAATAAAGTCATTTGATACGTTGAGTGAGGTGCTTGACCGCTTTTATTTTGGCAAAGCGGAAAGGGACCGTGTGAAGCAGCAGGGCAATGATATTGAACGCTTCATCATCAACGAAAAAGAAAAAAATGAAAAGAAAATTGAAAAACTGCAGCAAACATTAAAAGAAGCAGAGCTTGCCGAGCAATATCAACGTTACGGGGAACTGTTAACAGCAAATCTTTATGCAGCGAAAAAGGGAATGAAGGAAATTGAAGTAGTGGATTATTACGATGAAGCAGGCGGGACGGTCACGATTACGTTGGATCCGCGGCGAACTCCTTCTGAAAATGCCCAACGGTATTTTTCAAAATACCAGAAAGCCAAAAATGCCGTGGCTATTGTTGAGGAACAAATTGAAAAGGCAAGGTTAGAAGTGATCTATTTTGATAATCTTCTTCAACAAATACAAACAGCATCTCCAAAAGATATTCAGGAAATTCGTGAAGAACTTGTGGAGGGCGGATATATTAGAGAACGGCAAAAACGAAATGGCAAGAAACTACAAAACGTTAAGCCCGTCCTTGATTATTTTGTTTCTTCCGACGGTATTGACATCATCGTTGGTAAAAACAATAAGCAAAATGATTATTTAACAAATAAGGTGGCAGCAAGAGATGAAATATGGCTTCATACAAAGGATATTCCGGGGTCGCATGTGGTAATCCGAAGTAAAGAACCATCAGAGGAGACCATTCATGAAGCAGCCAAGTTAGCAGCCTATTTCAGTAAGGCCCGAAATTCCAGTTCCGTTCCGGTTGATTTCACTCGGGTGCGATTTGTTAAAAAACCAAGCGGGGCCAAACCAGGATTTGTCATTTATGAAAATCAGCAAACAGTCTTTGTAACTCCAGAAGAGGAATTAGTGTTAAAACTGAAAAACAAATAACCATATACGAGATTAACTGGCCCTTAGAACTTTATATGTGACCAGTCTTTCTTCTCTTACGCCTTTTTCGGTCACGCTGACCCTCCTAAAAAGGCCCTTTTTCATCCTTAACGCAATTTCGGTCGCATAGATATCTATGCGACCGAAATTACGTTTAACAGCCATTATTAGTTGTATAATTCAGCTTTGGCAAACCTATTCGAACCGTTTGCTCCATTCTGTTGGATTCTGACTCCAAGTTAATAGACTATCTTGATCATTCTCGCTAATGTAGCCTTTTGTGATGGCAACTTGAACTAATGTTGGAAAGTCTGTCAGTGATTCGCTGTGTATATCCTCTGCAGTAAAGGCCTCTTTCCCTTTTTCAAGTCCATACGTGAAGATAGAGACTACTCCAAGGACCTCACATCCTGCATCTCTTAGAGCTTGTACTGCTGTGATTACACTGCCGCCAGTTGAAATTAAGTCTTCCACCACGACCACTTTTTGACCACTCTCTACTTTGCCTTCAATCTGATTGCCTTTGCCATGACCTTTTGCTTTTGAGCGGACATAGCACATTGGCAAGTTCATCAATTCACTGACCCAAGCAGCATGGGGAATGCCTGCTGTCGCTGTCCCAGCCACTACTTCTGTATCTGGAAAATGCTCAAGTATAAGCTGCTTTAGTCCTTGCGCAATCTCGCGACGAACTTCCGGGAAAGACAATGTCAGACGGTTGTCGCAATAAATAGGTGATCTTAATCCGGATGTCCATGTAAAAGGTTCCTGAGGTTTTAAAGCAACTGCATGTATTTCTAGTAGTTTTTCAGCAATGTTTCGTTTCATTGTCGGACTCCCTTCCATTCTTCCATCCATTTCTTATAGCTGTGTAATGGGTCGTCGGATCTCGTAATCGAGCGGCCAACAACAATAGCTCCTACCCCTGCATTTCGGGCAAATTCTGGTGTCGCTACCCGCTTTTGGTCTCCAACCTGATCAGATTCTAATCTAATTCCAGGACATACTGTCAAAAATTCTTGCCCTACTTTTTCTCGAATCGAAGTGGCTTCCCACGCCGAACAAACAACACCGTCTAAGCCTGCTTCTTTGGTTAAAGAAGCATAATGTAACACAGACTCTTCAAGTGATACAGGAATCATCTGTTCCTCATTCATTTGCTCCTGTGAAGTGCTAGTTAGTTGAGTGACTGCGATACAAGCTGGGCGTTTTTGACCAGCTGATGTTCCTGCCTCCAACCCTTCTAGTGCGGCTTGCATCATTCTTTTGCCACCTGCTGCATGAACATTTACCAGATCACAATTCAAGCGGGCTAATCCTTTCATCGCCCCATAAACCGTATTAGGGATATCATGAAGCTTTAAATCTAAGAAAATATGATGACCTGATTCTTTTAATAAATGAATGATGGACGGACCTTCTTGGAAATATAGTTCCATTCCTACTTTCACAAAAAGCTGCTCTTCTGAAAATGGTTTTAAAAATTGTTCCACTTCATTTTTTGTTGCAAAATCAAGCGCGATGATAAGCGGGCTGTTCATGCTTTCTCCAGCTCCTTCCCGTACATTCACTGATGTGTTCATAACCCAATTTATCTAATAATATTGGTAGTTCTGCGATAATCGTCGGACATACAAATGGGTCTACAAAATTAGCTGTTCCCACTGCTACGGCAGTTGCCCCTGCATAAAAGAATTCGATAACATCCTCTGCAGACTCGATTCCACCCATGCCAATAATAGGGATATCCACAGCCTGACTCACTTCATAGATCATCCGAATCGCTACAGGTTTTATGGCCGGACCGGATAATCCCCCGGTACGATTTGCCAAAATTGGGTTTCCAGTTTTAAGATCCAAACGCATGCCTATAAGAGTATTAATCATCGTTAGACCATCTGCACCGCCTGCTTCCACCGCTTTGGCCATTTCAACAATATTAGTTACATTTGGAGATAACTTCACGTATACAGGTACTTGTGAAACTTCTTTTACTCTTTTTGTTAATCTCTCGGCTACTTCAGGGATGGTTCCAAAAGCAATACCCCCGGTTTTTACATTTGGACAAGAGATGTTCAATTCTAGTGCATGTACGTTTGGAGCTGTTGAAATTTTCTTGGCAACCGCCACATAATCTTCCTCAACCGAACCAGCTACATTTGCAATGATTGGAACATCAAATTGGGATAACCATGGTAATTCCTCAGACATGACCTTCTCTAAGCCTGGATTTTGCAGACCGATGGCATTCAGCATCCCCGCCGTTGTTTCTGCTACTCTAGGGGTAGGATTTCCAAATCTTGCTTCTACCGTTGTCGCTTTAATCATGATTGCACCTAACGTGCTTAAATCATAGAATTGGCTGTATTCTCTTCCAAATCCAAAGCATCCGGATGCTGGCATAATTGGATTCTTTAATGACAATCCTGGTAAATCAATGTTTAAACGACTCATATGACCACCTCCCCGATCCGGAATACCGGTCCATCACTGCAGACTTTTTTATAAGAGGTACCCTCTGGGTCACTTTTGCTTCTGCAAACACAAGCAAAGCATGCTCCCACACCGCAGCCCATTCGCTCTTCTAAAGATAAAAAGACATTTTTGCTTGAATACCCTTGTTCAATAGCCTTTAACATAGGCGTTGGGCCACAAGTATAGAGAATATCGAACTGAAGATTCTTAATGACATCAGTGACAAATCCCTTGATTCCATATGTTCCATCAACAGTTGTAATGAAGGTTTCACCTAATTGCGAAAATTCTTCTTCATAAAATACAGCTGACTTGGACTGAAAGCCGAGTATATGAATCACCTTTACACCCTTATTCGTCAATTGTTTAGACAATTCATATAAAGGAGGAACCCCGATACCGCCACCGACCAGCAGTGCTGTATCTCCAGCATTTGCTTCATCAACTGGAAAGCCATTTCCTAATGGTCCTAAAATATCGAGCTCCATCCCTTGAACCTGATTTGCCATTAAAGTCGTTCCTTGCCCTTCTCTACGATAAATCATGGTCAATTGCTTAGCTTCTTTATCATAAGAAGAAATACTGATCGGTCTTCGTAAAAGCGGGTCACGTTCTTTCGTGACCCGAATATGGACAAACTGTCCCGGAGCGTTGATTTCATCGACAAACTCTGCATGTACTGTCAGTTCAAAAATATTTTCCGCAATTTCCTTCTGGCTGGTAATTTTGCATAACTCTTTTTTTATCATGCAAAAACAATCTCCTTTTTGACAACTTCCATGGCTTCAGTTGAAAAATTCATAGACTCAATTACTTGCAGGATTGCTTCAGCGGTATCCAGTGATGTTAAACATGGTACTCCATTTTCAACTGCTTCACGACGGATTCTAAAGCCATCACGTTCCGGCTGCTTGCCTTTTGTAAGTGTATTGATAATAAATTGTGCTTCACCATTATGGATGATATCCAGTAATGTCTCGCCTTCTGAGCCGATTTTTCCAATAACCTTTACGTTTAGACCTGCGGCTTCTAGAAATGCTGCCGTTCCACCGGTAGCCATTAAGCGATAGCCTATTGTTGAGAAGCGTTTCGCCAGCTTTAATGCTTCCTGTTTATCTTTATCTGCAACCGTAAATAATACCGTGCCATACTGTTGAATTTTCATGCCTGATGCAACCAACCCTTTATAAAGCGCCTTTTCAAGGGTACTATCTTTTCCCATGACTTCACCGGTTGATTTCATTTCCGGTCCGAGTGAGATATCGACGCTTTTCAGCTTCGCGAATGAGAAGACTGGAACTTTTACATAAACCCCATCCTTTTCAGGTACAAGGCCCGTCGGATAACCCTGTTCAGTAATCGAAACCCCAAGGATTGCCTTGGTCGCGATTTTTGCCATTGGAACATTGGTGATTTTACTCAAAAATGGTACCGTTCGGCTTGAACGCGGATTTACTTCAAGGACATAAATCTCATTTCCCGCTAATACATACTGAATATTTAATAACCCGATAATATTTAAGCCTCTAGCCAATTTTTCTGTATATTCTACCAGGGTTTGTTTTACTTCCTCTGTTAAGGTTTGCGGTGGATAAACGGCAATCGAGTCACCGGAATGGACCCCAGCACGCTCTATGTGCTCCATAATGCCTGGAATTAACACATTTTTACCGTCACAGATGGCATCCACTTCAATTTCCTTACCTGTTAAATAACGGTCGATTAATACTGGGTGTTCTGGATTAATTTTTACGGCATTTTCCATGTAATGCAATAATTCTTCCTTACGGTAAACAATTTCCATCGCTCTTCCGCCAAGGACATAGGATGGGCGAACCAGTACCGGGTAGCCGATTTCCTCGGCAATAGCCACCGCTTCTTCCACCGATAAAGCAGTTTTTCCTAATGGCTGCGGAATATTCAACTGACCCAATGCCTGCTCAAATTTATCTCGATTCTCTGCACGGTCCAAATCTTCCAGACTCGTTCCAAGAATTTTAACACCATTTGCCTCAAGACCGGCTGCTAGATTGATTGCCGTTTGACCGCCAAATTGTACGACGACGCCAAGGGGACTTTCCAGATCGATAATATGCATGACATCTTCGATGGTTAATGGCTCAAAATATAGCTTATCGGAGATACTGAAATCTGTTGAAACGGTCTCAGGGTTGTTATTAATTATGATAGCTTCATAACCTGCTTCTTTTATCGCTTTTACCGAATGAACAGTGGCATAGTCAAACTCAATCCCTTGACCAATACGAATTGGGCCAGATCCTAGAACGATTACACTTTTTTTATCCGTTACAATCGATTCATTTTCTTCTTCGTAGGTTCCGTAGAAATAAGGTGTCTCTGATTCAAATTCGGCTGCACAGGTATCCACCATTTTATAAACCGGTAACAGGCCTATTTCCCTACGAAGATTGTAAATTTCTTTTTCCGTTCTGCCCCATAGCTCCGCAATTTTCATATCGGTAAATCCTTTTTGCTTTGCTTCTTTCAAAACTTCCAGGTTGAGGACATCCTCGAAAAGCTTATGCTCTAAATCGATAATCCCTTCTAGCTTCTTAAGGAAAAATAGGTCAATTTTGCTCCATTTATGGATCGTTTCAATGGTAATTCCCCGTTTTATGGCCTCAGCTATATAAAATAGTCGTTCATCACCAGCCTTCATGATCCGCTTTTCAAGTAGAGTGTTATCAATCTCTTCAGCACCATTTAATTCAAAGTGGTGAACATTCGCTTCTAGTGATCGGATAGCTTTTAATAATGATTCCTCAAAGGTACGTCCAATTGCCATTACCTCTCCGGTTGCTTTCATTTGTGTACCAAGTGAGCGGTTGCCGGACTCGAATTTATCAAATGGCCATCTAGGAATTTTTGTAACCACATAGTCAAGAGCTGGTTCAAAGCTCGCATACGTTTTTCCCGTTACAGGGTTAAGCATTTCATCAAGGGTTAACCCTACAGCTATTTTGGCAGCCAGTTTAGCAATCGGATAGCCTGTTGCTTTTGATGCTAATGCTGAGGAACGGCTTACTCTTGGATTTACTTCAATAATATAGTAGTGGAAGCTGTATGGGTCTAATGCAAGTTGGACGTTACAGCCGCCTTCAATTTTTAGTGCCCGGATAATTTTAAGTGAGACATTTCTTAATAGTTGGTATTCGCGGTCACTTAGGGTTTGACTTGGTGCAACGACAATGGAATCACCCGTGTGTACACCAACTGGGTCAATATTTTCCATGTTACAAACCACGATGGCGTTATCGTTACCATCACGCATAACCTCATACTCAATTTCTTTATATCCGGCAATACTTTTTTCTAAGAGACATTGATGAACGGGACTGTTCTTTAAGCCACTTGCGACGATTTCCTCTAGTTCCGCAAAATGGTTGCATATCCCTCCGCCTGTTCCGCCAAGGGTAAAGGCAGGGCGAACGATAACTGGAAATCCGATTTTTTCTACAAAGGCAATGGCTTCATCTAGATCATGAATGATTTCACTATCTGGAACAGGCTCATTTAATTCATTCATTAATGCTCGGAACAATTCACGGTCTTCTGCTTGATTTATCGCTGTTAGTTTCGTTCCAAGAATTTCTACATTACATTCTTGTAAGACACCTGAGTTGGCTAATTCTACCGCTAAATTAAGCCCTGTTTGCCCGCCGAGTGTTGCTAAAATGGCGTCTGGGCGCTCCTTACGAATAATTCTGCTGACAAAATCAAGAGTTAGCGGCTCGATATATACAGCATCAGCAATTTCAGAATCGGTCATTATGGTTGCCGGATTGGAGTTTACTAGAATGACTCGATATCCTTCTTCTTTAAGTGCCAGGCACGCTTGGGTACCTGCATAGTCAAATTCTGCTGCCTGACCAATTACAATTGGGCCCGATCCAATCACTAAAATGGAGTTTATATCTGTACGTTTTGGCATCCTGCAACTACCTCCTGTTTTTCAGCTTCAATCATATGAAGAAATTGTTCAAATAATCCGTTTGCATCTTCTGGTCCCGGTGACGCTTCGGGGTGATATTGAACCGTGAATGCCGGGTAATCCAAATGCTTTAACCCTTCGATTGTTCCATCATTTAAAGCAATATGGGTCACTCCTAATCTAGTATTTTTAATGGACTTATCATCAACGGTATAGCCATGGTTTTGTGAAGTGATCGCGATCTTACCTGTATTAAGGTCTTTTACTGGATGGTTGGAGCCCCGATGCCCAAATTTCATTTTTACCGTATCAGCACCACATGCAAGAGCAAACAATTGATGACCGAGGCAAATTCCAAAAAGCGGAACTTTCCCGATGATGTCTTTAATCATTTGGATTCCTTCTGGTACATCTTTTGGGTCCCCAGGACCATTGGAGAGCATGACACCATCCGGTCTTAATTTTAAGATTTCATCAGCTGTAGTATGGTATGGAACCACAACCACATCACAGCCGCGAATATTCAGTTCACGTAAAATTCCATGCTTCATGCCAAAATCAACTAGAACAATTCTTTTTCCACGCCCCGGACTTGGATATGGATTTTTCGTGGATACTTGACGAACTTGATCTATAGGTAATTTTGTCTGTTTTAATTTGCTTAAGACCTCATTTGCATCGGTCTCAATGCTGCAAATTGCTCCTTTTAAGGTTCCGTAATTACGGATGATTCTTGCTAGCTTTCGTGTATCGATCCCAGCAATTCCCGGAATTTTTTTCATTTTAAAATATTCATCTAGAGTAAATTCACTTCTCCAATTAGAAGGGAAATCAGATACTTCTTTCACAATAAACCCCTTCACTGCGGGGTTTATCGATTCGAAGTCGTCACGGTTAATACCATAATTGCCGATTAACGGGTACGTAAGCATCACAATTTGTCCGCAATAAGATGGGTCGGACAAGATCTCTTGGTAACCTGTCATTCCTGTATTGAAAACAACCTCTCCAATTGTATCGTTATAGGAACCGAATCCTTCGCCTACAAAAATTGTACCATTTTCTAAAATTAATTGTGCCTTCATACCGGAACACTTCCTTTTTCCCAAGCTATTTGTCCTTTTGTGATGGTGACTACCGGCCAGCCTTTACATTTCCAACCGGCAAATGGGGTGTTTTTCCCTTTTGATAGAAACTCTTCAGGATTAATTTCTTTTTCCTCATCTACATCAATTAACACGAGATCCGCAGGAGCTCCAACATGCATTTTTCCATAAGGAAGTTTAAAAGCATCAGCCGGCTTGCTGCTTAAAAAAGCGACTAATTGAGAAAGGCTCATTACCTTCTTTAAAACCAATTCTGTATAGAGTAATGGAAAGGCTGTTTCCAACCCAACTATCCCAAAAGGGGCTAAAACCATGCCTTCCTTTTTTTCCTCAGTTGTATGAGGTGCATGATCCGTTGCGATGAAATCAATTGTCCCATCCAGCAAACCTTCAATCAGTGCTGCCTGATCTTCTTTTCCGCGGAGCGGTGGATTCATTTTATAGTTGGCATCAAGACTCGGAATATCATTTTCCGTTAATAATAAATGATGGGGTGTGACTTCAGCTGTAACATGAATGCCAGCACGTTTTGCATCTCTGACCACACGGACTGATTCCTTTGTACTGATATGACAAACATGGTAATGACAGCCGGCTGCTTCTGCAAGCAGAACGTCACGAGCAATTTGCACTGCTTCACAAACGGAAGGAATACCGTTTAATCCATTGGCTTTTGAAAAGCTCCCTTCGTGGACACATCCTTTATTAATCAAGGTATCTTCTTCGCAGTGGGCAACAATCGCCATATTTTGGGAAGCAGCTTCACGCATGGCGTTTAGCATCATCGCTGCGGACTGAACACCAACTCCATCATCAGTAAAAGCAAAGGCTCCAGCCTGCTTGAGGCCTGCAAAATCAGTTAATTCTTTACCCACTTGTCTTTTCGTAATGGAGGCATATGGCAAAACACGTACTTTTGCTGTATCTTGAATTCGTTGCTGCAGCCATTCCATTTGTTCTACAGAGTCAGGTACTGGTCTTGTATTTGGCATCGCCGCAATCGTAGTAAATCCACCTCGGGCCGCAGCTTGTGTTCCCGTTTCAATGGTTTCTTTTTTCTCACCGCCAGGCTCACGCAAATGAACATGTAGGTCAATAAATCCTGGTGCAACTAGCAAACCAGCTGCATCGATGACACGATCTGCAGCGGTATCAATCTTTTGTGCCATTTTTGTTATAATACCGTTTTCTATTAAAATATCGGACCTGTCTTCTTTTCCATTAGATGCTATGTAGCTTGCGTTCTGAATAAGCAACTTCATACTGATTCCCCCCCATTACACTTTCAAGTGATCTCTTTAACGCCGCCATTCTAACATATACCCCGTTTTCCATTTGTTTGAAGATTCTTGAACGTTCACATTCTACGAGACTGTCAGCTATTTCTACATTTCGGTTTACCGGTGCCGGATGCATGATGATACTGTGCGGCTTCATCCGTTTTTCTCTATCCAAGGTTAGGCCGTATTGGCGATGATATTCAGATGCAGTAAAACTTCCTTTTTTCTGGTGGCGTTCGTGCTGAACACGAAGGAGCATAACAACGTCCGATTCCATAATGGCTTCATCGATTGGTTTAAACTTACTTGAGCTAAGACTGTGATAATCAAACCATTCTTCAGGACCTGAAAAATTGACTTCTGCTCCAAGTCTTGTTAAGGCATCAGCATTTGATCGGGCTACTCGGCTATGGCTGATATCACCTATGATCGAAACCTTCAAACCATCAAAGTCTCCAAATTCTTGTTGAATGGTCATTAAATCGAGTAAAGACTGAGTAGGATGATGACCACAGCCATCCCCGCCATTTAATATTGGAACATTCACTTTACCAACCAATTCGTCAAAGTACCGATCCTGATTATGACGAATGACAATGGCGTTGACACCGATTGCTTCTAGTGTTTTGACAGTATCATAGAGTGTCTCTCCCTTTTGGACACTTGAGGTTTGAACCTCAAAAGGTATAACTCCTAATCCCAATCTTCTTTCAGCCACCTCGAAACTGCATTTAGTTCGTGTGCTGTTTTCGAAAAAAAGATTGGCAGCGAACATTTGTTGTTCAGGTCTCCAAACCATTCCTTCTGAAAATCTTTTTGCGTCAGCTAAAATTCCCCGTATTTCTTCCACTTTTAATTCATTCGTAGTTAATAAGTGATTTATCATTCCATTTCCCCATCCCTTTTTAGAATTGGCCATAAAAAACACCCTGATCTTGTAAATCGACCAGGGTGCAAATACACTTGTATTCATAAAATCGGCTTTTTTCGTGTTGCAAAAAACCCGATTCCTACACCCTTATAAGCCTCTCTGGACTTCATTTAAAAGGTAAATATATTTAGGCTGTTTTTTTATTATTATCTGTTGTTTTTGTTTCAAACATATCATCACCCGCCAGCTGTCTGCCAGGAAGAATCAAATTAAGTACTACTCCAAAGATGGCTGCTAAAGCCATTCCTTGAATTTGAATGTCTTTAAATGGTAGTTTTAGAATCGCTCCACCTAACCCAATGATCAGTATGACAGAGGAAATGACCAGATTTCTTTTATCCTCAAAGTCGATCTTACTATCTACTAACATTCTTAAACCAGAAGAGGCAATAATTCCGAACAGTAAGATGGAAACTCCGCCCATCACTGGAGTAGGGATTGTGTGAATTAGAGCTGTTATCTTTCCAATAAATCCGAAGAAAATCGCAAATACTGCGGCTCCTGCCAGTACGTAAACACTATATACTCTGGTAATTGCCAGTACACCTATATTTTCGCCATAAGTTGTTTTTGGCGGTCCCCCTACCAAGGCAGAGATTAGGGTCGCTGTTCCATCACCAAGGATTGAACGATGTAAACCAGGCTCTTTAATATAATCGCGGCCTACTACTTTACTTAGAATTAACTGGTGACCGATATGTTCTGACAAAGTAACTACTGCAACTGGTACCATTAACCAGAAGATATTCCAAGTGAAATTTACTTTATAGCTTATGAACGGAAAGATGAAATTCGGCATTTCAAACCAGTGTGCTTTTAGTACAGGTTCAAAATCGACGATTCCCACAATTAACGCGTAAATGTATCCAACTACTATTCCTGCTAAGATCGGTATAATGCTCAGTATTTTTTTAGCAAAAATGGAGAAGATGATTGTGGCGGCCAAGGTGACTAAGGCAACCGAGAAATGAAGCATACTATATTTTCCAGATGGATTATTCATTGCCATTCCTACAGCAGTTTGCGCTACAGATAAACCTATGACCACGATGATTGGACCCACTACGACTGGCGGAAGTAAATTCATGATCCAACGGTAACCTGCTTTACTGATGATCAAGGCAACAATTCCATAAACGAGACCCGCTAAAAAAGTCCCTAACATCGCTGCGCCCGGACCTCCTGCAGCCTTAGCTGCAATTACTGGAGATATGAAGGCAAAGGATGATCCCAGATATGCTGGAACTTGGAATTTGGTTATTATTAAGAATGCCAATGTTCCAAGGCCACTGGAAATCAGTGCAATAGCAGGATCTAATCCGACTAAATATGGAACCAAAATGGTAGCACCAAACATGGCGAATAAATGTTGGATGCTCAGTGTAATCCATTGGGCTGGTTTTGGTACTTCATTTATATCTAGAATTGGTTTATTGTTCATTTCATTTTGCTCCTTTATAGATATTTTTTTCTATTTCCTAAAAAAAATCCCTCTTTACCTGTGGATGCAAAGAGGGTATGGAAATCCCATTATTGTAATGGGCATTTTCCCCTTCGCTGCCTCACAGGACTGCATTTAAAAGGGTATCTATTTAGTTGTCATATATACTTACTTGATCTAAGCTATCTACTTCTTTTAGTTTTACTACCACTTTTTCACTGCTGGAAGTCGGTATATTTTTTCCGACATAATCCGCTCTAATTGGCAATTCACGATGGCCTCGATCAACCAGTACAGCCAGTTGAATGGATGAAGGTCGTCCTATATCGATTAGCGCATCAAGCCCTGCCCTGACGGTTCTTCCTGTATATAATACATCGTCAACCAGTATAACTTTTTTATTACTAATATCAAACGGAATGTCTGATCCTTTAACAATTGGTTCTTGGGTTTCTGTTTTGATCGTTAGGTCATCTCGATATAAGGTGATATCCAATTCTCCCACTCTTATAGGATTTCCTTCAATTTGTTCAATCTTATCGGCAAGTCGCTTTGCCAAGTAAATTCCTCTGGTACGAATACCAATGAGAACACATTCCTCTATACCCTTGTTTTTTTCGATGATTTGGTGGGCAATTCTGGTCAGAGCTCGACTTACCGCCTGTTCATCAAGGACTAGAGCTTTTTGGCTCATCTCTTCACCTACTTTTTATGTAATAAAAAAGCCTCTCATCCTTTGATGGCGAGAGGCACAGAATTTATGTCACATTTGAACATGAATCACTCATGTTCGAATCCGTTCCTTCTCAGCCTCACAGGACTGATTTAAAGGCTTATTAAACTATAGTTAGTGTACTTTAATACTTCCTGGTTGTCAACGATTATTTCTTAAAATGTCCAGTAATTCGTCAAATTCTTTAGGGAGCGGAGCTTCAAATTCGATATACTCCTTGGTCCTAGGATGAACAAAACCCAGTACTCCTGCATGCAATGCCTGCCCGTTAAGATCAAGGGTTTTTCTTGGTCCATATTTCGGATCCCCTGCCAATGGATAACCAATATATTTCATATGAACGCGAATTTGATGAGTTCTACCTGTTTCTAACTGGCATTCAATAAACGAAAAGTCTTTAAAACGTTCAAGCAGATGAAAATGGGTGACTGCATGTTTGCCATTATCCACGACCGTCATACTCTGACGATCCTTAGGGTCCCTTCCGAGAGGTGCATCGATTGTTCCATATTCGTGAGGAATTTCTCCATGAACAATGGCTTTATATTTTCGAGTAACTGTTTTTTCAACTAGTTGATTTACAAGACTTTCATGAGCCATATCATTTTTGGCTACCATTAATAAACCAGATGTGTCTTTATCAATTCGATGGACGATACCAGGTCTTAAAACCCCATTTATTCCAGATAGATCTTTACAATGGGCCATTAATCCATTCACTAATGTACCTGTCAAATGCCCAGGAGCTGGATGAACGACCATCCCTTTCGGCTTATTGACTACAAGTACATCTTTATCTTCAAAATAAATATCTAAATCCATTTCCTCCGGGATCACATCCAGATCTTCCGGATCGGGAATAGTGATGTCAATCTGATCCTGAGGACTGCATTTATAATTAGTTTTGATCGTTTTACCATTAACCAGTATATGTCCATCTTTAATCCACTGCTGGACTTGTGTTCTTGACCATTCTGGATTTAAACCGGATAGGACCTTATCAATACGGTCACCCTTTTGTTCTTCAAGAATGGTGTGTTCCATTTTCTCCATATGTTTTCTCCTTTGAACCTCTCTCTTCTAGAAACATTTGAATCATGAGTAAAATTACTCCTATTACGAGTGCGGAGTCGGCAATATTGAAGACCGGAAAATTGTAACCAAAGATATAAGTATGAATAAAATCCACAACTTCTTTCCGAATTACGCGGTCAATGAAGTTCCCGATTGCGCCACCTAGCATAAAAGCCAATGAAACGCCCAACAGCCTTTTTCCTTTTGCAGCTTTTTGAATATAATACGTGATAGCAAAAATAACAACAATGGTAATGACGTAAAAAAGCCACATTTGACCTTGAAGAATCCCCCATGCTGCCCCACGATTCCGGTGAGAGGTAATATATAACACATTATCAATGATTGGAATGCTTTCACCTAAATACATATTGTGCTCAATTAACCATTTCGTAAATTGATCCAAAACAATAACAAAAACTGCGATTAAGTAATAAAACACTAAGAAATACCTCCACACTCTGCTTTATACACACTTCTTAAGCATTTTAGCATACTTGATCGCACCACGACAATGAAACATCCTTAATATAGTGTTGAAATTGGTTTTTTAAAGAATTCTCCCAAGCTTTTGGCATCATGTACTGATTTTAAGGTTGGGATCATTTTTAAAAGTTCATCAGGAATTAATTCACCTGATATTTCACATTGACCAAACTTGCCTTGTTGTATTTTTTGGAGAGCTTCTGATATGTCATTTAGCTCCTCTGTTAGAATTTCTGTTAACCAATCTTGATTTTGTTTTGCTGATAATGATTGTTCAATTTCCCATTTTGTTTGACGGAGTTCCAAAAACAGCTTTTCCTGCATCGCATTCATAGTGTTGATACCTCCGTTTACTTATTTGTTTTATTATTACCCGGAGAGATGACTTGACACAGGAAAACATTTGACATCAGGAACAACTATTGGTAAAAAAATAGCCCCGTCAGAGACGGAGCTAATCATTTATGCCAGGTGTGAATAATTCTCCTTCACTACACTTGCACAGCGAGAGCATAATGTTGGATGGTCATGATCACTGCCTACTTCAGGTGTGACAATCCAGCAGCGTTCACATGTTTCTCCCTCTGCTTTTGTAATAAGGATTGCTGCTGTTTCCAATTTAAGGGCCTGTTCTGGCGCTTGTTCATAGGAACCAGCTACTTCAAAGCCTGAGACAATGAATAATTGCTTTAGATTTTCTTGAATTGAATCTAATAAGGCTTTTGTTTGATCATTTACATACAAAGTAACTTTTGCTGTTAGAGATTTACCAATTACTTTTGCATTACGTGCTTCTTCAAGCGCCTTTAATACATCATCACGTAATTTCATAAATGACGTCCACTTATCTTCTAACGCCTTAGCATTAGGAAGCTCTTGATATTCGGGAAGGTCCGTTAATTGTACACTTTCCCCTGTTACATTAGGAATGAATTTCCATACTTCATCTGCCGTATGAGAAAGAATCGGTGAAACCAATTTAGTCAAGGCTAAAAGTGAATCATACAAAACAGTTTGGATTGCTCGGCGCTCTGAATTATTTACTGCTTCAATATAAAGAACGTCTTTTGCAAAATCAAGATAGAAAGCACTTAGATCTAATGTACAGAAATTATTTACTAAATGGTAAATAGCAGCAAACTCGTAATTTTCATACGCATCACGAACATTTTTAATTAGGTTATTTAATTTTACCAACATAAATTGATCGACTTCACGTAAGTTTTCGTAAACTACCTTATCTGCTGATGGATCAAAATCGGCAAGGTTTCCAAGTAGGAAACGGAAAGTGTTGCGAATTTTACGATATACTTCGGCAACCTGTTTTAGAATTGCATCGGAGACACGTACATCCGCCTGATAATCAACGGAAGCAACCCATAGACGTAAAATATCTGCCCCCAACTGATTCATCACTTTTGCTGGAACAACAGTGTTACCAAGTGACTTACTCATCTTTCTACCTTCACCATCAAGTGCGAAACCGTGGCTTAGCACACCTTTATATGGGGCTTTTCCTGTTACTGCCACACCCGTTGACAAGGATGAGTTAAACCAACCACGATATTGGTCAGAACCTTCAAGATAGAGATCGGCAGGGCGAACTAAATCTTCTCTTTCGACCAGTACAGCTTGATGAGAAGAGCCTGAATCAAACCATACATCCATGATATCTGTTTCTTTTGTAAAAATGCCATTTGGACTTCCAGGATGCGTGAAACCTTCAGGAAGTAATTCCTTCACATCCCTCTCAAACCAAATATTTGAACCATGTTGACGGAATAATTCAGAAACATGGTTAATGGTTTCATCAGTAATGATTTCCTGACCATTTTCCGCATAAAATACCGGAATCGGAACACCCCATACACGTTGACGAGAAATACACCAGTCGCCACGGTCACGTACCATATTAAATAGACGAGTTTCACCCCAAGCAGGAACCCATTTTGTTTCTTTGATTGCTTCAAGGAGTTCATTTCTAAAGTCCTTAATAGAAGCAAACCATTGTGCAGTTGCCCGGAAAATGACTGGTTTTTTTGTACGCCAATCGTGTGGGTAGGAGTGGGTGATAAATGACAGCTTTAATAATGCACCCGCTGCTTCTAATGCTTGTGAAATTGGTTTGTTTGCCTCATCATAAAATAATCCTGCAAATCCCTCTGCCTCACTAGTCATATACCCTTTATCGTCAACAGGGCATAACACATCAAGACCATATTTCTGGCCAATTAAAAAGTCGTCTTCCCCATGTCCCGGGGCTGTATGCACACAGCCAGTACCTGCATCAGTGGTAACATGCTCACCCAACATGACTAATGAATCACGATTATACAGTGGATGTAGGGCTACAATATTCTCTAGGTCAGAACCTTTAACTTTTTGAACAACAGTGGCCTCTTCCCAACCAATTTCCTTAGTAACGGCTTCTAATAGGCTTTCAGCAACAACGTATTTGTGCCCATTTGTGGAAACCACTACATAGGTGAGATCAGGATGAACCGAGATACCCAAATTGGCAGGAATGGTCCAAGGTGTTGTCGTCCAAATAACAATCTCGGTATCATGGTCAAGAACACCTTTTCCATCCTTGACCTTAAATGCAACATAAATGGATGGTGAACGTTTGTCATTATATTCAATTTCAGCCTCTGCAAGGGCTGATTCACTTGATGGAGACCAGTAAACCGGCTTTTTGCCCTTGTAAATATAGCCCTTTTTAGCCATTTCTCCAAATACTTTTATTTGCTGTGCCTCATACTCAGGTTTTAATGTGATATAAGGATTCTCCCAATCACCTCGAACACCTAGGCGTTTAAACTGACTCCTCTGGTTATCAATTTGTTCAAGTGCATATTCTGTACATAATTTACGGAATTCAGCAACCGTCATTTCTTTGCGCTTTACTCCTTTATTTGTCAGTGCCTGTTCAATTGGAAGACCATGTGTATCCCAACCCGGAACATATGGAGCATGATAACCGCTCATGGATTTATAACGTACGATAAAGTCTTTTAAAATTTTATTAAGGGCATGCCCCATATGAATATCACCATTTGCATATGGAGGTCCATCATGTAGGATGAACATCGGACGGCCTTTTGTCCGCTCCTGCACTTTTTGATAAATATTCATTTCCTCCCATTTGGCCTGAATATCTGGCTCTCTTTGTGGAAGGTTTCCACGCATAGGAAAATCAGTTTGCATCATTAATAACGTATCTTTATATTCCATTTTTCTTCCTCCAATTACCTTTCTATAAAACAGAATGACCAAAAAACTCAATAAAAAAACCCTCTCATCCCTAAATAGGGACGAGAAGGTTTGATTCCCGCGGTACCACCCTGATAGATGGAATTATTAAATTCCATCCTCTTACGATTCGTAACGTGAATAATACGCTAAGGTCTACTCTCGATTAAAAAGGATTTCGACCTGAGAACTCAAGGGTGATTTTCCAATTTTTAAAGCCATGTCAGGCTTTCACTATCCCCGACTCGCTATTATAGCCTTTTGACAAAAATTGTACTGTCCCTGTCATCGTCAATTCTATTTTATTCGTAATAATCTGTTAAAAAATTATATGCTATCTAAATACGATTCGTCAAGCTAATGAATCTTCTTCTTCATGTAATTTTAATTCAGTAGCATCTACTTCATATTCTAATAAATGATCCCAATCATCTGTATTCAACATATCAAGCTGGGCCTCGACCAGCATTTTGAAGCGTGTACGGAAAATTTTTGATTGTTTCTTTAAATCCTCAATTTCCAAAGCAATTTTTCTAGCTTTCGACAAGGATTCATTTACAATTCGATCAGCATTTTTTTCTGCTTCTTTTATTATTAATTTTGCTTCTTTCTGAGCATTCCGTTTCACTTCTTCAGCGGCTTCTTGAGCAATGACGATGGATTTATTAAGGGTTTCTTCAATATTGTTGAAATGGCTTAAACGAGATTGCATATCATTCAAGCGTTCTTCTAAATCCTTCTTCTCTCTGAGAATTAATTCATAATCCTTGATAACCTGATCAAGAAATTCATTTACTTCATCCTCATCATACCCTCGAAACCCTTTATTAAATTCTTTATTATGAATATCTAACGGCGTTAACGGCATGCTGCCACCTCCATACAACTTGTGCTACATTATGTACTTAGTACAATTCGACAATATTTCTAAAAATCCTGCAAAAAATGAATTATTTTTGTATACCAATCTTAATTCGCCATTTATCCTTTTTAGTTTTCCCTTCTAAATTCAATATTTTTACTCTGCCAAACCCCCGTACCGAAACCATATCTCCTTCATCGCATAAAAAGGAAGAATTTTCGATAGTAGCCCAGTTTACCTTTACCAGACCTTGCTTAATCAATACAAGGGATTTCTGCCTGGAAATATGATGTATAGCAGAAATAACAGTATCAAGTCTCAATGAAGATACTGTCAGTTCTAGTTCTTCCCATAAATCCAAAACAGAGACAGCAGTCTCAAGCGGAGCCTCAACTAATTTTACACCCGCTTTGCCGATAGATTCAATATTACTTTTAATATATTCACTAACCTCTAACGCAGAAAAAAACTGAATTGTATCGTTCTTTATCAGGATATCACCAAATTTTCCTCTTTTCAGCCCCAATGACATAAGAGTGCCTAACACTTGTGGATGTTCTATTTTGACAAATTTTTTGGGATACTCGATGTTTAACAAAGTAATTTGAAAATCATCTTTAGCAGGTATTAAATAATCCGGATATATGAATGCCCTTTTTCTTTCGACACCCTCACTGCCACCAAAAAAAGAATATTTAACATCACCGGATTCTCCGGTAATCATCTTTACGATATGTTGTTCACGTGGATCAAGAAAATCTGTTAACTTTGCTGAATAATTTTGCTCGACCATAGTCTTCCAATTGATGACTTGATCAATGAATTCCCGCTCTTCAGGGCGAAAATGCTGATATATGTTCATATTGTCTCCTATTGCAGCTTACAGAAAATAATATAAATAATTTAATCCCCGTGTTGCAAAGTTTAACACAAGAAAAGCAACAATTGGTGAGATGTCAATCATACCCAAAGGAGGTATGATTTTTCTAAAAGGCTCTAAATAAGGCTCACAAATCCTCGCCAAAAATCGACCAACCGAAGTATCCCTTGCATTCGGAAACCATGACATTAAGATATATATTATTAATGCCCAAGAATAGATCCCAATGATCTGTTTAATTAAAGCAATCACAAATCCCATTACCTTACCACCTTACATTAGAATGATCCTGATCTGGAAAAAGATCGGAAATATTTCCCGAAACCTCTACATTATCAGGTGTACATAAAAAGATACTTGAGCCAATTTTTTGAATTTCACCATTTATGGCATAGACCACACCACTGATAAAATCGACAATTTGTCTGGCTTGTTCATTATCAATGCGCTGCAGGTTAATCACCACTGCACGACGATTTTTTAAATGATCGGCAATATCAGATGCTTCTGAATAAGTACGTGGTTCCACAAGGATAACTTTAGAATTAGACGTTTTTTGGACGGTTTGCAAACTGACCACATTTTGCGTTTTTACCGGCTGTTTTTTCTGTTTGACCGGTTCAATAGGCTCCTGGTAACTTTCGTTGTGATCATCAAAATCATCTTCCAAAAAGAAAAACGTTTTTAATTTTGATTTAATAGTCATTTTCTTCTCTCCTAACCATCTTCACCAACAAGGGCAGTACCTATTCTTACCATTGTTGCGCCTTCTTCAATCGCCAGCTTATAATCATTGGACATACCCATTGATAATTCAGTGCACGGGGCATGTTCCCACTGAAACTCCTGTAGTTGGTTTCGCAATGTTCTTAGCTTACTAAAGCAGCTGCGGAGGAAATTTTCATCATTAGTTAACGGTGCCATTGTCATTAATCCTGCAACAGAAATATGTTTAAACTGTCGAAGGGATTCAACAAAAGCGATTACTTCTTCTGGAGCTAACCCATGCTTTGATTCTTCTCCAGACACATTCACTTGAACAAGACAATGAATTAGCCCGTTTGCCCGTTTGTCAATTTCCTCGGCTAAAGAAATACGATCTAAGGAATGGATATATTTAACTTTATCAATTATATTCTTTACTTTACGCGTTTGAAGGGTACCAATAAAATGCCAGACAGGCTTGTCCCCTATAACCTTCCACTTTTCCAATAATCCCTCATCGCGATTCTCACCCAGGTTTACAATCCCAGCTTCCAAGGCTTCTTTAGCTCGTTCAGTACTGACATATTTTGTTACAGCGATAATGGATACTTCTTCAGGCTTTCGATTGACCTTCTGGCACGCTTCATTGATTTGCTGTTTAATCATCTCTAAGTTTGCTTTTACTGTCATAACCATTTCTAAGACTCCTTCCAGCCAATAATGCTGACCATTCTTCCCGTTTTACCTTGACCATGACGGTGAGAATAAAATAATTCATGATCGCAGCTTGAACAAAACTTGGTAACCATAATATTTTTTGCAGGCACGCCGGATTTCAATAAGATCAGTTTATTTAATTTGCGCAGGTCTAACGTATACTGACCGGCACTAATTAAATTATATGGTTTTATATCGACATCTTCTAGTATATTTTGAACCAAGTTAATGACATGATTGTCCACAATGTAACATTTTTCGCAAATGGATGGCCCAATTGTGACATAAATTTGCTCAGGGCTTATCCCTTCTTTTCCCCATGCCTCAATCATGCGAGCAGCAATTTGATGAACCGTGCCTTTCCAGCCTGCATGAGCAGTACCAATCATTCCAACCTCCGGTGAAATAAAAAAAAGCGGAACACAATCGGCAAAGCATAAGCTTAGCAACACGCCTTTATCATTTGAATAAAATCCATCCGTTCCCTTAAAGGATTGTTCATAATATCGTGCCCCTTTGCCCCTGTCTAATTTTGTAATTTTCTTAAGGACAATGCCATGAGTTTGTTCTGCGCCGACCCAATTATTTAAAGGGAAATCAAGTAGATTTGCAACCCTTTTTCTATTTTCCTGTACATCTTCTAGCTTATCTCCCACATGAAAGCCAAGATTTAAAGAATCAAACGACCCTTTACTTACTCCGCCATGTTTTGTAGTCATACCGGCCACTAACCCTGGATTTGCCTTTACCCAAGGGTCTAATGAGAGAAAGGACTCATTTTTTAAAATAAAGGGTTCCATTACTATACCTCTTCCAGAGTTTTTCTATAGTTTACCATGAAAAGAAAAAATGGTCACCGCAAATACTTTATGAATCGTTATACGTCTTCAGAAATCCTGTCTTCAAAGCCTTTATAGCGAACCAAAACAACATCTTGGCCGATTTTTATAATATTCTTCCAGGGTATTACTATATCTTCTTCTTTTCCAAAAATACCCAATACCCTACCACTTACGGAAATCACTACGGCCTCAATTCTTCCAGTATTTAAATTGATCTCTATATCACCAATATTTCCTAACCGTTTTCCATCTGCAACATTAACAACATCTTTTATTTGGAATTCTGAAATTTTAATCATCATCACCACTCCCAAAAACATACTTGTAATAAATATATGAATGAAAGCAGTAATTTAGAAAGAAAAAAAGCTGACCGGTTGGACAGCTTTAACTTTGGATATTTTTATTCATTTGTCTAATGGCGGCCTTTTCGAGGCGGGAAACCTGAGCTTGTGAAATACCAATTTCATCAGCAACCTCCATCTGTGTCTTTCCCTGGAAGAATCGTTTTCTTAGAATTAATTTTTCACGCTCATTCAACCGACGCATACCTTCTTTTAAGGCAATTTCTTCAATCCATTGGATATCTTTATTTTTCTCATCGCTTAGTTGATCCATTACATAAATCGGATCACCGCCGTCATTATAAATCGGCTCAAATAAAGACACTGGATCTTGAATAGCATCTAGAGCAAAAACGATTTCTTCATGTGGTACTTCTAACACTTTAGCAATTTCTTCGGCCGTCGGTTCTCTTGAAGTTTCACTCATTAATCGTTCTCTAACCTGAAGTGCTTTATAAGCAATATCCCTTAAAGAACGAGAAACTCGAATCGGATTATTATCACGCAAATACCGTCGGATTTCCCCGATAATCATGGGAACTGCGTATGTGGAAAACTTGACATTTTGACCTAAGTCAAAGTTATCAATCGATTTCATAAGTCCGATACAGCCAACCTGAAATAAGTCATCAACAAACTCGCCACGGTTATTAAACCGTTGGATTACACTTAGAACAAGTCGTAAATTGCCATTCACCAGCTTCTCCCTGGCGGATAAATCACCTTCTTGCATTTGCTTGAAGAGTATTCGCATTTCTTCATTCTTTAGTACAGGAAGTTTTGATGTGTCTACACCGCAGATTTCAACTTTATTTCGAGTCAATTCTTTTCCCTCCTCACAGGGGTTGCTGTACAAAAAACAGTATCTCCTTGAGAAGGAAAAATATGCACCTCTCCAACTTGATGAAAATGGTGAGCTATACCAAAAAATCCAATTGAATCAAGAGATTTTCACCATTTTACGCTTGGAAAATTTTTTCTAGAAATCTTTACACCATTTTATTAAATTCCTTTCGCAGTCGTTTGATAATTCGCTTTTCTAACCTCGAAATATAGGATTGAGAGATCCCAAGCATGTCTGCAACATCCTTCTGTGTCTTCTCTTCCCCATTTGTTAGGCCGAATCTAAGTTCCATTATTTGTTTTTCACGATCAGAAAGTTGATGCAGCGCTTTTATCAATAATTTGCGATCCACATTCGCTTCCAAGTCCTTCGTAATGATATCATCATCTGTTCCTAATACATCGGATAACAGCAGTTCATTGCCATCCCAATCAATGTTCAGTGGTTCATCAAAGGATACTTCCGATCTAATTTTATTATTTCTACGCAAATACATCAGAATCTCATTTTCAATACATCTTGACGCATATGTAGCCAGCTTAATCTTCTTTTCAGGATTAAATGTATTTACGGCTTTAATTAAGCCAATGGTTCCAATACTGATAAGGTCCTCGATATTGATACCGGTGTTTTCAAACTTTCTTGCGATATAAACGACTAGGCGTAGGTTTCTTTCGATCAAAATGGACCTGGCAGCCTTGTCTCCTCCCGGAAGCTTTTTTAATAGAATCTCTTCCTCATCTTTACTTAGAGGAGGCGGCAGTGCTTCGCTTCCGCCAATATAATAAACTTCATCTGTTTTAAGACCTAATTTTATTAATAATTTATACCAATAATAGGATAAGCGAAGTCTCCATTTTTTCATCTGTTTTCCTCCTTCTAAAAAATTGTTTTACAGAGTATAGTATATTAACTTACCTTAACTGTTTCTCCAGTTTGTTTCGTTCCGGTCAGCATCTTTGGATGGACAATACATTCAAAGGAATCATCTGAAGAAAGCTGTTGGTTGGTGAATGTCACCAAGCCTTTATCACAAAAATATTTCACCCTATCCTGTTCGATCATGATCATGTCAGGTTTAATTGCCAATACGAACTGATGCTCTTGTCCAACCACTTTGTAAGGAACGATTCTTAAGCGTGGCTGCCAGTCAATGGGTAGTTCATCATGATTAATCATCAACGGGTCTGTGATGGTTGCTAACTTTCTTATTGGTTCGGGGATGCATTCAAGTTGATTTTTTATTGATACAAACATGACAGGAAGCTTTGAAATTGGATCATACAGTTGATTTCCACTGTCTACTAATCCACTAAAATGTAAGGATTCACCACTGAGTTTTATCGTAACGCGAACAATCTTTTCGTATTGAATTTTTGTCATTTCCATATTTTCAATGTTTTTACTTGCATAATGCCATGCGACAGGAAAGCCAATCATTACGAATAACCAGCTTACAGGGTCACCTAAGCCCATTACACTGGACTTTAAAACTTCTGCCGTCAGGGTTGGATCGTACTGGATAAAGTAATGAACACCCATCAATGCACCACCAATTAGGAACGTTGCCAAGTAAAAGGTCATTAAAGCCTTTATAAAAAATGACAGCCGTTTATAACCAAAGACGATGTAAACCATTACTAGGGAAAATAACAGTTTTGAAATTGGATGACCAGAATAGACATTTATCGGTGTAAATGATAATAAAATAATCAATGAACCAATAAAGCCACCTGCTAACAGCCTCAAAAAGTTAATTTTTCTTTTAAGGATGATTGCTGTTAAATAGAGGAGAAGACTATCAAATAACAAATTTAATGCCCAAATAACATCTAAATAAACAACCAACAAGCCTCCCCCTTTGTTAGATGCCTCCATATTTCTACTATCTTGTTTATGGAAAAGTATATCCTACTTGTATCGCAGAAGTGTGTCACTTTCTGTAATCAAAAAATCAGAAATTTTCCCTATCTAAAACGGAATTTGTCTAGAAAAATTTGGCATAAAAAAAAAGGAGCAATCCTGTTAGGATTGTTCCTTTTAAATATTATCTTTTGCGGTTACGGTTTCGTAGGAAGGTTGGAATATCTAATGTATCTTCCTGGATGTTGCTGTTTGTGTTTCGAACCGGCTCTTGTGGTGCTTCTTCACGCTTTTGTTCCCGTTTCACGTTATTTACTACTGGTTTTGGCTGCCCAAAAGTAGGGCGAGCAGGTTTAGGTTGCAACACTTCTTCCTTAAATCCTGTTGCAATGACGGTAACAACAATTTCATCTTTAAGGTTTTCGTTTATTACAGAACCAAAGATCATATTTACTTCTTGGTCAGAAGCAGATGCAACGATGTCCGCAGCCTCCTGCACTTCATAAAGACTTAAGTTGGATCCGCCTGTAATGTTCATTAGGACACCTTGTGCTCCATCAATGGAAGTTTCAAGTAATGGTGAGTTAATTGCCTTTTTAGCTGCTTCCGCTGCACGATTTTCACCTGCAGCAACACCAATCCCCATTAAAGCAGACCCTTTATTTGACATGATCGTTTTAACGTCTGCAAAGTCAAGGTTAATTAACCCTGGTGTAGCGATCAAATCTGAAATACCGGATACACCTTGGCGAAGAACATTATCAGCTTCTCGGAATGCTTCAAGCATCGGAGTACTCTTATCAACAATTTCCAAAAGACGATCATTTGGAATAACAATTAGAGTGTCAACAGCCTCTTTCATTGATGAAATACCACCAGAAGCCTGGGTTGCACGCTTTTTGCCTTCAAAAGTAAATGGACGAGTTACTACGCCCACTGTTAAAGCACCAAGATCACGTGCGATTTGTGCGATTACTGGTGCTGCACCTGTACCAGTTCCTCCACCCATACCTGCTGTAACGAATACCATATCAGCACCGCGTAATGCTTCTTCAATCTGCTCCTTACTTTCTTCAGCAGCTTTTTTTCCGACCTCAGGATTTGCTCCTGCACCAAGACCACGTGTAAGTTTGGCACCAATTTGCATTTTTACTTCTGCTTTTGATAAATTCAATGCTTGAGCATCTGTATTAACGGCAATAAACTCAACCCCTTGAACACCATGCTCAATCATTCGGTTTACAGCGTTATTACCGCCGCCTCCGACTCCAATTACTTTTATTGTTGCAAGAGAATCTAGATTTGTATCGAATTCTAACATGAAAAAATCCTCCTAATTCGTCGATATTCCTTTTTCGATTAGCCTATTCGAAAAAGTAACCTAGGAATTTTTTTACTTTTGATGACATTTTTTCCTCGGGCTGCTTTTCTACTTTTGGTTTCGGCTGCTGTTTTGTTGGTACTGCTCTTTTTTCAATTGGCTCAGAAACACTTGATGAGGAGCTAATGTTACCCCCTGGTAATCTAGCATTCTTGTAGGCATATTTGATTAAGCCAACCGCTGCCGTATACTGAGGTTCTCTCACACCAATATAGTCTGGAATTGCCTTGCGCACAGGGCTCTTAAATAAATCTTGGGCAAGCTCTAAAACACCCTGCATTTTAGTTGTTCCGCCCGTTAGAACGAAACCTCCAGGTAAATCTGTTACACCTAATCTTTTTAATTCCTTAGCAATTAATTCAAAGATTTCTTCCATTCTTGCTTCAATAATTTCAGAAACATAAAGCTGATTAAATTGTTGATGCTGGTCACTGCCAATAATAGGGACACTGAAAAACTCATCTTCGGAGGCATGGTCATAAAAGGCATGTCCATGCTTTATTTTGATATTCTCGGCATCCTCCGTAGAGGTGTGGAGGACCTTTGAAAGGTCATTTGTAATCAAGTCTCCACCTACCGGAATCACACTTGACTCCTTTAAATATCCTTCTTCATAGACAGCAATTGTTGTCGAGCCCCCACCAATATCCACCAAGGCTACTCCAAGGTTCTTCTCGTCTCTAGATAAGGCGTAATCACCTGCTGCCAATGGCTGCAAAATAATATCAGAAAAGCTCAAGCCGGCTCGTTCCACACAGCGGATGATATTGGCAACAACTGAATTGGATCCGGTTACCAAAGTGCCTTCCATTTCTAGACGCACTCCAATCATCCCGCGCGGATCATTGATCTCGTCTTTACCGTCAAGGATAAATTGTTTTTGAATAACACCCATATTGACTCTTTCCGGAGCAATTGATCCGACATAGGAAGCTTCAATAACACGTGTTACGTCTTCATTTGTAATCTCGCGGTTTTGACCTGAAACGGCCACAATTCCATGACATGGCTGTAGCATAATATTATGTCCAGGAATCCCAACTACTACTTCATGGATTTCCATTCCTACCATTCGCTCCGCTTGTTCTACTGCCCTTCTAATGGAATGAACTGTATCATCCATGTCGACAATGGAACCTTTGCGAAGACCTTCAGATTCTACATTGCCTACACCTATTATATTTAATATGCCTTTTCCGGAGTCATTGACCATTTCACCAATGATTACTTTTACACTGGATGTACCGATGTCAAGACTAACATATATTTCATTGCTGTTCATTCTTTGGCACCTCCTTTAGTTTCACTTAATCGAACAACAATTTTCTTTGTTCAAATGTAAATATCCTATAGTCATATCTTATAAAAATATTCGTCACAACTAAATGATTCCCTTTAAAAATTTTCAACTTTTTTCTAATTTTTCTTTGTTTGTTGACCATTTTGTCAATAATATTCGACGAATTACGGCAATATTCTGAAATAACCTTACCCCAAACGCAAAAACTGCCGCTAAATACAAGTCTACACCAAGATGCACACCGAGAAAAGCTAAACTTGCAGCTAGTAAGATATTAAAAAAGAATCCCGATACAAAAACCTTTTCATCATAGATATTTTGCAGATAAGCGCGAATTCCTCCGAATAATGTGTCGAAAGCCGCCAAGACAGCAATCGACAAATAATTCGAATATTCTTCAGGAATACGTATTTCAGTAAGCAATCCTAGAATTATACCAATTACCAGCCCCATAAAAGGTAGCCACATTAGGCTCAGCCCCCTTCTTTAATCGGTTCCAAATATCGGACCCGAAGTGGATTATCATATGCCGGAAGAGTGACATTTTGGGTGGGGGGTGAAACATTTAACTTTAACCCTTCGGTATAGAATTCATCTCTGGCCTTTGATACTTTCATCCGGTTATACAGTTTTTCTGCAGTCGTAAAATCCGCAGCTATCACCTTCACTTCAATGGGCAATTTTTTTATAGAATGTCCATCGACTTTCGTTTCTCGGTTTATATCACGAATGACTGTTGTATTAATTATTCTCTGACCATCAATCGCTGTTGCTTTAGCTTCATACATATTAAGCTCGTTTAACAACCTTTGCAATAATTCCGGAGAAACTGTTCGGGTAGCGGGTGCTCCGTCTTGAATATCTTCCATTGCAGCTTCAATTTGCAAGCTAACCCCTGGACCAGTAAGATCCGTCAGGCCTGCTTCGGATTTAAGTTCTTGGAATGTATCCTTTAATGCCTTTTCTTTGCTTTGTTTTCGCTTAGATTCATAGGCAGATAGTTTATCCTCGTTAGATCGGATTTCAGTTAATAAGTTGTATTGCAATTCTTTTTCTTTAAGCAGAGCTTCCCGTAACTGCCAAATGTCTCTAGTGTCACGTTCTGCAGGTTTTTTTACCGTTTGAAATTGAATTGCAACCATAAAGCCCACAATCCCAGCAATTAGCGTAAAACTTAAGTTGATTTTCTTGTCCACATTTTTCACCTTACCCTTTAACTTCATCATTTTCGTGGACATCCGGTTAATTACCCAAAATAGGATTTAAAACAATGTCATTATCTTTTTCCAAAGCAACCACAATATTATCGTTAATCAGCTGATCCTTAACACCACCTGTTAAATTGATAGATGATGCCAGGACATCCGAATCTCCAATGGCGGTTATGACAAAAGGTGCAGGGTGTTGAACTCCGTCAACCGTTATGACTGGGCCATTGCACACAATATAGGAATGACTGGTCAGTCTCTGACCATTAATCGCAACTGCTGAAGCCCCTGATATGTACAGTTCATTAACCACTTTAAACACATGATGTTCATGGACCAAATAATTATTTACATTGTTCTCGGTCGGATCGTATGCGCCGTCAGAAAGAGTAATTTTTATCCCCTTTCCTTTAACTTTTACTTTTCCTAAGAACATCCTGTATTTTTCAGCATCTTCAGCCATATTTTGAAAAACTTGTGCCTCTTTGGCTAAATCCTTTTCATTATCTTGAACTTTATCCTGCTTCTGCTTTAACTCTTTTTGAAGCTCACGGTTTTTTTCCTCTTGAGCAATCAATTGGTCCCTTAATGCAAGGGTTTTTTCATACTGTTTATCAGACATTTTAGGCTTTTGGTTTTGGGTTTGTGTTAAATGATAGGAGAAAGCCAGAATAAACCCTAATACAAGGCATACCAGGGACAATATAACATGATTACCCTTCACCTTCATCAGTTTCACCTTTAGTTTCCTCCGCTTCTGTGTCAAAAGCCTTAAAATATGACCCTACTTCCAAATCAATTATTCCTTTTTTAGTTGGATCTAATTGGCTGATAATGGAAGGATAATGCGACATTTTTTCCGAAAAGCTTCTTAATGTTGCACTTACCTCAAAACCATCGTTCATATATAGATAGATATGATACTTGTCAGTTTTTTTGGGAGTATAATGAATTTCCGAAATGGAGTTTACGATTTCTCCTGGAAGGCTTGCCAGCCCTTTTACCATTTCATTAAGGACTTGTCCTTCTTTGAAATCGAATAGAATCGGAGAGTTTACTGGAATGATATTTGTTTTTTTATCATTAATAATTTTACCGTTCTCCATTACCGGTAAATAAGAATTTTCTTGTTTAAGATAGGCAATCTTCTTATGCTCTTTTACTTTAATGAGTATTGAATTTGGCCAATTAACCTTAACCTCAGCATTTTTCACTTCGGATAACTGTGATATTTTAGCAGCCACAGTGCTCCGTCTTACTTCCCATATATTTGTTGCCGTTGAAAGACCACTTTTACGGATAATTTCACCTTTGGAATAAATTTCGTTTCCAATTACGGTAATTGATTTAACATGACTTAACGGAGATTGAGAATACGCAATAATGGCAATCATCGCAAAAAACATAATCAGCAAAATAATAAGCCGTTTATTTGCTTTTCGCCGTCTCTGTTCCTTCAATTTAGGAATCCGGTCTTCAAGAGCAACGATTTTACCATTTTCCATTCATGATTCCCCCACATTTTTAAGCGGCTTTCTATGGATTCTTTCAGAAGCTGATCTTCATTTAGAGACCTTAAAAGCTAAAACAACGGCACGAATAATCATGCCGTCATTCATTTACATTTGGATTTATCTATCATATTATCAGTAATTATATCACAAAATTTGTCATTCGAAAGAGATTTCTTATTAGAAAATTATGTTTGCAATTGGAATTTCTAGGATATTGCACGATTAGCGTCTTCCAATAATTTCAACTTCTGTTTCCATTTTTATTTTGTATAAATTGAAAATGGTATCCTTTACATGTTGAATTAATGCAAGAACATCACCTGCAGTAGCATTTCCAGCATTGACAATGAAATTCCCATGCATTTCTGATATTTTTGCACCGCCGATACTAAACCCTTTCAGTCCGGCAGACTCAATTAATTTACCAGCATAATTTGGGGTAGGATTCCTAAAAATACTTCCAGCACAAGGGTAATTCCATGGTTGAGTTTCCTTGCGATAGTCTTTATTTTTCTGCATTTGACTCACAATCAACTTCTTATCTCCCGATTCAAGCTGAAAAACGGCTTCAACCACAATACCCGGGCGCTGCTTTTGAAGAATAGATGTACGATAAGAAAACGCCATTTCCTCATTTGATAACCATTCCATTACGCCATCATCAAACAGAACATGCGCTCTCGTTAATATATTGCTTATATCAGATCCATGAGCACCGGCATTCATGTAAACAGCTCCACCTACTGAACCTGGAATACCACTGGCAAATTCAAGTCCTGAGAGCCCTCTTTTACTTATCAATGTAGATAAACTGACAAGTGAGTGGCCTCCGCCGACGGTAATGGTCGTTTCATTAATTTCTAAACTGTCCATTCCTGCACCGAGCTTTATTATAGCCCCTTCAATTCCTTTATCGGAGACTAACAGATTGGATCCCCTGCCAATGGCACGCCATGGAATCTTATGTCTATTTATAACTTCCATAACTTTTGCCAAATTTTCAACTGACGATGGTTCGATAAAGAGATCTGCCGGACCACCAATTTTAATAGTGGTGTGATGGGCAAGTAACTCATTTTGTTTTATCTTGCCGATATTCAAATCTTGTAATTCTTTCATGATATCGTCCATTTGTATCACCTGACTTTCCAAAATTGCGTTAATTATAGTTTATGCAAAGAGTTTATTTGGGCTACTTACGTTTCGTATTTACCAACTCAGTCATCACTTTAAATAGTCGAGATGCAGAATCCGGAACACCCATTTTCTTCGATTTTTGCTTCATATCGTGCAAAATTTTACTATCTAACAGGATCTGGTCAATATGTTGAACAAGGCTATGCCCGGTTAATTCTTTTTCTAACAAGACACTAGCTGCCCCGTGATCACTTAATGATCTTGCATTTTTTTCTTGATGATTATTGGTTACATATGGGCTGGGAATTAATATACTTGGAATTCCCAAGGAAGTAATTTCTGCTATTGATGTTGCACCTGCTCGTGAAACAACGAGATCAATTCCAGCAAGAACTTCCGGCATATTATGAATAAAAGGTTTAATGACAACATTTTGCGGATTTCCTACTAATTCCACTTCCTTACTAACGGCTTCAAAATGAACATCACCGGTAACATAAAGAACTTGATAGGGTTTTTCAGAGAAATCCGGTAGCCCTTTTACAACGGCTTCATTAATTGGTCTTGCACCACGGCTTCCTCCGAATATTAAAACAGCAGGTTTAGTCGTGCTTAGTCCCACTGAAAGCCTACCTTTTATTCCGTCCTTGCCGATTACTTCCGAAGCTCTAGGATTTCCTGTAAAAACCACTTTTGACGGAGGGAAAAATTCTTTTGCCTCTTCAAAACAGATGGCAACTTTATCTACATATCTGCTTAAAAATTTGTTTGTCAATCCTGGAACACTGTTCTGTTCATGAACAATTGTCGGGATCCGGAGCTTCGACGCAGCATATACAACCGGTCCGCATACATAACCTCCCGTTCCAATTACAATATCGGGATTAAATTGATTTAGAATTTTTTTGCTGTCGCGGACACCTTTTAAAAAACGATATACAGTCTTAATATTATCGAAGGATAGTTTTCTTTTAAATCCTGTAATATGAATAGATTGGAAGTCGATCCCTTCTCTAGGGACAATTTTGCTCTCCAGCCCTGTTAAAGTACCTATGTATAAGAATTCTGCATCCTTATGTTCTTTCTGAATTTCTCTTATCAGGGCCAATGCCGGATAAATATGTCCTCCGGTTCCCCCGCCACTCACTACGATCTTCATCGATTTCTCACCTCTAAAAAGTTGCTACACACATTCTACTACAAAAATATAAGATACAATGATAATAATAAAAGATTGTTATTGAATTGTAATTAAAACAACATACAATGTTTAAAGTCCTAGTAAACAAAAAGAACCCTGCCTATCACAGGGTGAGTCATCAGTATCTTGAATAACGACTGATATTGAGAAGGACTCCAATTGCCATCAACATAAGTGTTAAGGAAGAACCTCCATAACTTAAAAACGGTAAGGTAATTCCAGTTACCGGCATTAACCCAGTTACAACACCAATATTGATCATTACTTGGATTGCCACCATGGCGATAATTCCCACTGCAAGAAAACTTCCGTACAAATCTGGTGCCCCAAGCGCAATACGTATACCCCTCCATAACAACAGCGCAAATAACAGAATAATAAAAGATCCGCCTATAAACCCCAGTTCTTCAGATAGAATCGCAAAAATAAAATCTGTTTGCGGTTCAGGCAAGTAGAAGAACTTTTGCCTGCTTTCACCCAATCCAAGGCCAAATAAGCCGCCTGGTCCAATTGCATAAAGCGATTGGATGATTTGAAAGCCACTACCAAGTGGGTCTGACCATGGATCAAGAAAGGAGGTAATCCGTTTAATCCGATAGGGGGCTGAAGCAATTAAACCAATAAATCCGGCTACTCCAATTAATCCTAAAAAAACAAAGTGACTAACCCTTGCACCAGCAATAAAAATCATCACGACACAGGTTCCCATCATGACAGTTCCAGTGCCTAAGTCCGGCTGTAGCATAATCATGGCAAAAGCAATAAATGCTAGCCCCAGAGAAGGAGCGAGACCTTTTTTAAAGGAAGTAATGTACTTTTGCCGCTCGGATAGGAATTTAGCTAAGAAAGCAATCATGGCGAGTTTCATAAATTCTGAAGGCTGTATCGAAAAAGCACCAACACCAATCCAGCTTCTTGAACCATTTCGAACATTACCGATCCCGGGGATGAGCACCAACACCAATAAGATGAAACATACAATTAAAATGGTTTTCGCCCATGTTCTCCATGTCCAATAGTTAATATTCATGATAAAAAACATGGCCATAATCCCAACCGCAGCAAATAACGTCTGCCGTTTAGCAAAGAAAAAGGAGTCCTGAAATTTATATTCAGCCCAAATCGCACTTGCGCTATAAACCATGATGAGTCCTACAGCCAATAGGGTAAACGTAACAAGCATTAAAATAAAATCGGGAGTTGTTCTCTTCGTCGGCACCGCTTTACACCTCAACAACAAGATTTAGGGCTTCGGAGTACCACGCAAGAACAAAGTAGGCCAAGCCCCTACTTAAGCTTATGCACCGCTTCGATAAAAATGTCTCCCCTGACTTCAAAAGTTTTATATTGATCCCAGCTTGCACATGCAGGAGATAACAAAATCACGTCACCTGGTTCTGAGTATTCAAACGCAGCAGGTACGGCCTTGTCAACATTATCGACACGCCGGAAATTTTTTATTCCAGCCTCCATTCCAACCCTTTCAATCTTAGGTGCAGTTTGACCAAATGAAATTAATGCTTTTACATTTTTCAAATATGGAATCAACTCATCAAACTCATTTCCCCGGTCCAATCCACCTGCCAATAGAATGACAGGAGTCTCAAACGCAGTCAAAGCCTTTATCGTTGCTAAAATATTAGTTGCTTTTGAATCATTATAAAATCTTCTGCCCAATACTTCATCGACATATTGCAAACGGTGCCTGACACCCGTAAAGGTTGAAAGCACCTCCTGAATCGCCTCATTAGCTACACCTGATAGCTTTGCAGCCGAAACAGCGGAAAGAATATTTTCAAGATTATGCACGCCCGGCAATGCAATGTTTTTGATCTCCATGATCGGTTCTTGATTAAAGCATAACCAGCCATCTTTTAGGCAGGCACCATCCTTTAAATCCTTCTTTGTTGAAAAAGGAATAATCTTTGCTTTGGAATGACTCGCAATTGCCATAGTTTCTTCCTGATCAGCGTTAATAATTAAGCATTCATGCTCTGTTTGATTTTTAGTAATACTTGCTTTTGCTTTCATATAATCTTCTTTTGATCCATGGTAATCCAAATGGGCGTCATAAATATTGGTGACGATCGCAATTTTCGGGTTAAATGTTTGGATACCCATAAGCTGAAACGAAGATAGTTCAATAACAATTGTATTTTCCCTTGTTGCTTCTTCAGCAACTCCGGAAGCAACGGTACCGATATTTCCGGCAATTAACGGCTGTTTATTACCCGATTTTAGCATTTCATAAATTAATGTTGTTGTAGTGGTTTTTCCATTTGTTCCGGTAATACCAATAAAAGGAGCTTCAGAAATTTGATAAGCAAGTTCGACTTCCGTTATAACAGGAATCCCTTTATCAATTGCCGCAATAACCATAGGGTTTTTATAAGGAATCCCCGGATTTTTTACAATTAATTCAAATCCTTCATCAAGAAGTTCAATTGGGTGCTCACCACAAATAACTTTAATTCCCTGTTCCAATAATCCCTGTGCCTCAGGATTATCAGATAATGGCTTTTGGTCATTTACTGTCACAAAAGCTCCTAACTTATGTAAAAGTACGGATGCACTGACACCGCTTTTGGCAAGACCTAAAACGAGTATTTTTTTATGACGATACGATTCTATCTGCTTCAATTACAACCACACCTCTATATAGATTCCTAGTACTGCCAATATTAAACCTACACTCCAAAAGGTTACCACTACTCTCCATTCAGACCAACCTACAAGCTCATAGTGGTGGTGCAGTGGGCTCATCCGGAAAATTCGTTTTCCAGTTGTTTTAAATGAGGCAACTTGAAGGATAACCGATAAGGTTTCTATTACAAAAACACCACCAATTAGAAGCAGGAGGATTTCAAGCTTTGTCAGGATCGAAATCGTTGCAATCGCCCCTCCTAATGCTAGTGAACCTGTATCTCCCATAAATACCTTTGCTGGATGGGCATTAAATACTAAGAAACCTAATACTGCACCAACAACAGCAACCGAAAAAATAGCAATCTCCATTTGTGATTGATTCCATGCCAGAACAGCAAATGCTCCAAAGGCAATGGCTGCTGTGCCTGACAGCAATCCATCAAGACCATCTGTCAAATTAACGGCATTCGAAAAGCCAACCAGCCAAAATACGATAAACAACACGAAAAACCAGCCTAAATCAAAGGAGGTATCGGTAAAAGGAATATGAATTTCAGTGGAAAATCCTTGTTGTCGGTACACTAAATAAAAAATGACCGAAATGATAATTTGCCCCAAAAACTTTTGTTTGGACGTTAATCCAAGATTTCGTTTTAATACGACTTTAATGAAATCATCTAAAAACCCAAGTAAGCCAAATCCTAAAGTCACTAAAAGAAGCAGATAGGTTTTAACTGTTGGCTCCGAAAATTTACCTGCCATAACTATGGTTGTAATGACAATAGAAAATAAAATCATGATTCCACCCATTGTTGGTGTACCTGATTTCTTCTGATGAGATTTTGGTCCTTCTTCACGAATGCTTTGTCCAAATTTCAACCTTCTCAAGAAGGGAATAAATACAGGAGACAGAAGGACAGAAATTAAAAATGACATGACGATTGTGAAAAATATAACTTGCTCAAGCATTTTATCCCCTCCTTTCCATTAGGTTATTTTGTATGTCGTTAATTTTTTTTAGCATTACAGCTATATCATATGTCTCTATTTTTTTATTAAGAAGTTCTTTATTTGAAATGATAAAATTAGTAATCCCCATTTTAATGTCAGTTTCTCCATTTACTTTATCTATATAGCACTGCAAAAGGCTCATCATCGCTTCCACCACGTCATTTACAAAAAAAACTGGAAAATGATTGGGTGTATAATGAGGCAATGCTTTTCCTTTTTCCCATATGGCAGCAATTGCGCCGTTTTCTATTGCTTTTGAAAGTTCCCCAGATCTCTCACTCGTAGGAATGAACAATCCTTTAGGTTGATTTACATTGGCTTGGTCAGAAATAGTTAAAAAGATAAAATCTTCTCGAATTCCCTGGGCGTCAGGAAATAATTGTAATAAATCTTCATAGACGAACTGCATTATGATCTCTCCTTGATTGCTTTCAGTGCCACAATCCGATCATCAAAATCATGTACGACGCTGCCAATAATTTGATAGGTTTCATGCCCTTTACCGGCAATCAAAATGACATCCCCCGATGAAGCCTGCTCAATCGCGGAATAAATGGCATCTTTACGATCCGGTATGACCTGATACACTTCTCCCTTAACACCGGTCTCCATTTCATCTAAAATCGCTACAGGATCTTCACTTCTAGGATTATCAGATGTAAAAATAGGATTCGTAGCGTAACGGCACGCTATTTGTGCCATTATAGGCCGTTTTGTCCGATCTCTGTCACCGCCACAGCCAACCACGACAAAGATTTTTTGTTTAGCGAAAGTTTGTATGGTTTTCAACACGTTTTCCAAGCTATCTGGTGTATGAGCATAATCCACAATGACGGTAAAATCTTGGCCAGCTTGAACAAGTTCGAATCGGCCAGACACCCCTTTAATGGATTCCAACGAGCAGATAATTTCTTCTATTTCTATTCCGGATACTAAAGCAGCGGCAAAGCTTGCCAATACATTATAAATACTAAATTTGCCTAATAATTGAATATGAACAGGGTAGCTCAGACCATTAATCAAAATATCAAACTTAATACCGGTTGATTGCATTTGAATATTAATCGCACGAATATCTGCAGGTTGATCAATTCCATATGTAACAACATGAGCCGCTGTAACTTTTTTAAAAACCTCGCTGGCATGGTCATCGGCATTTAGAATGGCAAATTTAGGCTTGTGAGGATCAAAGCTATTGCCTAGCTGAGAGAATAATAAACTCTTAGCTCGCTGATATTCTTCCATAGTTTTATGGAAGTCAAGGTGATCCTGTGTTAGGTTGGTAAATACTGCAATATCATACTCGCAGCCATGTACTCGGCCTAAATCCAGGGCATGGGACGAAACCTCCATGACAGCAGTTTCGACCCCATGGCCTACCATTTCATGGAACGTTTTCTGAAGTGTCAAGCTTTCTGGTGTTGTATTTTTTGTTTCGATGATTTGATCAGCTATTTTTGTATACATCGTACCAATGAGTCCGGTTTTCTCTCCTTGGTCAGCGAAAATTTTTTCAATCATATGACTGGTGGTCGTTTTACCATTTGTACCTGTAATCCCGATTAATTTTAACTTTCTGGTTGGATGCCTATAAAATGCATCAGCAAGTACTGCCATTGCTCGGGTGGTGTCATTAACGATTATAACAGGTACCTCTATATCTAATTCACGTTGTGCTATAACTGCCACCGACCCGTTTTTAACAGCAGCTTCGGCAAAGTCATGACCATCCACAGTATAACCTTTTATACAAATAAATAAGCTCCCAGGTTGCACCTTACGATGATCGTTTTCAAGCGATGTAATTTCCAAGTCAACTCCATTATATGGTGTCAACAGATGCAAAGACTTTAGCAGCTCTTGTAGCTTCATGTTTACCTCAATTCCTCTCATGACCTTACATAGACTTTTGACAAATATTTCATTTTATCTTTTGAGAAAAGTTCCATCTTATTTTACATGAAAAAATTTATTTTTGCTATTTAGTAGGGGACATTTGTAAAAAAATTAAGCATCTCCTAAAAATCTACCTTAGTTTCCGCTACCAAAATATAATCTGACCTTTGAACCCTCTTTTACCTTTGAACCCGCTTCCGGCGACTGTCTGACGACAACATCACCTTCACCGCTCGAATCAACTGTTAAGTTGACCAACTGTTCCTGTAGTTCACTTCTTGTTAAACCTACAAAATCGGGAAGTTTAATTAAAGGTGTATCTGGCCATTTTACCTTTTTCTCTATCTGTTCTTTTCTTGGTTCAACTCCCATCGCACTTAAACTATCTTTCATAATATTACCAACAATAGGAGCACTTACTGTTCCCCCAAAAGCCGTAACCCCTTTTGGATTATCCACTGCTACATACACAACTATTTGCGGGTCGTCAGCAGGAGCAAAACCAATAAATGATACGATAAAGTTATTTTCTAAATATCTCCCACCAACTGCCTTTTGAGCTGTACCGGTTTTTCCACCAATACGATAGGAATCAACAAAAGCCTTGCCTCCTGTCCCCTGAGCAACAACAGTTTCCAAGGCATGACGAATTTCTTGGGAGGTTTTCTCGGAAACGACTCTTCGTTTTTCTTCCGGCGTATTCCTCATTACAACTTCTTTTGTGACAGGATCTATTAATTCTTTTGCAATATATGGTTTATATAATATACCGCCATTTACGGCAGCAGAAACAGCCGTAACCTGTTGGATCGGTGTTACAGATACACCCTGCCCAAAGGCGGTTGTTGCCAATTCTACCGGTCCTACCCGATCCATGTTAAACAGGATGCCTGTCCCTTCCCCTTGAAGGTCAATCCCTGTTTTTTGTCCAAACCCAAAGTCTTTAATATATTTAAACAGTTTTTCCTTCCCTAGCCTTTGACCTAACTCCACAAATCCAGGGTTGCAGGAGTTTTGAACGACTTCGAGAAAGCTCTCATCACCATGTCCGCCTCTTTTCCAGCACTTTAGCCTTGCACCCGCCACTTGTACCGAACCCGGGTCATGAAAATGTTCTTTTTCCAAGTTAACTTTATTCTCATTTAAAGCTGCTGCTAAGGTTATAATCTTAAAAGTGGAACCGGGCTCATATGTCATCCAAACGGGCAAATTTCGGTTATATACTTCTTGAGGTACATTTCGAAAATTGGTTGGATCAAAGGTTGGACGACTTGACATCGCCAAAATTTCACCATTATTCGGGTTCATGGCAATGGCAATGATCCCGTCTGGATTGTATTTAGCTTGAGCAATATCTAACTCACGCTCAACAATCGTTTGCACTTTTGTATCAATGGTCAACTTTAAATCAAGACCTTTTATAGGTTTTTCATAATCGTCGGCCATATCATTCATACGTTCTCCCTTTGCATTGGCATAGAATTTTACCGAGCCGCGTTTTCCATTTAATTCTTTATCGTAGTATTTTTCCAATCCCATTAACCCTTGGTTGTCCACTCCTGCAAAACCAAGAACATGGGAAAGATAACTTTTATATGGATAATATCGTTTTGAATCTTCTCCGATATAGATTCCTTCAAGTCCTAGCGCTCTAATTTCTTTCGCCTTTTCATGTGAGATTTTTCTTCCCTCTTTAATCCTGACTATCCTTTCTTTCTGGGTAATCTCTCGGTAAGCTGCTTCATTTGACATATTTAATACTCCTGCCAGTTTTTCCGCCGTTGTTGCAGGATCCTTTACTTGTCGCGGAACAACCCAAACGGTAGGAGCACTTATATTTGTTGCCAGCGGAACACCGTTCCTGTCAACGATTTCCCCTCGTTCAGGTTCAAAAGGGATATTTCTACTCCATGAATCTTTTGCCCAGCCAGTTAGCATGTTTCCTAAATAAAATTGTACATAGCCTAGTCTGACATCAATGATTAAAAAAATGAGAATTCCGACGAATAGTGCAATCATTAACCGTTTACGGACCGTTACATTTGAAACGCGCATAATTATGAACATGCCTCCTTTTCATCATCATTCATAAATATGCTTGTACTGGTTTTAATAGAACGATAGTCACTACCCTAAACAGTTAAAATCCCGCTATAGAAAGCGGGATTTAGACCTAATCTTGGACTGTTTTCTTACTTGTCTCTTTTTTTGAGGTGCTATCTTCTTTTTGGTCAGATTGCTGCTGATTCCACTGTTCCTCAGCGGTTTTTAAATCAACGATAAGGAAATCTCCTTTATTTAAAGGTGCCTTTGGCTTTATATTTTGTCCAACGACATAACCGTTCCCTTTAGAATTTAGCTTTAATCCTGTAAGATTGGCAAATTTCATAACATCTCTTAATGACCAACCTGTTAAGTCAGGTGCTGTTAACTCTCCATTCGTTTTAATGATTACCTTTTCACCTTCTAGTACCGGCGTATTAGCTTTTGGAAGCTGGTCCACTACATCTGTTCCATTTCCAACTATGACAGTCTCATACCCTTTTTCTTTTAGGTCTTTCTCCGTTTCTTCCACGGAGTTCCCCTTAAGATTTGGCAATTTATTAACTGTAGCTTTTTCAATGACAGACGGTTGAATATTTAAATAGTGCAAGCTATTTTGCATAACGGGATTAAAAACACCGGAAACAGGAATTGCCCCCTGACCGGTTTCCATTCCTGCTAATTGAGGTTGTTGAACAGCTACATAAACAATTAACTTTGGATCATCCTTGGGAGCCATACCTAGAAAGGAAAAAATATAATTGTTTGCTCCCTTTAAATACCCACCTGGTCCAGGAATATTAGCAGTTCCCGTTTTCCCTGCAACACTATAGCCTTCAATTTTATACCTGCCGCCCGTCCCGTTTGGGGAAGTAACAACCGTTTCTAGGTAGTCGCGCACCGTACTTGCAGTTTTAGCAGATATTGGCTGAGATACTACTTCAGGTTTGGTTTCTTCTATTACTTTTCCGGTATCATGATCGACAATTTTATCCACAACATGCGGCTTGAGCATTTTCCCATCATTTGCAATAGCGGTTGCAGCTTGAATTTGTTCAATCGGTGTAATAGCAGTCCCTTGTCCATAAGCTGTGGTAATTTTTTCAATAGGGTAGGTATATCTGATTTTTCCGGCTGTTTCGTCAGGCAATTCAATTCCTGTTGGTTTATCAAAGCCAAACTTTGTTAAATACTCTCTAAGTCTTTCAAAGCCTAATTTCTCGTTGGCAATTTTCGCAAAAGCTACGTTTGATGACCGTTGAACACCTTCTAAATAGGTGATAGTCCCCCAACCGGAGTAGTTGTGGTCATGAATCGCTTTATCTCTATTGGTAACCCTGTAAGAACCAGATTGATAGGTTTCATTAGGATTAAAAACACCCTCCTGAACAGCGGCAGCTAGAGTAAAGATTTTCATCGTTGATCCTGGTTCATAAGATGTCTCAATCGCTTCATTATGCCAACTCTTAGTAATACCTTCTTTCGTATCCGGATCAAAGGATGGTCGCTGTCCCATCGCTAATATATTTCCTGTTTTCGGGTCTGCGACAATGGCTATGATTTTCTTCGGCTTGTACTGTTTGGCCACCTTATCCATGGCATCCTCTAAGAAGGTCTGGATTTTTTTATCAATGGTTAAATAGATATCTTGACCGTCCTTAGCTGGTGTCACTTTTTGCTTCCCGTCTGGAAGAATATATCCCCACAGGTCACTTTCATAATCAAGTTTTCCATTTGTTCCAGTTAACTGATTATTAAATGACTTCTCGATGCCCATCTTTCCAATTGTTTTAAAAGAACTGTCCTTTTGTTCAATCTTATCCGCATAGCCAATTAAATGTGACGCAAAAGTTCCATTTGGGTAAAAACGTTTGGAATCTCTAAGAAAGGTAATGCCAGGAAGCTTCAGACTTTCAATTTTTATCTTAGTTTCATGAGAAATATCCCTGCCTGCCTTACCGAATTCGACTTGAAACAATCCTTTTCTGGTTAATCGTTTATAAATATCAGATTCATCCATATCAATATACTTTGCCAGTTTTTCTGCGGTTTCCCTTGGATTCGTAACATGTCTCGGCTTCTTGGGATCCGTTGTCATTTTTTTATCGAGAATAGCAACTAACTTATATGAAACGGTATCTTCAGCAATTACTTCACCGGTACGATCTAAAATCTCGCCTCGCTGCGCAGGTAAAATGCCTTCCTTGCTGTATTTTTGCTGTGCCTTAGCAGCAAGCGGCTGACCTCCAACCTCACCTGTGATTTGAATCGTATAATACCTGACGATTAAGACAAAAAAGAGCAGGCCGAATATTGCAAATAATATCGCTGCTCCCACATTCATATTTGGCTGTTTTTTAATCATTTCTCCTGCACAACCTTGACGTTATTTTCATTTAACATGAGCCCCATGCTTTTTGCTTTTTCATAAATCCGCTCATATCTGCTCAGTTCGCTGACTTGACCCTTTAGGTCTTCATTAACCTTTTGCTGTTCCTTTACTTGATCGTCCATTTTCTGGATGTCTTTGTTAATTTGATAGATCTGTGACTGATTTGAGATAAGATGAACAGCACCAAAGCAAACTAAGCCAGCGAAAGCTACTCCAATAATTTTTTCACCTGGAGTAAGCCAGGACTTTTTAATTTTTAATGGTTTCCTGTCTTGGACAATTTGTTCCTCTTGCTGCTGTTGTTGTTTAAAATTCCTGGCAAGATTACTCACACGTTTCCCCTCCGGATTCATTTTTTAACGGGACTTACTTAAATGTTCCCTCATTCTATAATTTCTCAGCAACTCGCAACTTTGCAGAACGTGCACGATTATTTTGTTCAAGTTCATCTTCTGATGGTAGTATCGGCTTTCTCGTTATGAGTTTTAATGTTGGTTTGTATTCATCAGGAATCATTGGTAAACCTGGAGGCAAGTCAGGTGTTTCACTGGCTTTTTTGAATGTGGCCTTACAAATCCGATCCTCTAGTGAATGGAAGGTAATAACACTAATTCTTCCCTCTTGATTTAACAATTCGATTGCTTGGTTCAGTGATTTTTCAAAGACTGCTAATTCATCATTTACGGCAATGCGGATTGCTTGAAAAATCCGCTTGGCTGGATGTCCACCTTTTCTGCGGGCAGGTGCAGGAATAGCCTCCTTAATTAAGTCTACTAATTCCCCTGTCGATTCAATAGGTTTCTTTTCTCTGGCCGCTTCAATTTTCCTGGCAATCTGTTTAGAGAATTTCTCCTCGCCATATCTAAAAAATATTCGGACCAGATCCTCATATGACCAATCATTAATTACATCATATGCTGAAACCGGTGCATCATGGTCCATTCTCATATCCAATGGGGCATCATGATGGTAACTAAACCCTCGCTCCGGCGTATCCAATTGTGGTGATGAAACACCAAGATCATAAAGGACTCCATCAACTTTGGTAATACCTAATTTTTCAAGTTCTTCTTGCAAAAATAAAAAATTACTTTTTACAATTGTTAACTTGTCACCATATTCTTTTAATTTTTCTTTTGCATTAGCAATAGCTGTTTCATCCTGATCAAACGCAAACAGTTTTCCGCGATCTCCAAGCTTTGATAGAATCAGGGAACTATGCCCTGCTCCTCCTAGAGTACAATCGACATAAATTCCATCAGGCTTAATGGAAAGTCCTTCAACAGCTTCAGCTAATAACACAGTTGTATGATTAAACATTTTTTACCACCTTTTCCAATCGGTTAAAAAATAAGAATTTTTTACAGAAAATATATTAATATAACTTGTCCATTATATATCAAAGCCAATCATATTTTCTGCAATATCCGCAAAAGATTCTTCAGATTGCGAAAAATATTCTTCCCAAATTTGTTTGCTCCAAATTTCAATTCGATTGGAAACTCCTAAAATAACACATTCTTTTTCCAGCTTTGCATACTGCAAAAGTGGTGCTGGAATATTGATTCTTCCTTGTTTATCCAATTCACTCTCTGTAGCACCTGAGAAGAAAAAACGGGTAAATGCACGGGCATCTTTTTTTGTCAGCGGGAGACCCTTGAGCTTTTCTTCGATCTGAGCCCACTCCGATAATGGGTAACCAAATAAACACTGATCCAAACCTCTTGTGATGATGAACATTTCACCAAGATCATCTCGAAATTTGGAGGGCACAATTAGGCGGCCTTTATTATCAATGCTGTGATGGTACTCACCCATGAACATACCCATTACCCCCACTTTCTATTAAAAATGTACCACAATCCCCCACTTTCCACCACCTATTTTTTAACTAATTCTTTGAAAAAACGAAAAATCCTTTTTTGAAAGCTGTTTTTTTGTAAAAAAGAAAAACCCCACCGGAGATGGTGGAGTTTTTATAGTTTGATTACCTTATGCGTTCCGTCAAATTCGAAGGAAAGTGCCATGATTCTATTTATGATATCTAGTCCGTAGTGATTTAAGTAATAATAAATATTCCATACTCTTTCTTGAGGGATTCCGTTTGGTCTTAAAGCTAAATCAATGCGGGTAAACTTCTTTAAACGGATATCGTGTTTCTTAGTGACAGCATCTTGAAGCTTTGTCTGCATAAAGTTCAGATCTTTTAGTAAGAATGATTCATTTTTCCTTACTAGCGGGATGAGTCCCCGTTCTATTTCTGATGTTTTTGCCTCAACCAACCGGTATTGTTCCTTTAATTGGTCCTTCATGACTTGAAATAAATCATCTATTTCGTGATCCTTGATAGAGGCTAAAAATTGCTCTCGTTTTCCTGTTGTTCCCTGTTGTAAAACATGATCAAGACTTAATTGTATTTCTTCCAACTCTCCCTCAATCGACCGATCAAGCAAAGTAATATTTAATCGCGGAACAATTGGCGGCATTTTGATATTAAATGATTCAAAAACCAGTTTAAGTTCTGCCCAATATGCAATTTCTCCAGGACCAGCAATAAAGGCGATGGTTGGAAAAAGCCATTCCTGCATTAATGGCCTTGTTACTACATTATTACTTAGTTTTTCGGGATGATTGGCAACAATCTCCACTAATTCCTCTTTTGTAAAGGAAACTGTACCATTTTTCCCCACAAAATGATGATCTTCATTGTCATATTCAAGTAAAATACGTTCGTTTCTAATTTGATCATAAAAAAACAAATTAGCAGATTGTTCAGTTGCTTCAATCGTTGTAGGGAACCCTTTTTCTCTTATTTGCTGCTGCTGCTCTAATAAAGTTAAGGTAATCCCTTGATGGTTGTTAATTTGCTCCATCAAAAATTCCTTTTGTAGTTGACGGAACTCACTATTCCCTGAATCCACGACCAATAGTCCATAATCCTTAAACAACTCCATTACGATCCCAGCAAAAAAATCGACGAATGTTGTTGATTTTTCAATGAGGACATGACTAAATTCCAATAACTGATTCGTGTATTCCGTCTCGCCCAAATTCTCGACTAAGTTGTAGACCCATTCTCTACAAATATTTCGGTCAATTTCAATATCTGAAACCATTTTCTTTTGCAGAACTTTTTCTGGATATATCCATTTATCCGCTTTTTCACCAACCGGAACAAATACATGATTCACTTCTTGATAATCATGATCCTCCCCAGCTATCCAAAAAACAGGAATAACCGGTACTCCCAGCTGCTGTTCCTTTTGTTGTGCCAATTTGATAATGGAGATGACTTTATGGATGGAATAAAGAGGGCCGGTTAAGATTCCTGCCTGTTGTCCACCAATGACAACTACACTATTTTCGTTTTTTAACTTACGAATGGAATGTTCCACCTCTATGGAAGAGGGAAATTTTTGCATAAATCTTTCAATATGATTTGCCACTTGCTCGCGAAGAAATCTTCTTTCCTTTAATTCTGCCAATCGATTTTGGTCCTCATGTACATCATTGTAGCGATAGTGAAAAAAAGGCATGATGTCTGAAGATTGTTCCAAATAATTAGAAGCAAACCGATTCGTTGCAGGCAAGGAGAGATTTAACATCTCCATTTAGTTACTCCCTTTCTGATCACCTAATTGTCCTTTAATGAGTATACCATTCCCCACTAAATATCAAAAAATATATGCACTAACTTTTTCAGGAGAGAGAAAAAACTAATGCACGATGGATTAAACCAAAAAGAGTCAAGGAAATATACACCACAAAAAACATCAAAAACGTAAATCGCCAGAACCCCTTAAGAACTTTATGAATGATAACTTCTTCCTTAACTTTCCAATGGATAATCACAAAAAACATTGCCGTCACGATTAATACTAATAGTATTAGCCAAAAAAATGATTTTCCCCATATCGTTTCCATTAAAAAGTAGACAGAAATAATGAAAAGAATCGTTGAGTAATCAATAGCTTTATGAAACGATTTTTTTGGGTTTTTATAAATATATTGAAAGATTACTAGAATTAACACAAACCCAAAGAAGGGCATGATAAAAAATATTGATAAGAGCGTTGAAAGGAAGGCGCTCACACCAACTCACTCCCATCAACTTGCTCTTTACCTTTGATCAGGTTAAATAACTGACTGATCAATGGTGCCTCTTTATGTTGAATTTTGGCCTCATTTATTAAATAACCTAATATGGCATCTACTTCAGTTGGTCTCCCTGCTTCCAAATCCTTCAGCATAGAAGAGCGATTATCGGCTGTTTTCCGGCAAACCTGAACCACTTGTTCAAAGTGCCAAGCAGAATCTTCCAGAAGCAAAATGGAAGCTATTTCAGAATAAACCTTTTGCACTTCATTAAAATAGTAGGGATTCTCAATCAATGCACCGTTCTTAACACTAAGCAGTGAAGTTAACGGGTTAATGACTGCATTCACGACTAGTTTTCCCAGCAACATGCTATAGAAGTTTTCGTGGAAAACAAACGGAAAATCATCAGGCATAGCCGTTATAAACTCTTTTAATTTTCCCTCATTCCCTTTAAAAACAGCTACCTTCGTAATTCCTGCCCCATTATGACTGACTGTAAAGTTGTTTTCTTTTGCTGCACCATGTTCAATGGACCCCACAAAAATATTTTCTGATTGAATGGATTCAAGCTGCTTTAAGTGTCCCATACCATTTTGCAAAAATAATATGTTGTTAGCGGATGCAGACAAATTCGATATTTTATCGATTATTGGCTCCAGTTGATATTGTTTAACAGTAATTATTGTTACGTTTTCATCGCCCTCCCACTGCGAGATAGGGAGTGCCCTGACTGATGACTTTTTACATATTTCTCCCTTATAAAGGAGAATTCCATGTTTATTTATCTCCACTGCCTGTTCGGCTGTCCTCGTATAAATAGTTACTTCAACTGCTCTGTTTAGGTAGGAGGCAAATAATAATCCAATTGAGCCTGCTCCAATAATTCCAACCTTCATGATTGATCCCTTCTTTATTAAACTATATCTGTATTTTATCAGCTAACCCCCTCACTTGTAAGTAAGCAATGAAAAAAAGAGTGTCCCTTTGGGCACCCTTATGAATTGTTCTTTATAAAAGTCTGTTAATTTCCGCTCTAGGCACTCCTTTTTCCATGGGTGTTCCGGGAGATCTTCCTCGGAGATTAAGAGCCTGCGTGGTCTCCCCTGCCCCGTTCTCCTATAGGAGAGTCTTCGTGCCTTACGCTCTTGGATAATATCAGTATGGCTTTTACTTTTTATTATACAGGATAGACAGGATGTTTCCGTTCACTTAATGGTATTTCTTTTGTCTCATAGTAGGCAAAACGTTTCGTCAGTACGTTTCTTAATTCGGATGGTGCGACAATCTCATCCACAATCAATTCTGAAGCAAGTCGATATATATCAATATGTTCCTTATATTCCTTTTGCTTTTCTTGGACAAAGGCAATTTTTTCTTTAGGATCGGTGATCTCGTTAATTTTATTTGAATACACCGCATTTACCGCTGCTTCAGGGCCCATAACTGCAATCTGAGCAGTAGGTAAGGCAATACAGCAATCCGGTTCAAATGCTGGACCAGCCATGGCATAAAGACCCGCACCATAAGCCTTCCTGACAATAACGGAGATTTTCGGAACTGTTGCCGAACTCATTGCGGCAATTAACTTTGCACCGTGACGGATAATTCCTGCTCGCTCCACCTTTGTTCCGATCATGAAACCAGGTACATCAGCTAGGAACAATAATGGTATGTGGAAGGCATCGCATAGCTGAATAAATTTTGCCGCTTTATCACTGGAATCAACAAACAATACCCCGCCCTTTACTTTAGGCTGGTTGGCAATAATCCCGATTGCTCTTCCATTCAATCGTGCTAAACCGGTAATAACTTCCGGGGCAAATAATTTTTTTATTTCAAAAAAACTCCCTTCATCCATTAATCGGTCAATGCACTCATACATGTCAAAAGGGGCATTCTGGTTTTCTGGAATAATGGATTCCAATTCACGCCCTTGTTTTGGAGCAACTCCTGACAATTGAGCTGTCTTTTCTTTGTAATTAGCCGGAAAATAACTTAAATATAGTTTAGCGGATTCAATGGCTTCCTCCTCGCTAAAGGCTAAGAGATCGCCACAGCCACTTACAGTACAGTGCATCCGGGCTCCTCCCATTTCTTCAAGGGAAACCTTTTCACCAATGACCTTTTCTGCCATCCGAGGAGACCCTAAATACATGGAAGCATTTTTATCTACCATGATGACAAGATCACAAAACGCCGGTATGTAAGCACCTCCTGCCGCTGAAGGACCGAATAACAGACAAACCTGCGGAATTTTTCCAGAAAGCCTTACCTGATTATGAAATATTTTACCTGCCCCACGACGGTTCGGAAACATCTCTAATTGATCAGTAATTCTTGCTCCAGCTGAATCAACCAAATAAAGTAAAGGGACCATTAATTTTTCAGCAACCTCTTGAATGCGAATTATTTTTTCAACTGTTCTTGCACCCCAGGACCCCGCCTTTATGGTTGAATCATTAGCCATTGCACAAACGGTTTGGCCATTTATTTTCCCTATCGCTGTTACCACTCCATCTGCTGGCAAATCTCCCGCTAAAAAGTTAGCAAACTTTCCATCTTCTTCATATTTTCCTTCATCAAATAATAAAGCCAATCGATCTCTGACAAAAAGTTTTTTTTGTTCTTTAGCCTTTTCGTGGTATTTTGGATGGCCACCCGCCTCAATTTTGTTACGGTTAGCTTCGAGCTGCACATTCAATCTATCAGTTGTTACCATTAAAGTCCCTCCTTAAACTAGTACCAATAAAACATCGCCCTCATTGACGAAATCACCAATCTTCACTCTCACTTCCTTGACCATTCCTTCCCTTTCACTCTCAATTGGGATTTCCATTTTCATTGACTCCAGCATAATCACTTCTTGCCCAGGACTTACTGACTCCCCTGTTGAGACAAATACATTTAGCACTGTTCCTGCCATGGATGCAGTAATTTCTTTCATTTCTTTCCACTCCCTATTCCGTTTTAATAAAATGGCTATGTTAAAGAATACTGTTGATTTTCACTCCTGTTGATTGGAGCAGTTACCAACATACAAGTTTAAAGAACCAATAAAATAAAAAGGTTGTAATATTGTTCTTTCTACATCATTATCAGAATTTCCTGCTAATTTCGAAAACGCTTTCAGTGTTTAGAAGAAGAAATTTTTATTATTATGTTATATAATGAAAGTGCTTCATTTTTGAATAATGCAAAAATTATTCAATTTATGATATTCAAGGACGTATGATTATATAAGTAAAAAAATTCATATTCCAGGAGGACAACAATGGGGACAAAAGTGGAGAAATTAAAAATAAATTTTAAGACTTTAGAGGAATTTAAAAAATTTAAAGAATATGGAATCCAGGAATTATCCATGTTGGAGGATTTAGAAGCCAATATGGTGGATAATGACAATGAATCACCGTTTTATGGAATCTATTTTGGCGATAAACTAGTTGCGCGTATGAGTCTGTATCAAATTGACGCCAAATTTGACCGGTATTTTTATCCACCTCAAAATTATTTGGAATTATGGAAGCTAGAAGTGCTACCAGACTATCAAGAGAAAGGTTTCGGAAAACAGCTTGTAGAATTCGCCAAGAATTTCGGATTACCTATTAAAGCGAACCCTAGAATGCAATCTCGTGGATTTTGGGAAAAGATAGGTTTTTCTAATGTTGACTATGAAATGGACAGAGACCGCGGCGAAAACCCATTAGTATGGTACCCAGAAGGCGTCGAGGCACAACAACATTAATTTATTTATTTAAAGGCTATGTAAAGAATACTGTTGATTTTAAAACCTGTTGATAGGAGCGGAAGGCACGAAGACTCCTCGAAAATGCTAACGCATTTCCTTCGTGCGTGGGCGGAGTCAAGGAAGCAATTCAATGTCCTGTGGAAGTACGGTTCTGGAGAGACCCCGCAGGTGCAAGCGCCGAGGAGGCTCGCCGAAAGGCCCACGGAAAGCGAAGTGCCTGGAGCGGAAATCAACATACAAGTTGAACAGAGCCTATTTAAAAAGCGGACTCTCCACGAGCCCGCTTTTCCTATTTTTCCACTCTTTCAAGATTACCATTTTTGTCCATTTGGAATTTTACCTTTTGCTGCCGGTCTTCCTCTTGAAGGACTACCATTTTACGGGCCTTTTCCATAATTTCTAATAATGAAAGGTAATCTTCCTCAATGGATTTTAAACTAGTAGCAAGTCTTTCATTCTCAGAGGACAAGTAATATGTTTGCTTCTCCAATTCTTTTATTTTTTCATAAGCTTTTTCGCGATCTTCCTCTAGGGTCAGATGGCTATTTACCTTGTTGTAGAGTTCTTCCAGATAGCGAATGACCAGCGGAAAGGTTATCGTATCCCCTTGCTCAAAGCTGGGCGGTGATGAGATTGTTTCTACGTCATCTTCTAGCGGAATTTGATTGTTTCTGGAAGAAGGTTGTTGTTTTTTCAATTCCTTACGCTGTTTCTTTGCCAGTTCAATACCGCTTTTGTATTGCTTCCTTACATACGAATTCCAGCGAAAACCACAAGCTGCAGCAGTACGCGTTAGTTGCTTGCCAACTTCCTCAAAGGCCTGAAGTTGTGTCCCACCTTCGCGTATTTGTCTCAGAACAACTTCCGCAAGCAGTAAATCTTCATCTTGTGACCAAGCATCCTGTCGAGTCGGTGACATTAGAATTTCCCCTCCTAGCAGTGTTTTTATAAACATATGCATCTACTAGAAAAGATAGACTTAATCAGGTTTCTCGTTTTGAAATATTCAATGTTTTATTCATAAATTTATTTACATATTCATGGTGGACATCACTTTCCCAGAGTACGGAACAGGTCTTAACCTCTTCTTCCATTCTCCTTAAAAGATTTTGCGCTTCCCACTTGCGGATCCATATCTTTTTATAGGCTTGTAAGACTGACACTTCTTTTAAAAGAATGTTTTCAAGAAAAACATCACTGGCCAAATTAGGATCACCTTCAAAAGTTTGATCAATATATCCTATTTTCTCAAGATCTTCAACCCGCTTAGGCTCAGCTTCCATCAAAAGTTTCATGGCCATGGGTTGAGGCAATTTTTCCGAAAGAATGGTGCCTCCGCCCCAACCAGTTGTAATAGCCTGCTTCCCTTGTACAAACCCTACTTTTACTCCTTTTTTAGCTAGTCGATAATCACATGCAATCGCTAGTTCGCAACCGCCGCCAATCGCCGGTCCATTTAACAATGCTACAGTTGGAATCGGCAATACTAGTAGAGAATAAAGAATCTTAGACATTTTTGAAAGCATTGCATATGCCTCTTCTTTTGTATGTAGGGAGTGAAAGACAGACAAATCACCACCTGAACAAAAAGCCCGATTCCCTTCTCCGGTAATAATGAGTGCTTTTGCCCCTGATTCTTCAGCCAATTTAATAGCTTGGGACAATCCCTCCATTACCTCATAATTGATGGCATTGCGTTTTTCTTCCCTGGCAATAGTAAATAGCAATACACCATTTTTTTGCTTTTCTATCAAATATGACATGATTCTCCGCCTTCCATGCACATTATTTGCTTCACTATGTAAATAAAATGACAAAAGCACAAGGAATTATTCCTTGTGCTTTTTATCTAAGTAGTTATTAATCGTTAACTACGTCTTTTCCTTTGTATGTTCCGCAAGCTTTACATACGCGGTGAGCTAATTTCATTTCACCACAATTTGGGCATTCTACCATACCAGGAACGCTTAATTTGAAATGTGTACGACGTTTTCTTTTAACAGTTTTAGAAGTTCTTCTAAAAGGTACAGCCATTCTTCCCACCTCCTTATAAGAAAAGCGTAAGGCATTGCCTCGCTGTTTTTTCAATTTGCTTCTTTTATTTCCGATTATGATTCGGAAGAAGGATCATTTTTGTCAAAAAATTTAGCAAGTCCCGCCAATCTAGGGTCAATCTTCTTTGAATCCGTTTCTTCTTGTAAGACTTCCCAATCCTTACCGGATTGAGGAGCAGCACCCTCAGAAAACACATCATCGCAAAAGACCTGCATTGGAACTTCAAGTAAAAGAATCTCCCTGATAATTGGGTTTAAGTCAATGACATCCCCTTTTACTTGATGAATTTCCTCTTCAGTTTGATAAACAGAATTTTGCAATAGGAATGTTTCAGATGCTTCGACATTAATTGGGTACTTAACATCTACTAAAGTCCGTGAACAAGGAAGGATTAGATAACCTTCAATTTTTAAGTGAAAGGTAACTTTTGATGAATCAATATCCCCACGACCTGTAATATGCATCGGAGAGACTTCCCTGATTGTTGGATCGTCCTGCTTGATTTCATCAAACCGAAAAACATCATCAATCAAAAATTCCTTATTCCGATATTTCTGCAATTGACTTAATGTCCATTTCAAATGAATCACCCCAAGGCAACAAAGGTAATTATAGCCTTCGATAATATTTTTGTCAATATTTTTTCTTTACAGTAGTATTAAGTAGAATCATTAGTGATTTTCCATACTAGTGTATCCAATTAAGGCTTTTACAAACATCTTTTCCATCTTATCATATTATTAGATTAGTTTCCTTACAAATTTCCGATAATGTTAATAATTTTTTATGAAGGAGTAGATCTATGAAAGCAGTTGGTGTCATCGTTGAGTATAATCCGTTCCATAATGGTCATGCCTTTCACTTACAGGCATCTAAAGAAGCCGCCAATGCTGATGTCGTGATTGCCGTAATGAGCGGGAATTTTCTTCAGCGTGGAGAACCTGCACTTGTTTCCAAATGGGTCCGAACCCAAATGGCTTTAGTAAATGGAGTAGATATTGTTTTTGAATTGCCTTATCGTTTTGCTGTTCAAAAAGCCGAAATTTTTGCCACTGGTGCAGTATCGATTCTAGATGCTGCCGGTTGTGATTCTTTATGTTTTGGCAGTGAAAGCGGTGATTTGGGAGCCTTTAAGCAAACGTTAGAATTCTTAACATCCCGATCAGCCGAATATGATGAACAAATCAAAACTTTTATCCAAACCGGTGTCAGTTACCCTAAAGCATTATCTCTAGCTTTTCAACAGTTATCAGGCTCTGAACATGTTCTTGATTTATCCAAACCTAATAATATCCTTGGTTTTCAGTACATAAAAGCTATCAAACAACTAAGGAGTTCGATAGAGCCCTTAACCGTTTCAAGGAAAAGTGCGAACTACCATGATGAACATTTTGCTTCGGATACAATTGCCAGTGCAACCAGCATTCGCAAAGCCATTTTTTCTAATGACCATGAAAAAATGGGGATCGGCCAATATGTTCCAGACCGTACAAAAGATCTGTTAGAAGAATATTTAGAGCGTTATGGAACCTTTCATCACTGGGAACTCTATTGGCAATTGCTGCAATTTCGGCTGCTTCAAACTAATCCAAATGAGTTAAGAGATATTTATGAGATGGAAGAGGGGTTAGAAAACCGTCTAATCCAAGCAGCATTGGAAGCGCAAAATTTTCAGGAGTTCATGCAAAAAATAAAAACCAAAAGATATACATGGACGAGATTGCAAAGATTATGTGTCCATATTCTAACAAATACGAAAAAATCGGAAATGAACCATCTTGAAAATGCCAGTTATTTAAGGCTTTTAGGGATGAGTGATTTAGGTAAAGAATATTTAAATAAAACAAAGAAACATTTTAATCTTCCCCTTGTTTCGAGGATTCCATCCTATAAAGAAAATGACATTCAGCTTGATGTCAGAGCAGCAAGAATATACGGAATGTGTCTTGACGAACCACATAAGAAGATGATGATTCAACAAGAATACAAACAACCACCGATCGTTATTGAAAAAAGCAGCTAAGCCTTTCGGCCTAGCTGCTTTTCTTTTCCGGTAACTGTTTCAGGTATTTTACAGGATCATCAAAGGTATCAACAGGAATGATTTTCATCTTTGTGTTAATATCCTTTGCTGTTTTAACAGCGGCCTTATAGTTGGAATTCTTTGCTCCCTTTTCATTTGGAGCGAAAAAGATTTCAGCCCCAGCTTTGTCCGCCGCCACAATTTTTTGTTCTATTCCACCAATAGGTCCCACATTACCCTCAGCATCAATGGTACCCGTACCAGCAATTTGGTAACCTTTCGTAAGATCGTCTTTTGTTAATTGATTATAGATTTCCAATGAAAACATTAAACCGGCAGATGGACCGCCAATATCAGCTGTATTCACCTTTACCTTTGGTTTGACCTCAATTTCTTTGTCATCAACTAAAGAAATTCCAATTCCTACTTTTTTAGGATCATCCTTAAATGCCTTTAATTGGAGAGGAACGGTTTTTTCCACCTTTTTTCTCATAAAGGTTAATGTAATGGTATCTCCAGCGTGCTTTTGGCTAACAAAGTCGATAAATTCCTTTGATGAAGGAAATGAATGTCCATCGACTTTAAAAATACGATCCCCTGGCTCTAATCTTCCTGCTGCAGGCATATCCTGAAGTACCTGCATGACATAGATTCCCTTATAATTGTATTTTACAGGTAGGCCCGCCTTACGATAGGCTACCTCAATGGCATTTTGTTTGGACCCAGCCATTAGATGTAGCTGCCGCAAATCATATTCTTCTTCTGTTTCTTTCTTATCCAATATCATGTCCACAGGGTAAATTTCTTCATATTTTTTGACCTTTGCTTCTAGATATGAAAAAATATTGGCTCTGCCCATGCGCACTGTCGTTAACATGAAATTGCCTTTATCTTTATACCCGTTTTCAACTTTAATAATAGGGGCCAGTTCCTTAGCCATACCTGGTTTTGAAACAAAATAAGGTAATGGATAATTCATTCCTCCAATTAGTACGATAATAAGTAAACTTAAAATACCTATAGATATTTTTTTGCGCAACACTAATTTCTTCCCTTCCAGCGGCTAATTTCTAAATGAATCTGCTCGAGATGTTTTTTTGCTTCTTCTTCGCCTGATTTAATAATTTCATCAATATTTGTAAAAGCACGTGAACTATAGCTTTCAACGGGTGGACGAATCATTACATTCGCTGCAATTTCACTGTTTAACACGATTTCATTTTGCATAATATCAATACTCTGCATGATAACATCGTAGATCGAGGTAATTTCTGCATTCCTTTTAACTCGCGATACGTCCACTGCAATCACGATGTCGGCTCCCATCTCCTTTGCTACACTCACTGGAACCCGATCTGTCACTCCACCATCGACCAGGATTCTTCCATTGGATTTTACCGGAACGAAAATACCCGGAATGGAAATGCTAGCCCTTACTGCATCAGCAATGGGGCCCTTTCTGAAGATGACTTTTTCCCCAGTAATTAAATCTGTTGCGACAATTCCGATGGGGATCGATAAATCTTCTATATTTTTTCCATGGGTAAAGATTTGGATAAATTCCTTTACCTTTTTTCCCGCAATGAAGCCCATTTTGGGAATGGTAAAATCTAAAAAATACTTCCGCTTAAAGACAGTAGAGTATTTATATAGATTGTCAAAATCGATCCCGGCACCATAAAAACTTGCAACTAAAGCTCCCATACTGCTGCCGGCAATTAAATGAATGGGGATTCCAGATTCTTGTAATACTTTAATAACCCCTAGATGAGCAAACCCCCGTGCACCACCACTCCCCAGTGCCAAGCCAATTTTAGGTTGCTCCATACAATGTATCCTCCCATTATAATCTGATAAACACACAAAAAATGCATGATAAACTCATTCAATCTTATGGTCTAAATTTTCGTTCTATGAGTATATTTGATTTATATATGAGGACAAGTAATTGGATGGTAAAAGACTTATTATTACCATTTTATCATTCAGGTTCCCGTCTAAACAATTCTGGCGTATTCACCTCTATTAAGGAGGAGACTTGATCAAATGTTTCAATCAAAGCTCAAAACCATCTTTTTATCGGTAATGGTTACAGCCCTTGCATTATCTCTCATCTCTTTTCCCCAGGAATCATTAGAAGGATCCGTTCGCGGTCTTAATATGTGGTGGAAAATCGTGTTCCCTTCCCTCTTACCTTTTTTCATTGTTTCAGAAATGCTCATTGGCTTCGGTGTAGTTAAATTCATTGGCGTATTACTTGAACCCCTTATGAGACCGCTGTTCAAGGTTCCGGGTGTCGGTGGGTTTGTATGGGCTATGGGGTTGGCTTCAGGATTTCCGGCTGGAGCTAAGTTTACGGCACGATTAAGGGAAGAAGGACAATTAACAAGAATTGAGGCAGAAAGACTCGTTTCCTTCACTAATTCATCTAATCCTCTATTTATTTTTGGTGCGGTTTCTGTTGGCTTTTTCCACAATGCTCAACTAGGATTCCTTTTGGCATTAGCCCATTATATGAGTAATATTTGTGTAGGGATCGTGATGCGGTTTTATGGAAGGGATCAATCTGTTAGATCCGATGAACGGCGTAAAAAGTTTCATTTTCGAGCAGCTTTGTCCGCTTTGCACCAAACCAGACTAAAGGACAACAGACCTATTGGGAAATTATTAGGTGATGCTGTCACTTCCTCCATCCAAACTCTATTGATGGTTGGCGGTTTTATCATTCTTTTTTCTGTCATCAATAAGCTACTTTACCACTTACATATTACTGATGCTTTAGGAAAGGTAATAGGAATTATTCTTTCTGCTATGTCATTCCCTGATATGTTAAGTGTTCCATTAATCTCGGGGATTTTTGAAATTACCTTGGGGAGCCAATTGACAAGCCTTGATCTTGATTCAACCTTATTACAAAAAGCGATCATCACGAGCTTCATTTTAGGATTTAGCGGATTAAGTGTCCAAGCTCAAGTGGCAAGTATTTTGGCACAAACCGATATCCGTTTTAAGCCATTCTTTTTTGGCAGAATCCTTCAAGGTTTTTTTGCCAGTGTGTTCACTCTGATCTTATGGAAGCCTGTATATCTCCGAATTCAAAACCATGAGCAGCCTTCCAACGCTCTCCCTGTATTCGGTGAGGGTGTATTATGGACGAATGATTTATTTAACAAAATAGTCGAAATCGGTCCGCAAATCACGATATTGACTCTTGCTTTTTATGTTATGATTCTTTTTTATCGAATTAACAAGCAGAATGTGAAAAAGAGCTAGGTAACCCCAAGCTCTTTTTCATTTATTCTCTTCCATATTTTTTGTGAAGTTCTGATTCTACGATTGGTGGAACCAGCCCAGAGATATTCCCGTTATATTTTGCCGCTTCTTTTACTATGCTTGAGCTCAGGAAGGAATATTGATTGTTCGTCATCATAAAAAACGTCTCAAGCTGATCATTTAAATAACGGTTCATTGAGGTAATTTGCATTTCATACTCAAAGTCAGATACAGCTCTTAAACCTCTAAGAATCGCTGTTGCATTCACACTTTTAGCATAATCAACAAGTAGTCCGGAAAATTGATCCACTTCGACGTTGGGCATTTCTTTGGTTACCTCTTTTATTAAAGTAATTCGTTCCTCCACTGTAAACAGTGGATTTTTTGCTGAATTATTTAGTACAACAACATTCACTTTATCAAATACTTTTGCCCCTCGACGAATGATGTCAAGGTGACCATATGTAATAGGATCAAAACTTCCCGGACAAACAGCGATACTTGCCAAACTTACTCCTCCTTATTCTCCAACGACTTTTGATAAATCGTAATACTAATTATTCCATAATTCTCATGTTTAACTTGAGAAAATCCACCAACCTTTTGAGGTAATGATACGTCAAAACTATGTTCACAGACAACTAATCCATTCCATTTAAGCAAATCCTGCTGACTCATTTTCTCCATAAGCGAAACGAGCTGCTGTTTTTTATAAGGAGGATCTAAAAAAAGCACATCAAATTGGATTTCACGTTTGATTAATGCTTTTAACGCTCTGTCAGCATCGTTTCGGTAAACTTCTGTTTTCTCTTCCATTCGACAGCTCTTTATATTTTCATGAATAACTTGAATGGCTTTGGGTTCGCGATCCACAAAAATCACTCTATCCAACCCTCTGCTAAGTCCTTCTAAACCTAAGCCCCCACTGCCTGCAAACAAATCCAGCCCAATTCCCCCATCAAAATAGGGACCTATCATATTAAATACTGCTTCTTTCACTTTATCTGTTGTTGGCCTGGTTGTATTTCCCGGTACCGCTTTTAGAGGTCTTCCCTTACAAATGCCTGAAACCACTCTCACGAATTAATCACCACATTTAGAAATATTTCATTATACATCCTACCATAATTATTGAAAACCAGACAAATCACATATCATTTTATTATTATTCAAAAAAATTATTTGAGGCGGAAATTTTTAAAATGACGTATAAGCTTGTTTGTTGTGGGGATAATGTTACTAACAACATCAATTCGAGGATGTTGTTGCCAACCGCGGAGAAGACTTACGTTTCCCCATAAGTTCTTCCTCCGGTTTCTCCTCTCCCTTTGCCTTCTATCCTGTTAAAGGATTTAGAAGGACCCTGCAGGTGACTGCAGGGTTTTTTTATTGAATATATTCTGTTCAATCAGGGTATAAGATCAACCCTATTCTTTAACATTAGCCTTTGAATAAAAAAACGAGGGTGAATCTCCCTCGTTTAGATGCCCATTTTATAGTCGTACTCTTTTGCTTTATCCGGTGCAGAATTCTCAAATTCCATTTTTAAGAATGGTTTATAGGAGGGTTCTACTCTTTTTACATACGAAAAGGATTTCAATTTTTCGATAATTTCTTCTACTTCGTCTTGATTACAATATAAAAATACATATTTTAATTTTTTGGAGACATAGTGTACATTCCCAAACCGTCTTAACATTTTCGCTTGTTTTAAGGAATATAGCCAAACAACTAATCCTTGTCTTTGAACAAACATCATTTTTTCCCCTTCGATTATACGTTCATTTTTAAATAAGTCTAGCATAGAAAAACCATCTATTTCAATTATATAGTAAAAAAAATCAGCTTTCAGCTGATTTTTCATCCGCAGCCGCAACTCCCGCCGCTGCCGCAGCCGCTTCCATGGCCAGAGTCAAAAAATGGATTTCCAGTGGGAACTTTAATATTCTCAGAAACAGCCCCACCTATCATAAGACTGATTTCATCCAATAGACTTTGTAAATCCATCTCAGCCAATTTAAACTCCGCTACATCTGGGTCTAAATCCATTTCGCGTTTAAATTGACGAACCTCAATCATGACTCTTTTATAGTCAGGATGATATCTACCAAATCGTTGGGCTTCCTCATAAAGTTCCTTCGTCTTAACAAACTGATCTATTTTACGCTGTGCTTCAGAGCTGCGTTTTAATTTATTTAAGCAGGTTCGATAGTGCTGGACGATATCAGACTCTAAGACCATTTTACCAATCGCTTCTGCAAATTCTACTAATTCTACACTTTCTGTTGTTGCAAGCACTCATGCCCACCTCCAAAGTCATTTTACCATGAATACTTTAAGAAAGCGAAAATTTCCGTTACTTAGGGATATTTACCATAAACTCCTTAGCAAGCCCCACAGGTTGATTTTCTAAAGAATAGATTTCTAACTTAATTTGGTGGCTCCCAGCTGGTAATCTTTTTATAATAAAGGCTGCACTTTTGACTTCTAAATACTTTTTACCATCGATCCAAACAACCATTTTAACATTTTTTTGCCCAAGATTATCATCTTCCCTAAAACTGATGCCAGTAAGAATAGTTTCTACAAATACTTGGTTTCCCTTTGTTTCATGTTTTACATTTAAAGTTGGCAGTTCGGTTGAAACAAGCTTAAAGACGGATCGTGTTTCTACTTCTTTATTTTTTGCCACAATTGTGTCATTTCTGATGACTTGTTCCTGTGATACCATGATGATTCCTGTTAACAGCATTACGAAGCCTATTAGGATTTTTTTGTTCACCAGTAACCACTCCTTATAGGAGTAGTGTTCGCTCCCAGATTGTATTTTAATCTGATGCAAAAATAAAAAGGCACCAAATTTTGTGCCTTGTCAGCTTTGATTTTTCATAGCCTGGAACATGGAATACATCATAGATGCCATTTGTACACCATTAGTAAACTTATCTACCTGGTCAGGAATAGTCTTTTTATAAAATTGTAATGATGCCGCTTCAAATGCCTGTAAATCGTATGGATTTCTGGACAATTTTCGATACCAAAGCGGTTGTTCCCGGACGAATTGACTTAAATCTTTTTGTCGTTTAATATACTCTAATACTTCACTTCTCAATTTGTTTCACCATCCATTAGTCCTGTCTAAACGAAAATGGGTGCTTCGGACCCTCCGATGGCTTAGCAGGTCCTGCTCCAGTATTATTACCTTGAAATTGTGAAAGCAAACCTTGAATCGCTCCTAAGGCCTGACTAAGGTTCGTAATATGGCCCTGCATTTGATTGGGATCCATTTTCTTTACCATTCCCATAATATTAGACATAAGATCGCTTTTCTTTTCCGATTGATCCGAATGATCCTCTTCGGTTTCTTCCCCGACTTTTTCCCATCTTGGATCATCTTCGCCTAATAAATACCAATCCTCATAAAGTTCCTGCCAGTTGGAATTTCCTTTTCTTACTTCTTGAATGAGCTTTGGATTATTTTTAACAAACTCTTTAAATTTAAGAACGGATGGGTGTAATTTTTTTTGTGTCACTTTTATCACCTCTGCCCAAAATCATCCCGTTAATAAAGTATGCAATGAAAAGAAAATGGTGAGGAGTGTTGTATGTCAATTGATTTATTTATCCTGTACTACATGGTAAGATGTGAACAGAAAAAGTAAAGAAAGAGGTTAAGTCATGAAAGATAAACTAAAACAGCTTTTGAATACCTGCATTGAACAAGGGTCTGAAACGGATCTGGAAATTCTTCATTCCTTATTGCAAGGTGTTCAGAATAAAATTACACAAAACAGAACTACTTATATTGGGAACATCCTGCATATGGAACCGAAGGTGAATGAAAATTCACTTGAAATTAAGATTCCAATCACTCCTTTAATCCATAATAACTTACAAATCGTCCATGGAGGCATTACAGCAACTGTTTTGGACACAGCAATGGGCTTTTTCGCTAATTATTCTCTCCCGGAAGGACAAGGTGCTGTGACAAATCAGCTTAATATTCATTATATTGCGCCAGGTATTGGCGATTACCTAATCTGTAAAGCGGAAATGATTCATAGGGGGACTAAAACGATGGTCATCTCTGGAGAAGCCTTCCGCAGTGATGGAAAAAAGATTGCCTACGCAACCGGTACTTTCTTTATCATCGAGAAATAAGGGCAAGGAGCTGGCGGTAATGGTGACAGCCATTATAATCCCAATCGTTTTAATTTATTTTTATTGGTTAACCAAAAAAGAAATGAAGGAGCACGACGCTAAATGGCTAGCAACTGCTGAGGTGCCTCATGAGGCGATTGTGAAAGGAAAAATACTAAATGTTAGGGAAGAGAAACAGCGGTATTATTATCATCGATATATATTAGTACAAATCCTCCAACTTCAAACAAATGCTAAAACAATAACAGCAAAAAAAACTTCGCCGATTCATAAAAATATGAAGAAGGATGTTTTTAACCCTGGTGACGTGATTCTACTTTATGGAAGCTGGACAAATCATCATTTTTTATTTAGTGATTTTAGGATTGAGCATCAGTAAAAAAGGTGACAGACATTCTGCCACCTTTACTTCTTTTACGGTTTCTGAATAAAGTTTTGCGTATAATACTTTTGAAAAACTCCGACCCCCAGATGAGTAAAGTCCTTATTTAATAACGACTCTCGGTGACTTTTACTATTTAACCACCCCTCGACGACAGCCGGTCCATCGGTATAGTTAGCTGCTATATTTTCTCCAGCTGACTGATATTCGACTTCAGCCTTGTTTAGTCGATCTGTTAAGCCCCCAAATTTTTTAGAGATATGCGAGAAATCATTATTTTCAGCCATATCTTTACTATGGTTGTAGGCAACTTCAGCAGTAGCGTCATCCCATTTTAACGTTTTTACACTATATCTTTTTCTCAATACATTCGTGATATCAAAAATTTCCTGCTGAGCGCCAGTTTCAATGGTTTTCCACATCTCCTCACTCGGCGCCGCAGTATCCAGTAAATCCCCGCGATAAACAAGCTCATATGGACGTTGTTTAATAATCGTCTCCGCATCCAAAAAACGAACACTAGATAGATTTCCAGTGAACTTATCGATATAAAGCTGTGCATAAACATCTCCTAATTGGATCAGAGGTCTTAAATTTAAATCAGTGTCATTTAATTCAAAACGATAGGAGTTGCCATTTAAATCAATTTTAATATTTGTATCAAAGAAGGCAGTATTAAAAATTTCCTCCATTGGCTGTCCTATTTCAAATGGTGTTACATCTAAACTTTCTCCTAAAACAAAGATGGTTACAATCCTATTATTTTGAACCCCAACTTGCAGATAATGTTGGTCATTCTGATTATAAATATACCATTGATAACCGTATAGCGTTTCATCTATTCTCTGTGGTGCCCCATAATCTTGTTCTAATTGTGTTATATCTTTCCCTATTAATAGGGACAAACCTTCCTTTGGTTTATCCAAACCTATTTTTTCATTTTGATTATTTTCTGGGGCAGAAGTCTTAGTATTATCCATTTCTGATGTATGGTCTTCCTTGATTAATACTTTTTCTGGATTTTTATCATTTGTCCCAAGGTAAAAACCAATGGTAAGAAACACAGCTGAAAGAACCATTATTCTTAAAAGTGTTCGCAGCGCCAACACCCTTTCTATTCCGTCTATATTTTACTATCAAGTTAAAAGTATTATATCATTTATAAAAAATATTAATAGCTGTTATCTAACATGCCTAAAAACTTAATGAAAACCAAAGAAAAACAGGCACTCTAGGGCACCTGCTGACAAAATTGAATTTACTTGATGTCATTAATTAGTTTAATGCTGTACACCATTATAGTTTTGTTCCGATATTTGAGTAAGGGCTTCTTTTGCCTGATCATCAGTCAATTCACGGACAGCAAAGTCACCAAGAGACACAATCCCAATTAGTTTATCGCCCTCAACAACCGGCAAACGACGAATTTGATGCTTAGCCATTAATTGAACTGCTTCTCTAGAGGATGAATCCGGAGAAATAGTAATCATCTCATGGCTCATGATCTCCTCCACTTTCGATGAAGCCGGGTGTTTTTCAGCCACACATCTAATTACAATATCACGGTCAGTAATCATTCCTACTAACTTCTCGTTATCCACAATTGGAATGGCTCCGACATTTAACTCTTTCATTTTCACAGCAACCTCATAAATATTATCTAATAACGTACAACATTCAATTTCATCAGTCATAATATCACGTATTTTTTCCATAGTTTCACCTCATTGAATTTTTTTCACATATCTTAACATTTCCAAAAGAGTTTATTTTATTCAGCGAATGTATTCATTGCAAGTTCAAACAATTTCATCTATTATTAAAATGAATTAAAGTTGCTATATAGCCAAAAAATGAACTTAGGGGTAAAGGCTTTAGGAGGGATTTTAACATGAGATTTGAAAACACGGGAATTGAAAAGCTTAAAGCAGATTTAAACAGAATTGATGATGTAATGGAAAACTTCGGCCTGGTACGTGCAGGTCAATGGGATTACGAACGTGTTACATATGACCGTAAATTTGAATTACGAGAAGGCGTATTCTACCTTCGTGTTCAGGGATATGCAATTGAAGGTGATGTCGATACCTTTAAAGCAACAGTCCAATTAATGAAACCGCTGTTAGGAAAGCATTATTACCCTCATGGCGTTGAATACGGTGAAGGAGAAAACTTCCCGGCTTCACTAGTAAATCAATGCAATAAACTTCTAGAACAAATTAATCATGACATAAGTCAGTTTGCACTATAGAATAAAAATCGGCGCATGGATGATTCCATGCGCCTTTTCTGTCTAAAATCCAAGTATAGCCTTAATCAATGAGGTCGTTTCCCCGCCTCGATAAAACACATATAGTAGTAGATACACTACCACACCTGTTGGCGCTGTAAAAAACCAAACAATACTGGTAATGGGTCCTAGTTTTCTATGAATGTTCAATTTGTCTTTATATCCTGAATAAAGTGACACAATTCCCAAAACTGCCCCAACCGTAGCTAATGTGATATGAAAGATTAAAAAAATAGTATAATAAATTTTAATACTTTCAGGCCCGCCAAACGAGGTATTTCCGATAAAAAGTGTCCTCGAAGCATAAATAATAAAGAAAATAAGAGCAAATACTGCAGCCACTAACATCGTTTTTTTATGTGCATCAATCTTTCTTTGCTTGATTTGCCACCAGCCAATTGCAACAGTTAGAGCACTTAAAATAATGAATGATGTGCTAATCGTTGGTAATACCGGTAAAGAATTCATCCAAATATCCTCTCTTTTCGTATATTCTACCATTAATAGTAGTGTAAAATTTCCTGTTTTTCAAATATAAGGCTCTGTTAAACTTGTCTGTTGATTTTCGCTCAAGGTGCTTCGCTTTCCGTGGGCGTTTCGGCGAGCCTCCTCGGCGCTTGCGCCTGCGGGGTCTCTCCAGAACCGTACTCCCACAGGACATTGATTTTCTTTCCTGGAATTCGCCCACGCACGAAGGAAATGCGTTAGCATTTTCGAGGAGTCTTCGCACCTTCCGATACAATCAACAGAGTGTAAAAAATCTACACTTTTCTCTAACACAACCAAATATAAAAGAAAATAATCTCCCAAAAGCGGGAGATTATTTAATCAGAGAAGGATTTAAGGGCTGTTGCCTTTCTTTCTCAGAATCAGCCTGATCCTTTTGATACCATTCAAAGAAAACACGGAACAAAAATACACCGTAAATAATCTCTTGCAGCACCTTCATCAGTACACCGCCAAGCTGTTGATCATGAATTAACGACATAGAACTGAATAACTCTGGCCCGCTCAAATTTAAACTATTGAAATTAGCGGTTCCAACACATAGACTCATAACATTTCCCCAAACTGAGGGATCAGAATAGGTAGCATAAAGTGGTGTGTCAGCAAAAATAATTAATGCACAAGCAGGAGTTAAAAGGATGCCATCAGCAAATATATAGCCAACTTTTTTTAAACCATTTAGAGTTTGCTGCTCAGGCAATTGGTTGGTTAAAGGCCACCACATAAATATTGCCACTAGAAATAACAAAATGGAATACCCTGCATGCAGCCAAATATTTTGCATCACATGATCAAAAATAATGGGTACATGATAAAACGAAAATAGTCCATTGAAAACAATTAACGCGATTAATGGCTTTGTACAAAGGCCAAAAACCCTAGAAACAATAGGAAAATTGAGAACTTTTCTCCAAACCCATGTTGGGACACCCAAAATAAATAATGGCGGTACAAGCAAAACTAGAGCAGCCATTTGCATCATATGGACATAAAACATGAGATGGGCCATTATATCTAAGGGTGAACCTTTGATGGCATATAAAAGGATAATCGATATGACAAATAATGACCCTTGTTTTACAGTTAATGGTTCACTATCTGAAATCTTTCCTCTGTATTTAGTCGTCAACAGAAAATATCCAATTGTAAAGAGTATTAATAGTAACAAAAAATAAGGGCTCCATAGTGCTTTAAAACCAAAAATGTCCAAAGTAAGCACTGCTTATCACCTCGATATCAATAAAAACCATTACCTATATTATATCCTTGCCCAAAGACTAACGCAAAAGATGAACCTTTATATTGACTATTGGCCTAAAAAAGAAAATCGGCTAATAACGCCGATTTTCTATAATATGAATTACCACCAAATGATCGTCATAAACGTGAGAACTGTAACTAAGCCGATAAATAAACCGGAAAATAAGAATAGTGATGGTGCCTCGTGTCCTTTATGGCTCATATGCATGAAATAGTAAAGCTGAAAAATCACTTGAACAAAAGCCAAAAGAACAATAAACGGAACTGTAAACCAAGCTGTAAATCCTTTTAGGGCTACTGCAGCAAAGGCGATAAGAGTAAAGAAAATCATGATTGTAAAGGAAACAACCTGATATCTCATTTCTTCAGCACTTTTTCGGCGGCGGTATTCAATATCAACACGTGGATTTCCTGAATTTACTTGTGGATTTGCCATTTGTTTATCCCACCATTCCCATAAGATATACAACTGTAAAGATAAATACCCAAACTACGTCGATAAAGTGCCAATAAAGGCTCGCTACATAGAACTTTGGTGCATTATAAAGACTTAAACCACGTTTGCTATTGCGAATCATTAATGTCAAAATCCAAGCCAGCCCAAAGGTTACGTGTGCACCGTGGAAGCCAACTAGTGTATAGAAGGCTGAACCAAACGCGCTGCTGGTGAAGGTATGATGAAACTCATGCACATAATGGTTAAACTCATATACTTCAAGCCCCAAGAACCCTGCACCTAATAAAACCGTCAAACCAAGCCAAAGCATCATCTTTCTAAAATTAAAGTTTTTCATATGATACATTGCATATACACTGGTTAACGAACTTGTTAATAGCAGCATAGTTGCTACGAATGTTAGTGGAAGCTCAAACAAATCTTTTGCTAAATGTGCTTCTCCAGGGTTTGGTACCTTATCCTTAAGTGCTAGATAGGTGGCAAAAAGAGAGGCAAAAAGAACAGTCTCTCCTCCTAAGAATAACCAAAAACCAAGGAATTTATTTTTCGCATCAAGGGTCGATTTTTCAGGCTCTGCAGGCCATGTTTCATAGGTTAATTTTTCTTCGACATGCATTATGCCTTAACCCCCTTATCTTCGTCATCCATTAATTCTTCTTTATGAATATGGAATCCATGATCATCTTTAACCGAACGTGCAAACATTGCAGCAAAAGTTACGAGTAAACCAATAATCATAACAGGTAATGCCCAAGCCTTGTCATCAACATGGTATAAGGCACCGAATGCGGCAATGAATAAACCTAGTGACATAACAAATGGCAAGAAGGAAGAATTTGGCATATGGATATCTCCCAGCGGTTCAGCAGGGGTCATGCCCGTTTTACCTTCTATTTTCTCTAACCAGTACGCATCTAAGCCACGAACAAGTGGAAGTTGCTTGAAGTTGTAGAAAGGTGGAGGTGATGGGATAGACCACTCAAGTGTTCTTCCATCTCCCCATGGGTCATTGCCAACTTTCTCATTTTTAACAGAAGTTATGATGATGTTTATTACCAGTATGATGACACCAACACCCATAAATGCTGCACCGACAGAACTGATCATGTTAGCTGTGTCAAAACCTTGCCCTGGTAAGTAGGTAAATACACGACGTGGCATTCCCCATAATCCAAGGAAGTGCTGGATAAAGAAAGTTAAATGGAAACCGATAAAGAATAACCAGAAAGTTATTTTACCCATTGCCTCATTTAACATAGTACCAAACATTTTTGGCCAGTACAGGTGAGTGGCAGCCAATATGGCAAATACAACTCCACCTACAATAACATAGTGGAAGTGGGCAACAACGAAATAACTATCATGATATTGATAATCCGCTGCCGCTGAAGCTAGCATTACCCCCGTTACCCCACCGATTACGAATGATGGAATAAACGCAAATGCGTAATACATTGGAGTAGTGAATTTCACACTACCTCCCCACATCGTTAACAGCCAGTTAAAAATTTTGATACCTGTTGGGACACCAATTGCCATCGTTGCAACCGCAAATATTGCGTTAGCAACAGGACCTAAACCAGTTGTAAACATATGGTGAGCCCAAACCATGAAACCTAAGAAACCAATTAATACGGTAGCAAATACCATTGATGAATATCCAAACAAACGTTTTCTTGAGAAAATCGAGAAAATTTCCGAGAAAATACCAAACGCTGGAAGAATAAGAATGTAAACCTCTGGGTGACCGAAAATCCAGAATAAGTGTTCCCAAATTACTGTGTTACCACCCATTGAAACTTCAAAGAAATTTGCTCCAAATAAACGATCAAACATCATTAACACTAAACCAACTGTTAATGGAGGGAATGCAAATAGAATTAATGCTGAAGCTACAAATGTTGTCCATGTAAATAACGGCATTCTCATATACGTCATACCAGGTGCACGCATATTAATGATTGTTACAAGGAAGTTAATACCTCCTATTAGTGTCCCAAGACCAGAAATCTGTAAACCAAGAACATAAAAATCGATTCCATGGCCTTTAGAATGAACAGCCAATGAAGCATAAGATGTCCATCCCGCATCTGGAGCGCCTCCCAAGAACCAGGAAAGATTTAAGAATACTCCACCAAAGAAAAATAACCAAAATCCTAGTGCATTGACAAATGGAAAGGCAACGTCCCGAGCTCCGATTTGTAACGGCATAACCGCGTTCATAAATGCGAATAAAAGCGGCATTGCAGCAAGAAAAATCATGGTTGTTCCGTGCATGGTTATAATTTCATTAAATGCACCGGCACTGACAAAATCATTATTAGGTACTGCAAGCTGGATTCGAATAAAAACGGCTTCTAATCCTCCGACTACGAAGAAAAATCCACCTGCAATTAGATATAGGATGGCGATTTTTTTATGGTCGACCGTTGTTAAATAGTCCCATAAAGTCGCCCCAAACCCCTTTTTTTGAGCATAGGTACTCACTTTTTTACCTCCCTTTTTACCAATTCCCCTTTTATTACTGAACCTTTAAGCCCATTAAATACTCTGCCAGGGCATCCAGTTGTTTTTCATCCATTTTTGGATATTTACCAGTCATTTCATTACCTGGCTTATACGTTTCAGGATTTCGGATCCAATTTTTCAGTTCTTCTTTATTATGTTCTAAAATACCTGCAACACGTGAACGGTCACCAAAATTTGTCAAGTTTGGTGCCAATCTTGCTGTATCCGGCATTGAATTACCAGGTGTTACAGCATGACAGCCAATACAACTTTTATTAAAAATCGCTTGCCCTTCAGCAGCTAAGTCAGAACCGGCTTTTTGTGCTTTTTTCACACTCTGCATAGATTTAACCCAAGAATTAAACTGATCTCGGTTCATGGCCTTAACTTTAAAGTCCATTAAAGCATGAGAAGGACCACAAAGCTCAGCGCATTTACCATAGAACAGGTTCCCTGCTTCGTTAGCTCTTTTCGCATCAAACTTAAGCCAAAATTTGTTGATATTATCAGTATTTGTATCCATTTTTCCGCCTACAGCCGGAATCCAGAATGAGTGTTTAACGTCAACAGATTTAAGATTAAAATAAACTTTTTCATTTGTTGGTACAACTAACTCTTGGCTGGTTACAATTTTTTGCTTCGGATATTCAAAGTCCCACCAATATAAATGAGAACGAACATTTACCACAATTGCTTTTGAGTTTTTCTTATCCATATCTGAAACATCTGCAAGTTTGAATGTTGCAGCCACAGTTGGAACAGCAAGAATCAAGAGTAGAAGGATCGGTATAACAGTCCAAATAATTTCTAGTTTATGACTACCCTCAACTTGCTTCGGAATCCTGTCATCTTTTCTTCTAAATCGAAAGAATACAATAACAAAGATAATCATTACGATAATGATCACGCCAACCATAATGAGCGTACTAAGCTTCATTAAATCATATTGCATGTCTGCAACTTCACCGGCTGGCTTTAAAGTAGATAAAAATGGTTCGCCACATCCGGAGAGAATCAGCGCTAAAATCGCAAACAACGATATTAAACGCCATTTTGCAAGCCTTTTCATAATTTAATCAATCCCCTCTTTCGCATATGAGTTCTTAGATAATAATGATTGTTGATCAAAGAAGTATGTAATTGATTCTTCCCATCAAACCTAGGTGCGGCCGGTGTTCGTGAACACTGACCGCATCCCTAATAATTTTATGTTTGAAGTATATTGGTAAAGAATCGTCCAATAAGACTAAATTAATGTAACAAAAACCATTGCCACAAAAATTATCGTTAAATATTGGATGGAGTAAACAAACATGAGTTTTGCCCACTTAATGTCATCTTTGATCTTATATCCATAAATCCCTAATGCCAGCCACCCTATATTCAGAAGCATTGCTAGAATTAGAAATGGGATTCCTAATTTAATAAGTAAAAATGGAATGGGCAACAATGCCACTAACCAAAGAAGAATGTGAACTTTGGTTGTTTTAAACCCCTTTACTACAGGCAGCATTGGTATTTTTGCAGCGCGGTATTCATTCACTCGTCTCATAGCGAGAGCATAGAAATGTGGTGGTTGCCAAATAAACATGAGAAGAAATAACGACCATGCCATGATATCCAGGTTGGCATCAACCGCAGCCCAGCCGATTAACGGAGGCACAGCACCAGAAATACTCCCGATAATGGTATTCGAGACTAGTTGACGTTTTGACCATAGCGTATACAATACGACATAACTAAAAACTCCAAGCAGTCCAATTACTGTTGCAGTTATGGTAGTAAAGAATAATAACAATGTTCCCAGTCCAACCAGTAAAATACCTAATGCTAGAACCTTGGCCGGAACAATTTTTCCGGTAACCGTTGGTCTTGTTTTCGTCCTGTCCATCAAATGATCAATATCACGATCGACATAATTATTAATAGCGCATGACCCTGCAATTATTAATGAGGAACCAGCAACTGTAAAAAAGACGATATCTAAATTATTTAGAAAACTTTGTCCTGTAAAATGAAGGGCGAGCCACAACCCTGTAAATGTTGTTATAAGATTGGAGTTAACAATTCCAATTTTTATAAGGGCCATTAAATCTTTCCATGCAGACGTTTTTTCCGCAGAAGCCTCCATGCCAGTGCCAATGGCAGCCTTTGAGTTAGACATTTACCTTCTCCTCCGATCCTTTGTCCCTAATATTCACAATTAGGCTCAACAATACAAAAATTGTTTCAATATATTCGCAGCTATGATTAGTAGCACTAAATAGCCAATAAACACTTTGATTTTTAAAACACTTTCTCTGTATATTAAATCACACTTTAAGTAGTTTTTGTGAACTTTTTTTGAATAATTTTTGAACATTTTATGACCCGTAATAATTTATCATTATTATACTCCATTTTATGTAAAACACGTTATTTAAATATATGTATAAATCAATTTTATCTAGCGAAATTCTATTAAATCAAGAATTTTCTAATTTAAAAAAATATTTCACCCTAATTTTTATGTTTTCCACTATAATAATAGTAATAAATAAACATTATGATTTCATCTATTTCTTTCGCTGAAAATGTTTCCAGAAATTAAACCGAAATTCTGTTCTTTTTCTTAGGAATTAGATATGATGAATAAGATACTTTGAATCTTTCTACTTTATCTCATTATACTGTCAAGATTTTTTTTTGACAAATTATTGAACTTTGTAAGAGGTGAATTTTTTTTGCGACGTTCTTTAAAGTGGCTGGCTGTAGCCACTACAATTGGAATGATACTTATTTTACTCGGCGGAGCTTTAGTGACAAAAACAAATTCCGGTATGGGCTGCGGCAGATCATGGCCACTGTGCAACGGACAATTTCTACCCACAGATATAACAATAGAATTAGTGATAGAGTTAGCTCACCGTCTTGTTTCCGGTGTGGTAGGCTTTCTAGTATTAATTCTTTCGATTTGGTCTTGGAAGGAGATTGGCCATATAAGAGAGACGAAATTTCTTTCTTTTATTTCCCTTTTCTTTCTAATCCTACAAGGGTTAATTGGTGCTGCTGCAGTAGTTTGGGGACAATCTGGATTTGTTCTGGCCTTGCACTTTGGAATCTCACTTATTTCATTTGCAGCTGTTTTTTTACTTACTTTACTTATTTTTGAGATTGATAAAAAATTCGACGCTGAAAAGCTTATCATTGACAAGAGAATGGGATTTCATATCATCGGAGTATCCATATACAGTTATTTAGTAATCTATACCGGCGCATTAGTTCGCCATACTAAATCAAGTCTTGTTTGTCGTGATTGGCCTCTTTGTTTAAATGACGGACCCATACTTCCTTCCAATATGTATGAATGGGTGCAAATGGGGCATCGTGCTGCGGCTGGATTCATTTTTATATGGATTGGGTATATAACGTATCTATCGATTCGCCATTATAAGCATCAAAGGGTTTTATACTGGGGATGGATCATTTCCTTTATTCTCGTCTGTCTGCAAGTTACTGCGGGAGCCTTCATCATCATAACTAGATTAAACCTTTATGTTGCACTTATGCATGCATTTTTTATCACTTGTTTATTTGGAGTTCTTAGTTATTTTCTTCTTTTATATTCAAGATCAAGAAAATATCACCCATAAAAAAAGTTGCCGGTAAAAGTAACCGGCAACTTTTTTTATTAGTCTCTACTTAGTTCAATTAATAAATCACCAGTTTGGATAGCATCGCCGCTTCTTACATAGATATCTTTAACCACGCCTGAAAAAGGTGCTTGAACTGTCGTTTCCATTTTCATGGCTTCGGTAATCATTAAATGATCGCCACGCTCCACTTTTTCTCCTTTTTCTACTAGTGTCTTAATAACTGTTCCTGGCATAGAAGCACCAATTTGCTGTTCATTTTTTGGATCAGCTTTCAGTCTGGAAGCAACTGTTGATTTGATACTTTCATCTTTAATGACCACTTCACGAGGTTGACCATTGAGTTCAAAGTAAACCACTCTTGTACCATCCGCCTGTGGCTGACTAATTGAAACAAGTTTAACAATTAGTGTTTTTCCTGTTTCAATTTCTACTTCCACTTCTTCTCCTAAACGCAAGCCATAAAGGAAAGTAGGAGTATCTAATACGGAAACTTTTCCAAATTGCTCAACCGTCTTGGTATAATCCATAAATACTTTTGGATATAAAGCATATGAAATAATTTCAAAATCGGTAACTTGTCTGCCAAGAACTTCAAAAAGCTCTTCTTTCAGTTTTTCAAAGTCTATCGGCTCAAGTAATTCACCTGGTCTTACCTCAAGCGGCTTTTTCCCTTTTAAGATGACTCGTTGTAGTTCTTCAGGAAATCCGCCATATGGCTGTCCAAGATATCCTTCAAATAATTCAACAACTGAATCAGGGAAATCAAGCGATTGACCTTTTAATAGCACATCTTCCTCGGTTAAATCATTTTGTACCATAAAGAGAGCCATATCGCCAACTACTTTTGAGGATGGAGTAACCTTGACAATATCGCCAAACATTTGATTTACCCTTGCATACATATTTTTGACTTCTTCCCAATGTTCTCCCAAACCAACTGCTTTCGCCTGTTGCTGAAGATTGCTGTACTGACCGCCAGGCATTTCATGTTCATATACTTCGGAATGAGGTGACATCATTCCGGACTCAAAATCTTGATAATATTTACGAACATCTTCCCAATAGTAGGACAGTTTTTCTAGTGATTGAATATCAACATTTGGTTTTCTTTCTGACCCTTCAAGGGCATAGTAGAGTGAATTGGCACTTGGTTGGGAAGTCAATCCAGCCATTGTACTTAAGGCAACATCAACAATATCAACACCACCATCAATGGCACGGGCATACGTATAAATCCCATTTCCACTCGTATCATGGGTATGAAGATGGATCGGAATATCAACTGTTTCTTTTAATTCGGAAATTAAACGATAAGCTGCTTCCGGCTTTAATAGGCCTGCCATATCTTTAATAGCTAAAATATGCGCACCTTGCTGTTCCAATTCCTTGGCAAGTTCTTTATAGTAATTGAGATTATATTTTGTCCTTGTCAAATCAAGAATATCGCCTGTATAACAGATAGCCGCTTCGGCAATCTTTCCAGTTTGTCTGACTGCATCAATGGCCGTTTCCATTCCTTTTACCCAGTTTAAACTATCAAAAATCCGGAATACATCAATTCCGGCCAATGCGGATTGTTGAACGAATTCTCTTATTAAGTTGTCTGGATAATTTTTATAGCCAACGGCATTTGCTCCCCTGAACAACATTTGGAACAGGACATTAGGTATTTTTTCTCTTAGTGTTAAAAGCCGATCCCACGGATCCTCTTTAAGGAAACGATAAGCGACATCAAAAGTGGCACCTCCCCACATTTCATATGAGAATAAATCAGGTAAAAGTTTGGCTGTCGGCTCCGCTATATGCGCAATATCAGTCGTTCTCATTCGCGTAGCCAGTAATGATTGATGAGCATCTCTGAAGGTAGTATCGGTTAAAAGCACCTGTTTTTGGTTCTTAACCCAATTAACCAGCCCATCAGGTCCATTCTGATCTAAGATTTGTTTAGTCCCTTCTTGATAAGTTGCATGTACTGGCAAAGACGGTATTCTTGGCTTAGAAAAAACTGGACGTTTTTTCTTCTCGATACCTGGGAATCCATTCACCGTAATGTTTCCAATGTAAGATAACATTTTCGTTCCTCTATCCTTACGAACAGGGAAGATGAACAACTCCGGTGTTGTATCAATAAAAGAAGTATCGTACTCACCGTTTAGGAATTTTTCATGTTTTACGACATTTTCTAAAAAGGGAATATTCGTTTTTATTCCTCTGATTCTAAACTCTTGTAAATTTCTCACCATTTTGGAGGCAGCTTGTTCAAATGTTAATGCCCATGTAGTGAGCTTAACAAGTAAAGAATCATAATAAGGAGTAATGACCGCCCCCATAAAACTGTTTCCTGTATCAAGGCGTACCCCAAAGCCTCCTCCTGAACGATATGCCATAATTTTCCCAGTATCCGGCATAAAGTTATTAAGCGGATCTTCTGTTGTTACCCTGGATTGAATCGCAAATCCATTAAGCTGAATTTTTTCTTGTGACGGGATGCCAACAATTGGTCCGTGCAACTCATGACCCTCAGAAACAAAAATTTGTGTTTGGACGATGTCAATCCCGGTTACCATTTCGGTAACGGTATGTTCAACCTGTACTCGGGGATTTACCTCAATAAAATAAAAATCATTCCCAGAAACTAAAAACTCCACTGTGCCAGCATTGAGATAACTAACATTTTTCATCAATTTTACTGCTGCATCGCAGATACTCTTTCGGAGTTCCGCTGATATAGAAACACTTGGAGCAACCTCTACAACTTTTTGGTGACGGCGTTGCACAGAACAATCACGGTCATAAAGGTGCACGATATTTCCATGTTTATCACCAATAATTTGGACCTCGATATGTTTTGGATTTTCAATTAATTTTTCGACATACACTTCATCATTTCCAAAAGCAGCCTTTGCCTCCGATTTAGCTCTTTCAAACGCTTCGGCTAATTCTTCATGACTTCTGACAATTCTCATTCCCCGGCCGCCGCCACCTAGAGAAGCTTTAATAATGACTGGAAATGCATTTACTTCAGTAAATTCTAATACATCATTTAAGCTGTTAACAGGACCATCACTGCCCGGGATGACGGGAATACCAGCCAAAACTGCTTGATGTCGGGCTTTTACTTTATCACCAAACATATCCAGATGTTTAGATTCCGGGCCGATAAAGATAATGCCCTCTTCTTCACAACGTTTTGCAAAATGAATATTCTCTGATAAAAATCCATATCCTGGATGAATCGCATCGGCACCGCTTTTAATAGCGATGGCAATAATCCCGTCGATATCCAAATAGGCATCGATTGGCTTTTTTCCTTCACCAACTAAATATGCTTCATCCGCTTTATAGCGATGGTAGGATCCTGAATCCTCTTTTGAGTAGATCGCAACAGTTCGAATATTCAGTTCAGTACAGGCACGAAAAACCCTGATTGCGATTTCTCCTCTGTTAGCAACTAAAATTTTATTAATCTGCCTAGCCAATGTGAAAACACCTCAACTTCTATGTATTTTTAAAACGCGAAGGAAACCCTCGCGTTTCGTTTAAATATAGTATACTTTACCGTCACTACTTTGTTGTTTTTTATTTGTTTCATTTTTGTGTTTATATTTTTTTTCATATTTAACAAACATCGAAACATTTACTAGTATACCTGTTGCTGCAGCGAGTGACAAAAGGGAGGAACCACCATAACTAATGAAAGGAAGCGGCACACCGGTCAATGGCATAATTCCTGATACACCTGCTAAATTGATGAAGGTTTGAATTCCAATCATACTGGATATCCCAATCGCAAGGAGGCTTCCAAATGGGTCTTTACATTGTAAACCAATATATATTCCCCTTAGAACTATATAAGTTAATAGAATAATAACAAAGCCAACGCCCCAAACACCTAATTCTTCAGCAATAACAGCCATGATAAAATCTGTATGAGATTCCGGCAAATAGCCAAGCTTTTGAATACTTTTTCCCAGTCCCAACCCATTAACTCCTCCGGAACCAATGGCAATATAGGAGTTCGCCAGATGAAAACCTGCATCGTTTACATATTTTTCATCAAAAGGATTTCCTAATACTTCAAAACGACTCATTCTCTTTTCTGAGAGAATGTGATCCTTCATGACTAAAGCCAACGGAAGGATCATAATCAGAATGGACAAAACCAATTTTAAGATATTTTTAAAACTCATGCCTGAACAGAAAATAACAGTAGCTGCGATAAAGATGATAATACTTGCAGTACCAAAATCAGGTTGAAGAATAATTAAAAAGCAAACGATAAACAGGTATACTAATGGCGGCAGTACACCGGTATTAAATTGATTAATATAATTCTGCTTCTTAGCATAAACTGCAGCGAGGTAAATGATAACTGCCAGTTTCACAAATTCTGACGGCTGAAATTTAAATGACCCAAACGAATACCAACTTTGGGCACCACCAGCAATCGACCCAAAGACAAACAAGCCAAATAGAGCTAGAAATGATACAAGTACTATGGATATTAGTACCTTTTTAAACTCCATAATTTTATACGGAATAATCGCCATAAATATGAAAATAACAGCAAACATAAGTAACCATAATTTTTGCTTTTGGTAAAAGAAGTCACTTGACACACCATATCGCTGTACCGCTGATGCCATACTGGCACTGTATATCATCACTAAACCAAAAGCGCATAAAAGAATAATGGCAATGATTAAGGAATAATCATAGGATTTCAAGATTTTTTTAATCATGTAATGCGTCCTCATTTTCAAAATTAATTTATTACGATTCTATTATAATAGAAAATGGTTGTATTGACTTGTTGAAATGTAAAATTGTTATATCAATTTAATATAGAAAATTTTGAAAGTTAGAACGAAAAAAGGACCCTATCCTATAATAAAAAACCCAAACAATACAAAATATTGTTTGAGTTCTTCTAATATTATTTTCTTATGGATGCATCGTGAAGCGCAGACAATTCTCTTTCTAATTGATCTAAAATCGCTTTCCCATCCTTACTATCTATTAAGCCTAATCGTACAGCAAAGTCTATTTCTCTAGATAGGCCAAACATCTGTGTATCCAACACCTCTTCATAAAGAGGACATTGAGGCATCGTGAGATTGTCCATTTGCACTTTGATAAGCTTTAATATTTTTTCAGCGTCAGCCTGTAATAAGGCATAGGCTTTTTCATGGTGATTCACGATCATTTCAGACGCCAACATTGATCCCCCCATTTCAGAGCGATTATTCAACTTATCTATAAATTTTACCGTTAACCACCGAAAAATGCAAGAACAATAAGCTTATTATCATGGCAATTTAAGTTTTATGACTTTCTTTCAGAAAAAAGCTATACTAATGATTGTGAGACATAAGGGGGTATGCAAAATGGAAAATATCATTATGATTCGAGGAAAAGTAACCTTTCAGATCACGTTAGATCCTGGTACTTGGATTTTTGATGATCGTAAACTTGATTTAACAACCTATTTTACCGAGGAAAAAAAGTCAGCAAATGAACTTGAGGAATACACAAAAGCTGTTTCAAAGCACTGGGACCGCGAAATTATGGAAGGAGCCATTTTCCCGCCAACACTAAAGACTGAAAAAAAATTTGAAAAAGTAAAATTGTTGACGGGAACATTTGGGATGCCCTTAAAGCCTTTTTTACATAATGCCCAGCCTAACGCCGACGCAACGGTTTTGGTCATCCACACGAAATCGGGTGACACGGAGATGCCTTTAACACAAGGTATTGAGGTCATTTGCGGGTTCTCTCTAAACGGTAAGCCCCTTAACGAAGACGGTCCTGTTCATGCTTACTTTGGTGATGGTTCTAATAAGGATAATCCTATTAAAAATGTAATTGGTTTCTCTTTAAAATAGACGGGGGCCATTTTGGCGCCCGTTTTTTCGATTCGCGGCTATAGTAGATCCGCAGCAATTCTTGCTAATCCAGACCTTTCACCTTTTAATAATTTCACATGCCCGGACATGACTTGGTCTTTAAACTTTTCTACTACATAGGTAAGGCCGTTATTATATGCATCCAAATAAGGATGATCTATTTGTTCAGGATCTCCCATTAAGACAATTTTACTATCTTCTCCCACACGGGTTAGGATTGTTTTCACCTCGTGCTTTGTCAGATTCTGAGCCTCATCTATTATAATAAATTGTTTTGGAAGGCTTCTTCCCCTGATATAGGTCAATGCTTCCACTTCAATGGAACCCATACCTGCCAAAATAGCATCCAATTCACCCGGCTTCTTTGTATTAAACAGGTATTCCAGATTATCATAAATTGGCTGCATCCATGGCCGTAATTTCTCCTGCTTCTCCCCAGGCAAAAATCCTAAGTCTTTACCTACTGGGACAATTGGACGTGCAACTAATAGCTTTTTATATTCATGAAAGTCCTCTGTTTGCATTAACCCTGCAGCTAGGGCCAATAATGTTTTACCTGTCCCTGCCTTCCCAATTAAGGTCACTAGTGGGATATCCTTTCGAAGCAGCAATTCAATGGCCATTGTCTGCTGAACATTTCTCGAGTGAATTCCCCATATATGTTCCTGATTTAGCACTAACTTATTTACCTTTTTGCTTGTTCGATTCACCATCCCTATGGCTGAGGCCGAACTTCCAAGGGCATCCTTCATGATCAAAAATTGATTTGGATAAAAAGGATGGTTAGCAATTTCAGAAAGAAACAGCTCACCTTTTTCATAAAAGCGGCTTAATAAATCAATTGGAATATACACCTCGAGAAAACCTGTATAAATATGGTCAATTTCAACCACACGATCATTTAAAAAATCTTCAGCATCCAGTCCAATCGCATCTGCCTTTACTCTTACTAATGCATCCTTACTTACCAGGATCACCGGTTTCCCATTTTCCTTAGTTTGCTCTTCTAAGAATAAATTTTTAGCTACCGCCAAAATGCGGTTATCATTTGTTTTTTCGATAAAAATATCTTGAAGTTCATGAAAACTTCGATGATTCAGTTCAATTCTGATTGACCCCCCGTTTTCCAGTGGGATCTTTTCATGAAGTTTCCCTGAGGCCCTTAGACCATCAATTAATCTGGATACTTGCCTAGCATTTCTTCCTACCTCATCCATATACCTTTTCTTTGAGTCCACTTCCTCAAGTACTACTGCAGGTATTACAACTTCATTATCTTCAAAGGAAAAAATGGAATACGGGTCTTGTAGTAAGACATTTGTATCTAACACGTATATTTTACTCAAAGGTACGCCTCCCGCTTGTAGTTGGTGTACGGCTTGTTTAAAAATATCAAACATGCCTATTGTAAGAACTTTGGTAAAATATATGTTTCTTGGAATAAAGATAGAAGGCGTTCCACACAATAAATGTTAGTAAGAACGCTTTCTATTGATAGGATTAAGCGTATTTAACCCCTTTTTTTATTATACTTTTAGGAGGTTTTTTATGAAAAGGACCTTAACAGCTGCATTCATCTGTTTACTGTTAGCAGGGTGCAATAACAACAATCGTAATGACATCACTGAAAGTAAAGATTCATCTTTAGTGAAGGTAAAAAATAGTTATATTGAAAGTGTTGACCGGAAAACAGGACAAGAAATTTCCAAACGTTTGGTAACTCTAGCTACAAGCGTCCCTAATGTAAATGACGCAACCGCAGTTGTTTTAGGGAAATACGCAATTGTCGGCATTGATGTCAATTCAAAAATTGATCGGTCCCAAGTAGGTACCATCAAATACTCCGTTGCTGAAAGTCTAAAAAAAGACCCCTATGGAGCCAACGCTGTTGTTGTAGCAGATGCAGACACAACCGAAAGATTAAAGGAGATCCAGGGTGATATAAAAAGAGGAAGACCGATAAGGGGAATCATGGAGGAACTCGCAGATGTTGCTGGTCGGTTAATGCCTGAAATACCGGGGGATTTGGTCACACCTACTCCCAAAAATGCACCTGATAAACCTGCAAAAAAACTGCCCAACGAACAAGAGAAAGAGTTACGAAAAGAACAGGAAAAACAATCAAATTATCACAAATAAATGAGAAAAGCTTAGTTATCACTAAGCTTTTCTCATTGCTTCCATCACTTGCCTATCTAATTTTTCAGCAGCATTTTTATCATATGTTTTATCGTATTGAACTTCGGAAACAATTTTGGAGCCATAGAACATCACATCTCTGACTTCTTTAATTTCCATTTCCACTAATGCAAGCTTCAATGGAACATCCTCTAGACGCTCTTCTTTTATCGATGCCTCACCTTGAATGGAATAGGTAGACTCGTTAGCAATTAGATTAATCACAATCCGATTGTTTTGGTTTATATTCTGGATAATTCGAGAACGTCCATCTACCGCAAAATAGATGGTTTTTTCATCCTTTGCCAACACCCATGAAATTGCACTTACATTTGGCCACCCTGTTTCATGGTCAATTGTAGCTACTGTCACAAATCTTTCTTTTTGTAATTCATCATATAGAGGCTGAATAAGCCCTGGCTCTACTTGATTTACCACTTTTTAAATCCCCTTTGCATCTTATATTAATTAAAAACAGCTATTCTAATATTACTATTATTACTTTCATTCATCAAATTAACAAATATTTTGATTACCTATCAGATTACCTGCTGCTATAGTATAATATATTTATTCAGTGTGAATTTGAAAAAGATGAGGTGACTTCATGAGAGTAAAATGTGTAATTTGCGATAAAATCGAATCGATTGCCGATGAGTCCCCGGTTGCCAAACGCCTGCGAAATCGGCCTATCCATACATATATGTGCAATAACTGCAGCGAACGAATTACTGAAAGAACGAATGCCAGGATTTCCACAGGTAACTTTAAGCTTTATCGTACACGTCCTGAAAAAGATGAATGGTGAGCAGAAAGTAAAAACCACAAGTCCCTTCAAAAATTCGAATGAAGGAACTTGTGGTTTTTTAGTCTTTTGCCGGACAATTCACGTATTTTTCCGGTTCTTTATTAATTTGATCTAACATGACTTCGATTAATTCACGTGGGAAACGTGTTTTTTTTGTCTCTCCTTCATGTTGATAAGATACATAATAAAGAGAATCATCTGTTGAGATTTCGATGTTGGAAACATGACGTTCAGACTTTAGCATCTCATCAAAATGAGCCTTTGTTTCCTGTGCTGCGGTATCATCAGGGCGTGCATCGCACACTACCTTAATGGTTAGCCAATTATATAAGACATCTTGTAAGGAATTCATGTTCTATCCCCCGCTACTTTGCTTCCGTTTGTTGTTTTTTCGATTGATGTAAACGAATTTTATAAATAATTAATACTAGAGCTGCAACAACTAATCCTTCAGCAATTGGCAAAAAGGCCCCAAGAAAGGTTAAAATGGTACAGCCTAGACATAAAAAGATATAAATGACAATCGACTTTCCAAGAGGAAGCTTTTTGGCAAAACCCAGTTTATATACAATGATGGATAAAATCACGATTGTTATATAAAGAAGCCACATCCCTATTTTCGGCTGTTCCGATACCTTATAAAGTGCAGCAAAGAATGAAAGTCTTTCTGCTACGTTCACGTCAAAACCTCCTCTATCCTTTAACCAGGCTTGATTAGCTCATTTCTGCAACTTTTTTCTTTTTAGCTACTCTTTCACGTTCACTCTTATCTAAGATTTTCTTTCTTAAGCGGATGGATTGTGGAGTAACCTCACAATATTCATCTTCATTTAAATACTCAAGAGATTCTTCTAATGTCATGATACGTGGCTTTTTAATCACCGAGGTTTGATCCTTGGTAGCTGAACGTACGTTAGTGGCATGCTTTACTTTCGTAATATTTACGGTGATATCATTTTCACGTGTATGTTCACCGACAATCATACCTTCATAAATTTCCGTACCTGGGTCAACGAAGATAGTCCCACGATCTTCTACCTGCATAATACCATAGGTAGATGCTTTCCCGGTTTCCATTGACACTAGAACACCTTGACGTCTGCCGCCAACCTGACCTGGTGTCATTGGTTGATAGCTGTCAAAGCTGTGGTTAATAATTCCATATCCACGAGTAAGTGTTAAGAATTCAGTTGTATAACCGATAAGCCCACGCGCCGGAACGTTAAAAATAAGACGAACTTGACCATTTCCATTATTAACCATGTCAAGCATTTCACCTTTACGAGCCCCGATGGATTCCATAACTGCACCTGTATGCTCTTCAGGTACATCAATTTGCACCCGTTCAACTGGCTCACTACGAACTCCGTCAATTTCTTTTACGATAACCTCAGGTTTTGAAACCTGCAATTCGTATCCTTCACGACGCATATTTTCAATAAGGATCGACAAGTGAAGTTCTCCACGTCCGGAAACAATCCACATATCAGGTGAATCTGTATTTTCAACACGGAGGCTGACGTCCGTTTGTAATTGAGCACGAAGCCGCTCTTCGATTTTTCTAGCAGTTAAATATTTCCCTTCACGACCAGCAAAAGGACTGTTATTAACAACAAATGTCATTTGTAGGGTTGGTTCATCAATTCTTAAGACAGGAAGAGCCTCTTGCTGCTCAATCGGACAAACGGTTTCTCCGACATTAATATCTTCCATACCTGATACTGCAACTAAATCGCCAGCTTTTGCTTCTTCTACTTCTTCCCTCTTTAGGCCAAAGAAGCCAAAGATCTTTGTTACACGGAATTGCTTAACTGAACCATCCAGTTTCATTAAGGCGACCTGTTGGCCAACCTTCATCGTTCCACGGAAGACACGGCCTATTCCAATTCTTCCAACATATTCATTATAGTCGAGAAGAGCAACTTGGAATTGAAGAGGTTCGTCATGATTATCAATTGGTGAAGGAATATGCTCGATAATTGATTCATATAGACATTGCATATTTTCATCCTGCTGTTCAGGATTCATACTTGCTGTACCGTTGATGGCAGATGCATAAATTACAGGGAATTCCAATTGATCCTCTGTCGCATCAAGTTCGATAAATAAATCAATTACTTCATCAATTACTTCAGCAGGACGAGCAAAATCACGGTCAATTTTATTAACCACCACAATTGGAGTTAAATTTTGCTCCAGCGCTTTTTTCAGAACAAAACGGGTTTGCGGCATACAACCTTCATATGCGTCTACAACCAACAATACACCGTCAACCATTTTCATGATTCGTTCCACTTCACCGCCAAAGTCGGCATGTCCTGGCGTGTCTAAAATATTGATTCTGGTATCCTTGTATTGGATTGCCGTATTCTTTGCTAAGATCGTGATTCCGCGTTCTCTTTCTAAATCATTAGAATCCATCGCGCGTTCTTCAACATGTTCATTGGTCCTAAATGTTCCTGCTTGTTTTAATAATTGGTCTACCAAGGTTGTTTTACCATGGTCAACGTGAGCAATGATTGCAATATTACGGATATCGTTTCTTGTATTCAAAAATTTCCACTCCTGACTATATTCAATAAAGAAGGTTATTTATAGTTTCTCATAGACAACTAAAACATTATACCACAGTTCATGTGGAAACCTAAAAGCATTTTATGTATTATATAAAATAATGGGTAAAAGTTTAGATAAGGGGGATGAATAATGAAGCAAATTAAATGGGTTTTACTTATCTATGCCGTAATGGCAGCGGCAGCCATTATGGGAATAGGCGTGGCAATTGCCGAAGAAAGTATTTTAGGAATAATTGGATGTATTCTTGCTTTAATTTCCATAATGGGTCTTGGGTTCACAACCAAAAAGAAAATGCGTGGACGAGGAGAATTATAATAAGCTTCAGCAAATGCTGAAGCCCTTTTTTTACCATTCACCATTTTTTAAATACTCGGATAAAATGGTTTCGTGCAGTCCAGGTTTTGCGACAAATAAAGAATCTTTCGTCAAAAAGTCGAGCTTTCTTCCTCTTAAGTTTGTAACCACTCCGCCCAGTTCCTCCACAATAACGGTCCCACCACCATAATCCCAAGGAGATAATCGCAACGAAATATAGGCGTCCACTCTTCCTGTTGCTACAAAAATCATTTCAAGGGCAGCTGTTCCATATGACCTGGTCCCTCGAGCAGCTCTTACTAATGGAATTAATAAATTATGATCAATTCGATGATTTTCCATTACCCAGGTTGCATTTAGAGCAAGGATCGATTCTTGTACCGAAGTCTCTTGAAGCCGCGGTAATGGTTTATCGTTTAAGTAGGCACCTTTACCAACTTGAGCATGGTACAATTCATCATGAACCACATCATATACCAATCCGATTTTGCCTATCCCATTCTCATAAATCCCTACAGATATGGCAAAATTCCTTTGTTGATGGATAAAATTCATCGTCCCGTCAATAGGGTCGATTAACCAGACAACACCGTTTAAATCATTTATTTCGTCCCCAAATCCCTCTTCCCCCATGATTCTGTGTTCGGGATAGGCCTTTTTAATTTTTTGAATGAAGAACTGCTCTGTTTCTCGATCAATATTGGTTACTAGGTCATTTGGATTTGTCTTTGTTTCAATATTCAAGGTCTGATCGAAGGATGCTTTTATTCGGTTCCCCGCCTCTTTCACCCATTCCTTCGCATGGGAATAAATCTCTTCCCAAATCATATCGTTCCTCCCGTCATCTTGATTCTTTTATGTTCTCAATGTATGTAGTATTCACTTGCAAAATCCTTCTAATGTAATCTTAGCTTAATGCAAATTTACTCCTCCAGCAACTTTTTGCAATTTTATGTAGAGAAATAATTAGGACGCAATAATAAACGAACTCCCCCATACCATTGGAGTTCGTTTTAAAAGTAATCATTTTTATTTCGTTTCATTCTAAATTTTTACCCCTTAGAAATTAGTCCTGTACCCAATGTAGTTAAAATGCCTTTAATCGTAATAATTCCAATCGAATCTTTTCGAGTTTTTGCTTGCAATCTTTAATTTTCTTTTCATCATTTTCTTCTATTGCCTCGAATAATACAGCAAGCTCATAATCCATTTCCAAACGTAAGACAGCCTTTTTTTCTTTTTCGCCTACTTTTTTTAATGAAGTATTCATCAATTGTTTCACTTGCTCTCCTCCCATCCGTTAATTAAACTTACTTTTCAGATATTTTTTACTGTATCATATGAGCCAATTTGAAATATTGGAACAAATATGTGCTCTTACCTAGAAAGCAGCTTATTTTCTTGAGCTTATCTTGATATGTTAAAATATGAAGGAATTGAATAGTGGAGGTAACACTGGAATGGAAGTCACGAGATTTACAAATGAAGATTTTGACGTATTTACAATAGATGGACTTGATCCACGGATGGAAGCACTTAAAATGAAAATCCGACCAAAATTGGAAAGTTTAGGACAATACTTTGCTCCAACTCTTACCACACTAACAGGTGACGAAATGTTTGTACATGTTGCCAAACATGCCCGAAGGACCGTTCATCCTCCAAAGGATACATGGGTCGCATTTGCTAATAATCCACGTGGATATAAAATGCTGCCTCATTTTCAAATTGGTCTTTGGGAAACTCATTTATTTATTTGGTTCGCTGTCATTTATGAGGCACCACATAAAGCAGAAATTGGTAAACGTCTATCAGAAAAACTCGCTAAGATTCACAAGGATATTCCAAAGAATTTTGTCTGGTCTATGGATCATACAAAACCTGAGACAATTCAAAATGAAACTTTATCAAAAGAAGAGCTGCAAGCAATGTTTGATCGCCTGCAAACAGTAAAAAAAGCGGAATTATTATGTGGCTATGTGATCGATCGAAATGATGCCATACAATTAAATTCTGAGCAATTAATTAGTAAAATCCAAAAAGTATTTGAGAGTTTAACCCCTCTTTTTAATCTAGCGGTCAAAAAGTAAAGCTCCCTAAATTGGGAGCTTTACTTTTTCATTACAATTCGATCACCTGAAGCAGACTCTTTTGATTTTTTAATTGTCCTATAAGCAGAGTATCCACTTATATCTTCAAACTCATTGCAAATAGATTTTTCCTCCGCTTTACTTGGCACGATTTCTTTAAAACGTCGATAGGCAGCCAACATCTGATCCCGTTCTATCCCTGTTTCATAAGCCTTTTCTACTGCCTCAAAAAATGTAATCACATCGACAATCTCTTGGGTGGACCAACTGTAATCAATTGGGTATTGATATTCCATCATTTCACCGACTTTACTTCATTTAGATTCTATTTTCCCCATTTTTCACGGATATTCTCCGCCACATGTATGATTCGCTCAAACAATTCTGCAACTGATGGGACATCCTTAATGAGTCCCATGACTTGTCCGGCCCAGGCAAAACCTTCTTCGGCAACTCCATCATAAATGTACCGTTTATTGGCACTTCCACTGATAAAATCCTTTAGTTCTTCAAAACCACCGGAATTTTGCTCAATTTCAAGTATTTTTTCAGTCCAATTATTAGAAATTGCCCTGGCTGGAGCACCGAGAGATCTTTTTATAACCACCGTTCCTGCTTCCGAGCCCTCAACTATGGCTTTTTTATATAGTTCATTGGCATGGATACATTCTTTCGTCGCAATGAACCTCGTGCCCATTTCAATACCCTCAGCCCCTAAACCGAGGGCCGCCATCAATCCCCGGCCATCTCCAATGCCTCCAGATGCAATGACAGGGATTGAAACTGAGTCAACTACCTGCGGAACTAACACCATCGTTCCAATATCATCTCGACCAAGATGGCCCCCACCCTCTTGACCAACGACCATTACGGCATCCGCCCCAAGCTCCTCTGCTTTTACAGCCTGCCTTCTAGCCGCAACTAATACAAGCTTTTTAATAGATGTTCCCTTTAATTGTTCAAGAATTGGGGCAGGATTTCCCCCAGTCATCGAAATGACAGGTACTTCCTCTTCCATTGCAGCCTGTAAAAGATCTAAAAACGGTCTTCCATGTTGACCAATAGCAAAATTAACACCAAATGGCTTTGTCGTCAATTGTTTAACCTTATGAATTTCTTGTCTCAATAATTCCGGGCTTCCCAATGACATGGCTGTTATTTGACCAAGACCCCCTGCATTTGACACCGCAGCGGCCAGTTCTGAATAAGCTAAATAAGCTAATCCCCCTTGAATAACGGGATAGCGAATATTTAAGAGTTTTGTAACACGGGTTTCCCAATTCATACCATATCCCCCTTAATAATAGATATTTGTTATTTCGGCTTTTAAGGTTAATTTTCCTTTTTTTCTGGGAAACTAAAGTAACTAAAAAAATTCATGATTATTAGCGTAAACACCTATACATTTTAGATATAAAAGTGCTATAATCTTTTTTGTTTTGCTTAATTATACAATGTAATTAATAAATAAAGAGGTGTGGTTATAAATTGTCCCAGCAGGAAACACCGTTATTTAGCGGTTTAGTAGAACATGCGAAACGCAATCCCGTACAATTTCATATTCCAGGTCATAAAAAAGGTGCTGGAATGGATCCTGAATTTCGCCAATTTATTGGTGATAATGCTTTATCCATTGATTTAATCAATATCGGACCATTGGATGACCTCCATCATCCAAAAGGAATGATTAAGAGAGCTCAAGACCTTGCAGCAGAAGCATTTGGCGCTGATCATACATTCTTTTCGGTCCAAGGTACAAGCGGTGCCATCATGACTATGGTGATGGCTGTCTGTGGACCAGAGGATAAAATTATTGTTCCTAGGAATGTTCACAAATCGGTTATGTCGGCAATTGTTTTTTCAGGTGCGATTCCCGTTTTCATTCATCCTGAAATTGATAAGGAATTGGGCATTTCCCATGGTATTACACCCGAAGCAGTTGAAAGAGCTTTAATAGAGCATCCAGATGCTAAAGGGGTTTTGGTTATTAACCCAACCTATTTTGGCATCTCAGCAGATTTAAAGAAAATTGTTGAAATCGCCCATTCATATAAAGTACCAGTTCTTGTCGATGAGGCCCACGGCGTGCATATTCATTTCCATGATGAATTACCTTTGTCTGCTATGCAGGCCGGTGCCGATATGGCTGCAACAAGCGTTCATAAACTTGGCGGATCCATGACTCAGAGCTCTATACTTAATGTCAAAGAGGGTCTAGTATCTGTTAATCATATTCAATCCATTTTAAGCATGCTAACGACAACATCAACTTCCTATCTACTCCTAGCATCACTTGATGTTTCACGAAAACAGCTAGTGCAAAAAGGAAAAGAATTAATCAGCAGTACAATCGAATTAGCTCAATCCATACGGAAAAGAATAAATCAAATTGAACATCTGCATTGTGCGGGTGAAGAAATTCTTACTTCAGAGGCAATCTTTGATTATGATCCAACAAAGCTAATTATTTCTGTCAAAGATTTAGGCCTTACTGGCTACGAAGTGGAAAAATGGCTTAGACAAAGACATAATATTGAAGTAGAGTTATCGGACCTATATAATATCCTTTGCATCGTTACATTTGGTGATACTGATTATGAAGGAGATTTGTTGGTAAATGCTTTAAAGGAGCTAGCTGACGAATGTGAGCACCGCGCCGAGAAAACTGAACCAGTCGAAGTATTGCTTCCTGAAATCCCATTGCTGGCACTTACACCAAGAGATGCATTCTATTCTGAAACTGAGGTTATTCCTTTCGAAGATTCGGTGGGAAGAATTATTGCCGAGTTTGTGATGGTTTATCCACCAGGAATTCCAATCTTAATACCAGGAGAGATTATTTCAAAAGAAAATCTCCACTATATTAAGGAAAACTTAGAAGCAGGGTTACCTGTTCAAGGTCCAGAAGATGACGAAATTAAATTCATTCGAGTCATAAAAGAATATAAAGCAATCAAATAAAAAATACAGGATTCCGTTTCGGAATCCTGTTTATTTATTTCTATCATGTACTAGTTATTTTTCATCTTTTGAATGGTCATCGCAACAGCAATTACATTTTGAATAAAGTACTGATACTTTTTCATCTTCAAAATGATCGATTGTTGAGTTGCAAGATTGACATACAATTGTACCCATCTGTTCTAGCCCCATTTCAAATGATTTTATGAAAGCGTTTAAAACATCCTTGAATTAATAATAATATATCACATTTAAAATTTCAAGCCCAATTTGTATGTCACATTTAATTTTTTTCATATAAAAAAAGGGCCTAAAAGCCCCTTCACGAACGCATATTAATCATACTCTGTAACAAACGGCATTTCTGGTAAAGCGCTTTTAAAAAACTCAGCTAAATCTAAGGCTTGCTGCTGATCTTGGATTCGGAATACGGTTTGAAGGTGTTCGATATCTTCAATGTCTTTAGGGTCGAGGAGAGTTGAACGGCCTGTTTGCATGCAGACAACAAGAGGCTTTCCAAAAAACATGTTGGTATAAATAATTCCAAAATCATATCGTGTATCCTCTGTAGTAAACCCAATAAACCTAACCTTAACCTTTTCATGCTCATCATAGAGCTTGTAAAATAACTCCATAATACTCCTCCTTTATAAATAGTTAGAATATTATTATAATTTACTTCCCATTAATTAACAAGGAATTGTTGAAATATTTAATATTGTTGTCATTTATTTTTAATCAATGCTAGAATAAGAGAGATAACAATTACGGCTGAATAAAGGGGGAAAGATGATGGCTATAAATGCGTATATTAAGCTGGTGCCTTCATCCGCAAAACAAACAATTACAATAGATGAATTAAAAGAATTATTCCATTATTATAAAAGCATTCTGAACAAAACAGGAGCTCAATTAGATTGGGAATATGATCATGCGGCATTCCCATATGAAATAAAAGAAACCTCAGAAGGAAAAGATAAATGGTTTTACTTACAATCCGACCATGAGCGATATAATGTCATTTTGATTGGAATAGATCAAGAAACCGTTTCCCTAGAGAATGGAAAAATGAGAGACCAAACCTATATTCAGGTCACTTTACCCGAACAATCTACATATGGAGATAAAGGAAAAGCAAATGAATTTTGTAAATTTCTTGCCAATAAACTTCAAGGCGAACTTCATTTGTTTAACGACCGAGTCATGTATTTCTATCCTCGAAAGTAAAAAGCCCCAAATTTGGGGCTTTTTTAATGTAAGGCAGTGTTAGTGTTAAATAACAGTGTTGGTTTTTAACACTCTGTTGATTGTAGTGGAAGGTACGAAGACTCCTGTGGGAGTACGGTTCTAGGGAGACCCCGCAGGCGTTAGCGCCGAGGAGGCTCGCCGAAACGCCCACGGAAAGCGAAGTACCTGGAGCGGAAATCAACAGACAAGTATAACAGAGAGCCTAATGTAAAAATTGGGTCATCGTATAGTGCAATGATGTATATACCACCAAACTTAAGGTCGTAATAAACAATGTTTTTCGTGATGATTTCGTAATTTTGTTGCCGATGATAAACGCTAAGTAAAAAAACACAAAAAACATGATTACCTTATAAACAAGCTGATCATGCCTCGACAGCCACTCAATAAATGTATATCCGCTCCAAATGATAAATTGCAGCATCATGACAATATAAACCCTCATTATTATCACCACGCAAAATACATATATTTTGTAAAGAATATTACATATATATGAAGAAAAGGAAACAGTTATTTGCTCCCCAATGAACGATTTGATTTAAAATGTTATCTATACATTCGCTAATAAAAAAGAAAAGTCCTCTCTATTTTTTATAGAAAGGACTTTTGTATCAGTTATTACTTTAAGATGTGAATCGGACTGCCGAGGGCAACTTCGGCAGCTTCCATTGTAATTTCACCGAGAGTTGGGTGAGCATGTATTGTCATTGCCAAGTCTTCTGCCGTCATACCTGCTTCAATGGCAAGCCCTAACTCTGCAATCATATCAGAGGCGCTTGTGCCGGCAATTTGCGCTCCAATAACAAGACCGTCTTCTTTACGAGTAATTAACTTTAAGAAACCATCAGCGCTATCAAGTGATAAAGCACGACCATTAGCTGCAAATGGGAATTTAGCAGCTGTTACCGCAAGTCCTTCTGCTTTAGCTTGTTCTTCTGTATATCCTACTGAGGCTAATTCAGGCTCAGAGAATACAACAGCAGGAATTCCTAAATAATCTATTTCAGAAGGATGTCCAGCGATTGCTTCTGCCGCAATTTTTGCTTCATATGATGCTTTATGAGCAAGCTGCGGTCCCTGAACAACATCACCAATAGCGTAAATATTGCTGATATTGGTACGGCATTGTTTGTCGATTTCGATTAGACCACGTTCGCTAAGTTTCACGCCAACTTGTTCCAAGCCCATTTCATCTGTGTTTGGACGACGTCCTACCATGACGAAAACATAATCTGCTTCGAGTTTCTGCTCTTCACCATTTGTTTCAAATGTTACAGTTACGCCGTTCTCGGTTTCCTCAACACCTTTAGCAAGTGCTTTTGTATAGAATTCAGCGCCTTTTTTCTTCAGCGCCTTTTTAACTAATGCAGCCATTTGTTTATCAAAGACACCAAGTCCTAAAATTTCCTCAGCACCTTCTAAAATGGTTACTTTGGTGCCAAAGTTAGCATACGCTCCGCCAAGTTCGACCCCAATGACACCTCCACCAATTACAACGATGCTTTTTGGAATTTCAGGCAAATTAAGAGCACCTGTTGAATTAAGGACACGTTTTGAATATTTAAACGTAGGCAACTCGATTGGACGAGAGCCCGTTGCAATAATCGCATTTTTAAACGTATATGTTTGAGCAGAATTTTCGTCCATGACTCGAAGGGTATTCGCATCAACAAAATATGCTTCACCGCGGACAATATTTACTTTATTTCCTTTTAAAAGCCCTTCAACGCCGCCAGTTAATTTTTTAACAATACCAGCTTTAAATTCTTGAACTTTTGAAAAATCAACCTTTACATTTTCAGCTGTTATTCCAAATGCATCGGAATGCATAGCTGTTTCATAACGATGACCAGCAGCAATTAATGCTTTTGAAGGGATACAACCAACATTCAGGCAGACACCGCCAACGTATTCCTTCTCAACAATTGTGACTTTTTGGCCAAGTTGTGCAGCACGAATAGCTGCAACATATCCCCCAGGACCGGCACCGATGACTATAGTATCTGTTTCAATTGGGAAATCTCCAACTACCATTTTCTTACGCCTCCATTAACAATAGTTCTGGATCGTTCAATAAACGCTTAATATGATTCATTGCATTTTGTGCGGTTGCACCGTCAATCATACGATGATCGAAACTTAAAGATAATGCTAATACAGGAGCAGCCACAATTTCACCGTCGCGAACGATCGGTTTTTCAGCAATACGGCCTACACCCAAAATAGCTACTTCCGGATGATTAATAACTGGAGTGAACCATTGACCGCCTGCTGATCCAATATTAGAAATCGTGCAAGATGCACCCTTCATTTCGTTTGGAGCCAATTTTCCTTCACGCGCTTTACCAGCTAATTCATTAATTTCATTAGAGATAGTAAATACTGACTTTCTGTCGGCATCCTTTACAACAGGAACTAAAAGACCTTTATCAGTATCAGCAGCGATACCTATGTTGTAATAATGTTTATGAATGATCTCATTTGTAGCATCATCAAGAGATGTATTTAACACAGGAAACTCTCTTAAAGCGCTTGTGAGTGCTTTAACAATGTATGGTAAGAAGGTTAGCTTGATGCCTTTAGCAGCAGCCACTTCCTTGAACTTCTTGCGATGGGCTACAAGCTTGGTTACATCAATTTCATCCATTAATGTCACGTGAGGAGCAGTGTGCTTAGAGTTAACCATTGCCTTTGCAATAGCCTTACGGATACCGCTCATTTTTTCACGTGTTTCTGGATATTCGCCTTGTGGAATTGGAACAGGTACTGGAGCTGCTGCCTTAGATGTTTCTTCTACATTTTCCACAACTGCTGCTGCCTGCGTTGCAATTGCTGCTCCGCCGCCATTTAAGAATGCATCAATATCATTCTTCATAATACGTCCATTTTTACCTGAACCAGCAACTAATGCAATTTCTACACCTTTTTCACGAGCATATTTACGTACAGAAGGCATTGCAATCACACGACGATTTGGGTCCACTTCAACTTGTGGCGCAGGTGCTGCAGGAGCAGATGGTTGGGCTGCTGCAGGTGCCGCAGTGTCTTGTGCCGGAGCTGCAGGTACTTCAGCTTGTTTTGGAGCTTCTTCAGCATGTTCATCGCCTTTAAATTGTAGGTTCTCATATCCTGGCGCATCAAAAGTGACAAGAACTTGACCAACAGTTGCAACAGTTCCTTCGCCAACTAGCACTTCTTGAACAGTACCTTCAACAGGCGATGGAATTTCAACTACTGCTTTATCATTTTGAATTTCACAAAGAACATCATCTTCTTTGACTTTATCCCCTGGCTTTACAAACCATTTGACGATTTCACCTTCGTGAATACCTTCGCCGATATCAGGCATTTTAAATTGAAATGACACAGAGATTCATCTCCTATTTTTCATGTAATTTTTAATCAAACTTAAGTAATATTGGGAAAAGATGACTTTTCCCAATCATTTATGATAAATCCATATTCTTTATAAGTAACTATTAGAAAGTTAATACTTTTTTAGCAGTCTCAAGAACATCTTTATAGTTAGGAAGCCATACAGATTCTGCTTGAGGGAACGGGAAAATCGTATCAGGAGCAGCTACCCGTAAAACAGGAGCTTCCAGACTTAAAATTGCTCGCTCATTAATTTCAGCAACAACATTTGCTGCAATACCTGCTTGTTTTTGTGCTTCTTGAACCACAATTGCACGACCTGTTTTTTCAACAGAGGCAATAATTGTTTCAATATCAATTGGACTAACTGTCCGCAAGTCAATAACCTCTGCAGAATATCCTTCTTTTTCTAATTCTTCGGCTGCCTTTAATGATTCATGAACCATTGCACCGTAAGTAATAATGGACACGTCTGTTCCTTCTCGCTTCACGTCAGCTTTACCTAGTGGGATCGTATATTCACCTTCAGGAACTTCTTGACGGAATGAACGGTACAATTTCATATGCTCTAGGAAAATAACAGGATCATTGTCACGGATTGCTGAAATCAGAAGGCCTTTTGCATCATAAGGAGTTGAAGGAATAACTACCTTTACACCAGGAGTTTGCGCCATAAGCCCTTCTAAACTGTCTGCGTGCATATCTGGAGTATGTACCCCTCCGCCGAATGGTGAGCGAAAAGTAACAGGTGCATTAAATGTACCACCTGAGCGAAAACGCAAACGAGCTAACTGACCAGCAATTTGGTCAAATACTTCAAATACAAAACCAAAAAACTGAATTTCTGGTACTGGACGGAAACCTTGTAATACTAAACCGGACGCTAAACCGCCAATTCCTGATTCAGCAAGTGGTGTATCAAATACTCGATCTTCTCCGAATTCTTTTTGAAGTCCTTCTGTTGCACGGAATACTCCGCCATTTACTCCTACGTCTTCTCCGAAAACCAATACATTAGGATCATTACGTAATTCAGTACGAAGTGCATCAGTAATTGCTTGAATCATTGTCATTTGAGCCATGACTTACTTCGACTCCTTTGCTTTAAATATTTCAAATTGTTCTTTTAGGTTGCTTGGCATATCTGAATAGGTAATCTCCATTAAATCAGTTACCTTTTGTTTTGGTGCAGCATCCGCTTGTTTAATCGCTTCTTTAATATCTTCTTTAGCTTGTTCAATTACTTCTGTTTCCTTTTCCTCACTCCATAGACCTTTCTTTTCAAGGAATTTGCGGAAACGTACAAGTGGATCTTTCTTTTCCCACTCATTGTCAAGTTCAGATGTACGATAGCGAGTTGGATCATCACCAGCCATTGTATGTGGACCATATCGGTATGTTAATGTTTCAATGAATGTTGGACCTTCTCCATTTATTGCACGCTCTCTAGCTTCCCGAACCGCTGCGTAAACAGCCAAAGGATCCATACCATCTACTTGAACACCAGGAATACCAGCAGCAATTGCTTTTTGTGCTAACGTTTTAGCAGCAGTTTGTTTTTCACGAGGTGTAGAGATTGCAAATTGGTTGTTTTGCGCAATAAAAATTGCTGGTGATTTATAAGCACCTGCAAAGTTCATTCCTTCGTAGAAATCCCCTTGTGAAGTACCTCCGTCACCGGTATAAGTAATGGCAACAGCTTTTGCTCCACGTTTTTGTAGCCCAAGTGCCACACCTGCAGTTTGAACATACTGAGCACCGATGATAATTTGTGGATGAAGGACATTTACACCCTCAGGAATCTGCATTCCATGGAAATGTCCTCTTGACCACAAGAAGGCTTGGGACAACGGTAGTCCATGCCATACGATTTGTGGAACATCACGATAACCAGGTAAGATAAAATCCTCTTTTTCCAAAGCAAATTGTGAAGCTAACTGTGAAGCTTCTTGTCCTGCAGTTGGTGCGTAGAACCCTAATCTTCCTTGTCGATTTAATGAAATGGAGCGTTGATCAAGGATACGTGTATAAACCATTCGACGCATTAATTCTTGAAGCTGTTCATCTGTTAAATCAGGCATCGCAGCTTCATTTACGATTTCGCCTTCTTCGTTAAGAATTTGAAGTGTTTGATATTGATTTTCCACTTCGTTGAGTACCTTCATTGCATCCAACTTGGCATTTTGAGTTTTAGAAGCCATCTGGTCACATCTTCCTTTCTTTTTAACCCTTATAAAATAATAAATTCCTTAAGTTAGGTTACCCAAAACACTTTAAAAAGTATGATTCTAAATACATGATTCAAAATCAAATTAACATTATGTCTGTATCAATGCTTCTTGCTATTATATTGATACAATAATTAATTTCATTTAAGAGTTTACATCATTAATTTTAGGTCGTCAAATACTACGCTTATAATTTTTTATTATTTGCACGTTATAAATAAAAATTAAACTGTACCATAATTAAATTTGTATCTGTTATATAAAATTAGCTACATTTTTATAATTGTTATAATATAGAAAAAATCGACTGTACCGTCAGTCGATTTCAAAAGATGTATGTAGCTTCTTATTTTAGCCCCGATTTTTTATAAAACATGCTCTTTTTCTTATTATACTCTTCTGTCAGTTTATTAAAGTTTTCATTTGCCTCATTGACCTTTTTATAGGATTCATTTATTTTATTGACTTGCAATTGAAGATCATTTAACATGACATTTTTATTTTTAAACATTTCATACAGTTGTTGATCATTATTTATTCCTTCTGAATATGCTTGATAAAGAGCATCATGTGCTCGATAGCGTTGCATCATAATTTCGTAAAGTTCATCTATTATTCTCTTAAGGTCAGGATTATCAAATTCCCCCTTAATGGATTTGATCTTTTTAAATTCCTTTTCTGATTCCTTTAAACTATTTGTTTCCTTCTCCATATAATTCTTTCTGTTATTTGCGGATACGATGGCCTGATCAGAAAGTTTTACTATTTGATTATATTCCTTCATACCTAACCCAATAATTTTGTTATATATTTCTTTTTCATTTTTTTCTGAAGTAACTAAAGGCTCTTGCTGTTCCTCAAAGTTTTTTTCTTTGGTGACAACTTCTTCCAATACACCATTCATTTTCTCTACAGGGGTCTTTTTATTGACACATCCTGATAAAATCACAATAATAATGATGGATATGATTATGGCTATGCGGTTGAAAATCTTCACTTAGGTTCCTCCTATCCGATAACTCTATAATATATTTACTTGTTTCTTTTGACAATTAAGATAGGAAAAGGTACAGGGAAAAGGATGATTAACATTTTACCTATTGTTTGATATGCTAGGTTCAGCATAATAATTTTTAACTTAATTGGAGGTGTACATAATGTTAATGATGGAGAATATTGTTCGTGATGGACATCCAACACTTAGAATGGTGGCTGAAGAAGTTTCAATGCCGCCTTCAGATGACGATAAGCAAATACTTGCAAACCTGTTAGAATATGTAATCAATAGCCAAAACAGCGAAATAGCTGAGCGATACGGATTGAGGCCAGGGATTGGTTTAGCTGCACCACAAATCAATGTATCAAAACGAATGATAGCTGTTCACTTAACGGATGAAAAGGGTGAACTATATAGCTATGCCTTGTTTAACCCCAAAATTATCAGCCATTCTGTTGAAAAGTCTTATTTAAAATCAGGAGAAGGCTGTCTTTCCGTGGATGAACCGATAGAGGGTTATGTTCCAAGACATGCACGAGTTACCGTTAAAGGTTACGATCTCAATGGAAATGAAGTTAAACTTCGTCTAAAAGGATTACCCGCAATCTGCTTCCAGCATGAAATAGACCATATTAACGGAGTCATGTTTTACGATCATATCAATAAAGAAGATCCTTTCAAACCGATTGAGGGCGCAATTGTCATAGAAAGATAATAAAACCGGAGCCAAAAAGGACCGGTTTTCCCTTTTTTCATACATCCAACATTATCCATGAAAATTTCCGCATTTTCCTCATATAATAATAATAAAAAATCTACTTTTGTAAAAATATTTCAATAATCTACCATTGCTTGCTTTACATTGGACAAGGATGGTTTAAAATAAGAAGTAAGGAGATGATCCACTATGTTAAAGAAGCTGAGAAAGAAGCTCTTAAAACAGTGGAAAGATTTATTACGTAAAAAAACCATTGCCTGATATTCATGAGCCCTTCAAACTTGCGAAGGGCTCCTTCCTTATTGTAAATTGAAAAATAGTGATATTTTTTATATAATTGTATTTTCACCAGATAAAGTTAAAAAAAGAAAATGAATGAAAATGTAGAAAATGTTTTATATAATAAAAAAAGTTATTTATGATGAGTTAGGAGCGAGGTCACGTGATATTTAAAGTATACTTTCAAGAAAGCATTTCTGAAGTTCCAGTTAGAGAAAACACAAAAACCATATTCATTAAAGGGGAATCTGTCAGAGATGTCCTTTCAAAAATTGCAGAACGCAAATTTAATGTCGAATATGTTCAAGAGGTTAAAGGAGCCCATTTAGAATATGAACAACAAAATGAAGACTATAAAGTATTGGAGATATGATAATTTATGAAATTTGTAAAAAATGACCAAGCCGCCGTTTTTGCCCTTGGAGGTTTAGGGGAAATTGGCAAAAACACATACGGAGTTCAATTCCAGGACGAAATTATCTTAATTGACGCTGGGATTAAATTTCCGGAAGACGAGCTTTTGGGTATTGACTATGTAATTCCCGATTATAGCTATTTAGTAAAAAACATTGAAAAAATAAAGGGATTATTTGTTACCCATGGCCACGAAGATCATATTGGCGGAATTCCCTATCTATTAAGAGAAGTGAATATTCCAATCTATGGCGGTAAGCTTGCACTGGGATTAATAAAAAATAAACTAGAAGAGCACGGACTTTTAAGAAACACAAAATTAATCGAAATTAAAGAAGACGACATTATTAAATTTAGAAAAACCTCTGTCTCGTTCTTCCGTACCACTCATAGTATCCCGGATTCCTATGGAATCGTTGTGAAGACCCCTCCTGGTCAAATCGTCCATACCGGTGACTTTAAGTTTGACTTTACACCTGTTGGTGAACCTGCCAATTTAACAAAAATGGCAGAAATCGGAAAAGAAGGCGTTCTGTGTTTACTATCAGACAGTACTAATAGTGAGATTCCAGAATTCACGATGTCAGAACGTCGCGTCGGTGAAAGCATACAGGACATTTTTCGAAAAGTGGATGGTCGGATTATTTTTGCGACATTTGCATCAAATATCCATCGCCTCCAGCAAGTAACGGAGGCAGCCATAACGAATGGACGTAAAGTTGCAGTATTTGGCCGCAGTATGGAAGCTGCAATTAATATAGGTCTTGATTTAGGATATATAAGAGCGCCGAAAGACACCTTTGTCGATGCTAGTCAAATCAACCGACTTCCAGCAGATAAGGTAACCATTTTATGTACGGGCAGCCAAGGAGAACCCATGGCAGCACTTTCAAGAATTGCCAATGGTACACACAGGCAAATTCAAATTATCCCTGGAGATACGGTTGTATTCTCGTCTTCACCGATCCCTGGTAATACAATCAGTGTCAGCAGAACCATTAATATGCTGTACAAAGCAGGGGCTGAAGTGATCCATGGTAAATTAAGCAACATTCACACCTCTGGACATGGCGGACAAGAAGAGCAAAAACTAATGCTAAGGCTCATTAAACCAAAATTCTTTATGCCAATCCATGGCGAGTACAGAATGCAGAAAATGCATTCAAAGCTTGCTGTAGATTGTGGAGTAGAGGAAGAAAATTGTTTCATCATGGAAAATGGGGAAGTCTTAGCCCTGTCAGACAGTACTGCACAAGTTGCTGGTAAAATCCCTTCAGGTAATGTATATATTGATGGCAGCGGTGTTGGCGACATTGGAAACATCGTTCTAAGGGATCGCAGAATTCTTTCTGAAGAAGGATTAGTGGTCGTAGTGGTAAGCATTAATATGAAAGAATTTAAAATTGCATCCGGTCCTGATCTTATTTCAAGAGGCTTTGTCTACATGCGCGAATCAGGGGATTTGATTAATGATGCACAAAATCTTATCACGAAGCACTTAAATAAAATTATGGAGCGAAAAACCAGTCAATGGTCTGAAATTAAGAATGAAATTACCGAAACATTGGCTCCATTCCTTTATGAAAAAACAAAGCGAAGACCTATGATTCTGCCTATTATCATGGAAGTATAAAAAAAACAGAGAAGCAAATTGCTTCTCTATTTTTTATTCCATTACCTTCTTTTCAAATCGATCGATATCACTGTCTGTCCCGATTACAATTAATACATCCTTGACCAGGATCATTTCTGAAGCTAGCGGGGATACGATAATATCCTCCCCTCTTTTGATCGCTACGATATTTAGCCCATATTTTTTACGGATATCTAAATCCATGATGGTATGTCCACCAATTTTCCCATTCGCAACGATCTCGACGATACTATGTTCTTCAGAAAGCTCCAGATAATCAACCACATTGCTAGATGCCATATTATGAGCAATTCTCCTGCCCATGTCGCGTTCCGGATGAACAACATGGTCTGCCCCAATCTTTCGTAAAACCTTCTCATGATAATCATTCTGTGCCTTGGCCGTTACCCTGCTCACACCAAGTTCCTTGAGAATTAAGGTCGTCAGAATGCTCGATTGGATATCATCTCCAATAGCCACTATAACATGGTCAAAGTTACGAATCCCTAAACTTTTTAATACCGATTCGTCTGTAGTATCTCCTACCGCTGCATGGGAGGCAATCATCGCAAACTCATTGACTCGTTCTTCATTAACATCAATTGCCAATACTTCCATTCCTTCATCTGTTAAGGTACGGCAAATACTACCCCCAAAACGACCGAGACCAATTACTGCAAAACTTTTCTTCACTAACTATTCCCCCAACCATATCATTTCCACTAATATGAATTCCATTTTAGCATTTTTTAATGTCTAAATATATAGAGTTTAATTGTATTATTATTCGTGCTGTTTTCGTTTCTTTTTTTTATAATAAAGAATCACCCATACTGCAATAAAGATCAATATCGCCAGGATAGGCAAATTGCCGAAAATAAAAACGACTATATCGGACATTCCGACTAATAACAGGTTTGTACTTTTCATAAATTGTTTTTTCGTCTTATCCCATGTGTTAAGTTGATCATCATCTAGATTTGGCACAACCACTTTGTTTTCGTATAAAGTTATGGTAATGGTCGAAAAGTCCGTTTGATTTTCAAGAAATTTCATTCTTCCTTCAATTGTTTCAATTTCCTCTTGAACGGCTGCCAGATCTGCAGAAATTTTTAATAAATCTTCAGTTTTTGTGGCATTTTTCATAAACGAAAGTAAACGTTCTTCTACTGTTCGTTTTGATTTTAAGCGCGATTCCAGATCGACAAATTCCTCGGTTACATCCTGCCCGGTAATATTCCGTGAAAGTACTTCGGCCGATTGACCTTCTGCATCATGTAAAAAGCTTTGAAAGTTTTTCTGGGGAATTCTGATTGTCATACTGCCTGTTATTTGTTCCTTCCCTTCTCTGGCTACAGTTGATTCAGCAATGTATCCGCCGTAAGATTGAGCTTTTTCTTCTAAATTGCTGATCGTCCGATCAAACCTTTTTACCCGTAGGTGTAACTGTGCTTGATAGATCACCTTTTTAGTAGGAAGGTCTATTTTTACGGAGTCTGAATCGTTTTTTGTATTGTCCAATTCTTTTGAATTTAAAGCTATTTTTCCACTGCTCTCACTTTTTGCAGAATCCATAGCGACTTTACTTTCCTCATTTTTTGTTGAACTGCAACCTGTTAAGACCAGTACAAAAATCAATATAGACATTATGATAAAATTTCTCTGTTTCCACATCCTCAATCACCCCTTGAATAAATTTCCATATTTATTTATACGGACGACTATAAGGGTATAAGGTTACAAAAAAGCAGGAAATCTTGATATTAAAAAAACCGCCCGTCAAAGTGTACGGACAGTTTTCATTATTCTTTATGCCTTTTCCATTTCATCGATAACCCGTAATACACGCTTTTCCAGCATTTTCCCACAGCTACCAACTTGATAATGACGAAGATTCCCATCTTTATCAAAGAGATAGTAAGCTGGTACGTATTGATTTTCAAAAGCAGCAGTTAATCTCCGTTCATTATCAATAAAAATAGGCTGAGTAAGATCATGCTCGTCAGCTACTTGTTTGATTTCTTCCATATTTAAATCCTGCTCTGATCTTGGCATATGAACTGCCACTACCTGTAATCGGTCTTTAAAATTGTCCCGAAACTGATTTATTTGAGGCATGTCTTTTTTACAAAGATGGCAGCTGATGGACCAAAAATGAAAAAGAGTAGGCTTTTCCCCCACTAATTGATCTCTGGTCACCTCACCATTTAGCCATTCAGTAGCACCGGTTAATTCAGGCATAGATTCACGCAATTTCACCCGTTTTTCCCTCCTAAGAACTTAAACACGTTTCCCTTTAATAGACATAAATTTGGTCATGACGGTTATAGCAACATCTATTGATTTTTCATCCGGGGTTAGTTTGGAATGGTGTAATCCAAAAGGAGAATCAACACCTAACCAAAACATAAATCCTGGAATTTCTTTTAGCATATATCCGAAATCCTCACCAGTCATAGCTTCCGTACATTCAATCAGCTCGAAGTCCGTTTCATGTCTAATAAACTCCATGAATTCCTTCGTAATAGGTTCTGAGTTATAGACTTGATAATACATACAACCATAATCAATAATTGTTTCACACTCAAACCCTGTCTCGATGCCTTTAACTAGTGCCTCAATCCGGTGTTTTACCTTAGCCATTGATTCAGGAGATAAGGTTCGTATGGTCCCCTCTAATCTCGCCTTTTCAGCAATAATATTTTGTACTGTTCCTCCGGTAATTTTTCCAATCGTTATAACGGCACTATCAAGGGGATTCACATTCCGGGAAATGACTGTCTGCAATTGATTCACTAATGTACAGGCAGCAATAACCATATCATTGGTCTGATGGGGGTAGGCAGCATGTCCACCTTTTCCTTTTAAATCAATGAATAGCTCGGATGTGTTCGCAAATAACAATCCTTCTTTTATGGCAATTGTACCCACTGGGTATTCCGGAGCAATGTGCAGCGCAAATATTAGATCGGGCATCCAGTCTTGCATTTCTGCCGATCTTAGCATTGGTTCTGCACCACCTGGGCCTTCCTCTGCCGGTTGAAAAATAAACAGTACATCATCATCAATTGGATTCTCAACCAAGTGCGTCAAAATACCCAATGCAATACTCATATGAACATCATGACCACACGCATGCATCCTTGAATCATCTTCAGAGGAGAACGGCAGTCCGGTTTCTTCGGTTATCGGAAGACCATCAATATCTGTTCTATAGCCAATGATTTGTATGGGATTTAACCCGTTTACCTTTACAAGAAGACCCGTTTTCCATTTTTTTATCGAAAGACGATCCTGTGACAATGATTGGATGTACTCTAATAAATAACTCTGTGTCTTAAATTCCTTAAAGCCCAGCTCTGGAATTTGATGAAGGTCACGGCGTATTTTAATAAATGGATTCATCTTGATTTTCTCCTTTATATTAAAGAAGCGTGGACAATGCCACGCTTCTACGATCTTATAATTGTCTAAGTTCCTGCATGATTTCAGTTTTAGACTTGGTTTTTTCATCAATGTCTTTAATTTTTCTAGCCGGTGTACCAGCCACAACTGTGTAAGGAGCTACATCTTGAGTTACAACTGCTCCAGCTGCAACAACCGAACCTTTTCCGATCGTAACCCCTTCAAGAACGACTGCATTAGCTCCAATCAAAACATCATCCTCCACAATAACCGGCTTAGCTGAAGGAGGCTCAATCACACCTGCTAAGACAGTTCCAGCCCCGATATGACAGTTGTTTCCTACAGTTGCTCTTCCACCAAGTACGACGCCCATATCGATCATTGTTTTTTCACCGATAACGGCACCAATATTGATAACTGCCCCCATCATAATGACAGCATTATCACCGATTTCTACCTGGTCACGAATGATGACACCCGGCTCAATACGAGCATTAATATTTTTTGTATCCAATAAAGGAATGGCAGAATTACGACGATCATTTTCAATCACATAATCTTCAATTTTCGCTTTATTCTCTTCTAGAATTGCATGAATCTCAGACCATTCTCCAAAAACAACGCCAGTAGAGCCATTTATGAAGGTTTTTGTATCGGCACCAAAGTCAATCCCTGATAGGTCGCCTTTTACATATACCTTAACCGGAGTTGTTTTTTTACTATTTTGGATAAAGGAAATAATTTCGTATGCATCCATTATATAAATACCCCCTATTATGTACTAAAAAATACTTTATCAGACAAAAGCAATGAAAACAAGAGAAAAAGCACTGGATTAATCAGAATCGGATATATGCTCTTTCACCACCTCAACAAAGGCTTGTACCTGTTTTAATTGGAATGCAGATTCATAACCAAGCAGCCATGTATCACGTTTAAGTGGCTCATTTTTTTCATTAACCAACGGAATCTTAAAAATCCCTTTTTCTGCCTTCGTTATGGTTATGCCAGGCAGGATCGCATAGCCAATTCCGTTAAATGCCATTTGTTTGCATGTTTCAATTTGGTCAACCACAACTGTACGTTTTGGTGATGTGTGAAAGTTCATCATCCACCAATCCTGTATCTCCTGATAATAGCTTGAATCACTTTTAAATTGGATAAACGGCCGATCTATTTCCAATACCTCCTCAGGGCGGGTAATTTCCCGATCCACCAAATAAAGCGGGTCATGAAATAAATGGACCTTTACCCCCTTCCAATCTGGAGTACCACGAATAATACCAACATGTACTTGATCCTCATATAAGGAATGCAAAATTTCACTGCTCCAACCTGTTACTAATGATATTTTCACCTGTGGATATTTATCAATAAATTTTTTCAACACTTGTGGCAGCCAGTTTTGTCCAACAATAGAAGCAACAGCTATTTTTAACGTACCTGAAACGCCTTCATGCAGGGAATAAATTGTTTCACGGACTTTTTCTTGCTTTTTAAGCACTTCATTAACAAAACCGATTACATGCTCTCCCGCAGGGGTAAGAGATAGCCCTTTTTGTGAGCGAATAAACAATTTTGCTCCCCATTCTTTCTCTATTGTTTGAAGCCGTTGAGAAAGGGCGGGCTGTGATACAAATAAACGCTCAGAAGCCTTTCTCATATTCATTTCCTGAGCCAAAACAGATAATAATTGAAATTCAGATAGCGAGGACATGTTGACACCTTCTAAATAAGCCCTGTGATCATCACACAGAGCTGTTGTTTGATTTCGGTATAAATAAGATTAGAAATAAGCTTAAAACAGAAAAAGCAAGGACTACGTCATATACATAATGCAAGGAAAGGGTCAAACCGTCCTGCAAGATATTTCGGATTGCATTTGACAGTTTTTCCCGATCAGCTACTTTTAGGAGAAGATTTGTGTCATTGACGGTCAGTGACCGATCATGCTGACTTAAATATTGAGTTAATCGATTATTTAATATTCCTCCAAGCAAAGCTGCACCAATGGTATTTCCCAAATTTCGCATAAACATATTAGCTGCGGTGGCAATTCCCCGCTGCTCCCAGCTAACCGTGCTCTGAATTGAAACAATAAAAGCAGTAGAGGTTAGTCCCATACCAACACCTATGAAAAAAGAACCAGTCGCTGCCCAGACCGGACCAACCGAAGCGGTCATTGTTACGAACGTTACACTGCCAATGATTAAGAATACGCCACCAATCAAGGAAGTTTTTCGATATCCAATTGTGTTAAGCATTTTCCCGGAGAGTGCCGAGGCAATTGGCCAACCAATTGACATAGTTGTTAAAGTAAAACCAGCAATGATAGGGGGTTGCTCCATTACTCCCTGTACAAACGTTGGTAAAAAGCTAGAAATACCAATTAACATGATACCTGTTGTTAACGAGGTTATGTTCGCAATAAAAATAGATTTCTGTCTCCAGATTGAAAACGGCATAATCGGCTCTTTTGCCCGACCCTCTTGATAAATAAACCCAATTAATGAAAGAACCACTGCTGCAAGTAAACCTATGATCTGCCAAGAGCCCCACGACCAGTGAACTCCCCCTTCGACCAGGACAAACATGATTGAAGAAATGGCAATCGTGATCAGCACTGCCCCTATATAATCTATTTCATGCAGCTTCTTTCTGATATTTTCATGTAAAAACATCCATAAGCCAATTAAAGATAATATTCCTAACGGGACATTAATCCAAAACACATATCTCCAGCTAACGTATTGAACAAGCAACCCTCCAATTGCAGGCCCTGTAACTGCAGAAATTCCCCACACACTCGATAAATAACCTTGAATCTTGGCTCTTTCCTCCGTATTGTATATGTCACCAACAATCGTAGTGGCAATTGGGGTAACCGCCCCTGCCCCAAATCCTTGAATTAACCGAAAAACAATCAGCATTTTCATGGAAGAGGCAAACCCGCAAAGAATGGATCCTATTAAAAAGAAACTGATTCCAATTGTAAGAATAGGCTTCCTTCCAAAAAGGTCTGAAAGTTTTCCGTATATCAATACTGTAACAGAGTTCATTAAAAGGTAGGCTGAAAAGACCCAACTATAAAGTTTAAATCCCCCTAAATCTGCAACAATGGCTGGCATAGCCGTCGAAACGATGGTTGCTTCAATGGCGCCCATAAACATAGCCAACATAACTGCAGCCAATACAAAAGGCCTTTTTGTTTGCTTTCTGGGTGCTCCCATTGCTCCTTGATTGCTTACTTCTACCATACATCCACCCCCTCAGAACCTTTTGTTCAAAAATACAGCCCCCATAACGGGAGCTGCTTAGATTTATTTACCATTCATTCTTCTCAACAATCCATTGATCTGGTTTAGCACAGTACTTCTTGGTAAAATACCTTCAAAAAATCCATCATCCGTTTCCACACAAAGAAAAGGTTGAGAAACTAATAATTCTAAGCACTTATTAATGGGAGTAGACAAAGTGACCCGAGGTATAGATTGTTTCATAACCTCTTCCACTCGTTTTTTTTCAAGCTGCTCAAACTCAATTCTTTCAAGCCCGAGAATGGAATCCATTATGATTGGAGTGCTTATTAACCCATGTAGCTTATAGTGAGGATCTAAGACAGGTATGGCTGTATATCCGCTTTTTGTTAATACCAATAAGGCATGCTCAAGATTATTCCCCACTTGTACATGTGCAACCCGCTCAGATGGAATCATTAGTTCTTTAATCGTTAATTTCAAAAATTCCCCGCTTGGAAGATTGATCATCTCCGAAAACTCCTCATGTATGATTTATTTCATGATTATTCTATCATAGTTCAAGTTGGTATGTATAATGTAATGATATGAAAAAAAGGAACCTAAAAGGTCCCTATTGGATTAAGTCAAAAATTTCAATGGTAATCATATCAATATTATCAAATTGATAACGTTTTGGTTTTTCTTTTTCGAAATACACTTCTAACTCATATGTCTCAGTTTTTGGATGATAAGTTACCTGACATTTTCTATCTCCATTAACCTCGAAATACCGCTGAGTGGGTTCACCATTATTAGATTGTTCTTGAAGGTTTTTTAACCTTGTTAATATTCCTTGAAGCTGTGACATTTGCTCCTACTCCTTTCAACCAAAAACAAGCTTTCTACTTTTAGGTTTCCTATTTGGCAATATTCTATCCAAAAGGAGCATTTCCACCATATGGAAACACCATTCGTTTAGATGCCAATATAAAAAGAATAAATTAACAGTATCTATTTGTCCAAACAAAATTTAAGAAAAAGCCTTTTTTTTTCATCAAAAAACAAAAAATGGCCTCCAATTACGCTCGAGACCATTAATAAAAAGTAACCGCAATAAACAGGATGATAAATAAAACCAAGGCAAAAAAGATTCCATAAGACAGGAAAATTGGATTTTTTATATAAACATTTTTCTGAATTGGCTTTGCCAATTGGGTATCCATCTCACCTTCAACTGTTTTTTGTTGTCTGCCAACAGCAAGAGTATAGATAAGCGAAATCGCAAGAATGCCTGCAATGAGAATGGCAATAGTCATTTCAAAAAGATTCATGAGTATAACTCCTCTCAACATCAAAAAGTTACCCTTAAATTGCCACGGGCATCCATATTCTATACAGGTGAATTATTACAATAACTGATCATGTTCAAAAAGATATTGATAGGAAATATCAAAAAAGAGATAATCCTCTCCATTAATCGGGAATGAAAATGTCCGGATGTTTTCTCCCGTTTCAATATCGCAGTATAAATCAGATAAAATACCCTTACGTTCATTTCGCATCTTTATAATATTCTCTAAAAAATAGGGACGCCAACTCCAATTTTTATGGAGATATTCCTCTTGTGAATACCAACCTTCTTTTCCCTTATACAAGTTTGCTGATTTTTGAAACCCATCCTCATCACATATATACATTCGAAAGGCTATTTGATCCATTTCCTTTCCAATAACTTGAAGCAAGTCTTCATAATTAGCCTTTTTGTTTTTCATAATAATTTCCTGGACTTTATTTTGAAAAAATTCAGCAGTTAGATAAACGGTTTCCAGCTTTTTTTTCTCATAGGAAATAAAATCATGATACTTTTCCTTTAATCGACATTTTAAAAAATCACGATCAATAAAATCAGCCTCTGGCGGGTGTAAATAAAAACCTTGATAATAGCGGCCACCATTCTTCCAAGCAAATTGCAGTTGATAACTCATTTCAATATTCTCAAATAACAAGGTTGCACCGATTTTTCTGGCCAGTAAAGAAAGTGAATATAATATATCATTAAAGTTCGTTCTTGTTGAGGTTGATTTTAGTGCCTCCAAATTAATTTTAAGGATATCAGGTTCCAATTTGCCAATCCGCTCAAAAATACGGCTTTCACTATCCAGTCTAGCTATCGCAATCTTCATTCCATATGTTCGGTAATATTGCAAAAGATTATCGAATTGACCCAAATTTCCACTGTACTTTTGCTCTGAGATCTCTAATACAATCCGACTTAAATTCAATCCTCTTTTTTCAAATGCCAGTAATTCCTGTAAAAATGGCTCCCCGTGTTCATACATAAGAAGTTCAGCATTTCGATTCAGAAAAAAACAAACATCTTCATCAGTCAATAATGCTTTTTCTAAAGCACTTTTAACGATAATTAAGTCTACCTCATATTTATATTCATCCGGAATTTGGTCATCCAGAAAAAAAGGACCTAGACTAATGATCTCCTCATCAGATTGATATCTTCCCAAAACCTCATAGGCTATAACACGCTGTTCATCGGCACTAAAAATCGGCTGGAAATAAGGAAAAACATTCTGTAAATCTGATAAGATTTCCAATGCATCCATTTAAGTACCTCCATTTTCAAATTTATCTCATTATACCATACCCCTCCTAACCACTGCTTATTATTTGCCAACAGGATACCAATATAGAGCGGATGAAACCGTCGCACAATAAAGAAAGCTCTTCTTAAGGAGGGTACTTCATTTGAAAAAACTTTGCTTAATTGCTTCCATTCTGCCTGTGTTTGGTTGTAATCATTTCGAAGCAAAGGAGCCTTTAGAAAATGTTACAGTAGAAAGCCCTTTCAGGGATGATAGAAAAAATGAAACTGCTTCAGAAAAGAGTTATACTCAACGTGGTTTAGATCAACCATTAAATCATCGGATTAACAAAGAGGTTCCTAATGAGCAAATAGAGAATTCCACCAAGTCACCTGTTAAGGGGCATACCTTACTTGATGTGGTTTTAATAAGTCAAAATCCTGAATTAAAGTTTGGCTGTGAAGTGACCAGTCTTGCAATGATGCTTCACTATGCTGGAGTACCGACAAACAAAATGGATCTGTACCACGCCATTGAAAAGGATCCGGATCCTCTTATAAAATCACCAACTGGTGATATTCTGCATTGGGGCAATCCAGCAAGTGGCTTTGTCGGTGATATGACGGGGAGGCGCCCAGGATATGCTGTTTTCGATAAACCGATGATTAATTTAATTAATCAAAAGCTTCCAGGCCGTGCGGTCAACTTAACCGGACAGCCATTTGAGCAGATTTTGCAGCATGTTTCAAATGGCTTCCCTGTAGTTGTTTGGACCACCGGTGATTTTCGACTTCCTGATCGTTGGGAAGCTTGGAATCACGGAAAGGAGCAAATTAAAACACCGCTGGATCTTCATGTAGTGTTACTGGTTGGTTATGATGCCGATTATGTGTATCTCAATGACCCGCTTTCAGGACGAAAACATGTTAAGGTTGATAAAAGGCGATTCATCTCATCCTGGCATGCTTTACAGTCCAGAGCAGTCAGTTATAAGTAAAAGTTCCTTTTTTGCAGCCGATTTTAGGCTGCTTTTTTAGGTATCAATCCTTTTTTTTTGAATAAACACTAATAAAGTTCCTTTTTCTCTTGCAAACATGAGATAAATTAACGACAATTACAATTGGGCTAAATAAAATTAGGAATGATTATAAAAATGACTAAACCATTAACGAGGAGAAAATTTATAAAACGAATAGCCGGTACCATGTTTACCCTTCTGGGGATTAGTTCCGTAGGGTATGTGTATGCTCATCGAATCGAGCCTTCAATGCTTGAGATCAACCACTTGGAGATGTCCCATTCTCTCATTCCTTTTGGGTTCAATGGCAAAAAAATCGTTCAATTTAGTGATACCCATTTAGGTTTTCAATATAATTTGCATCAATTGAACGAATTAGTGAGTACTATAAATGATTTTGCACCAGATATTATTCTATTTACTGGAGATTTAATGGACGAGCCAAACAAATTCATGCAGATTAATCAGCTGAGGTCCATTTTACAAAAATTACATGCTCCCCTTGGAAAGTACTGTATTTATGGAAATCACGATCATGGCGGCTATGGTTCAGAAATCTATCGTGACATTATGGAGTCTGCTGGATTTACTGTTCTGTTAAATCAATCAGTTCCAATTCACTTTGATAGTAGCAGTAAAATTTATTTGACTGGAATTGATGATCGAATGCTTGGTAGGCCTGATTTGCCTTTAGCATTAAAAAATGTGCCTTCTAATACATTTTCTATTCTTTTATCCCATGCTCCCGATGTAGCTGATGACGCTTCACAATATCCGGTTCAATGGCAGTTGAGCGGACACAGTCATGGTGGACAAGTGAAAATTCCCTTTTTGGGTGCCCTTGTGATTCCGCCATTTGCAAGAATTTATCAGGAAGGTCTGTATAAGATCGGCAATAATAAACCATTGATGCTTTATGTCAATAGGGGGTTAGGGACAACACGTCTTCCATTTCGCTTTATGGCAAAACCGGAATTAACCGTCTTCACCCTTAGGAGTTTTTAAAATCCTTATCTTCCGAAAATGATAAGGATTTTTCAATTCCTGCGACTTTGTTTCTATTTTCAAGAAAAAAAGGTATAATAAAAATTAATTCTTATAAATTTGAAAGGAGTTTCTATTTTGAATCCCGACCAGAAATATCCCCATAAAAACCTGAATTTAACCATCGATAACCTCTCACAAGCCGTCTTTATTGTGAATCGGCATGCCAAAACGGCACCAAACCCCAAGTTTTTATACAAATTAAAACAAGAAGCATTAAAAAAATTAATTGAAGAAGGTAAAGCTCGAAAAATAGGTCTCCATTTTTCAGAAAATCCACGGAACAGTCAACAGCAATCTGATGTATTAGTTGAATGCGGCAACTACTTATTCCATATCCCGCCCGCTAAATCGGATTTTCATGATCTTCCTCATCTTGGGAAATTGGATGAGCATGTAAGGAATCCAAAAGCGGTTCTATCTTTAAATACAGCTAAAACCTTATTACAAAGATATACAGGTTTTACCGAATTGGAAAAACAATCGGCACCTAATCAGAAAAATCAACAGCGATACCAAAAGCCAGTTTTCAAAAAATTAGGAGAACGCTATAGTTAATTTACCAGCATAGAGAGGAAGGACAAGAGTTGGAGCATTTCATTAATCAACGAATAAAAGAGATTGAAATATCAGGAATTCGTAAATTTTTTAATATGGTGGCCGACCTCGATGGCCTCATTTCATTTACAATTGGTCAACCGGATTTCCCTACACCTGAACATGTAAAACTAGCAGGAATTAACGCTATTAATGAGGATTTTACTTCTTATACCCATAATGCAGGCACCATGGAATTAAGACAAGCTGCATGTGATTTCGTTGCAAAAAAATATAATTTGCATTATAAAGCCGAATCAGAAGTAATTGTTACGGTAGGAGCAAGTGAAGCCATCGATATAGCCTTTAGAACCATTTTGTCGGAAGGGGTGGAGGTGATCCTGCCAGGGCCTATCTATCCTGGATATGAACCGATTATCCGTATGATGGGAGCTGTTCCGATCCATGTTGATATACGCCAAACTAAGTTCCGTTTTACATTGGAAGCAATGAAACCCTATATTACCGAAAAGACCCGATGTATCGTACTTCCCTATCCATCAAACCCTACAGGGGTTAGCCTTACCGGTGAAGAGTTAAAAGAAATTGCCGATTATTTACAAGAAAGAGATATATTTGTTCTTGCAGATGAGATTTATAGTGAGCTCACCTATGATCGCCCACATCAATCCATTGCCACATTTTTAAAAAGTAAGACCATCGTTATTAACGGTCTTTCAAAGTCTCATTCTATGACAGGATGGAGAATCGGCTTTTTGTTTGCTCCAGAAGGCATTTCGAAACATATGTTAAAGGTTCACCAATATAATGTTTCTTGCGCGACTTCTATTGCTCAAAAAGCAGCCTTGGAAGCCTTGACGATTGGAATTGATGATGCCCTCTCCATGAAAAAAGAGTATCAATCGCGAAGAGATTATGTGGATGATCGCTTACGTTCAATGGGACTTGAAGCAGTCAAACCGGATGGCGCTTTTTATTTCTTTGTTAAAATTCCACATACTATTTCATTAAATAGCTTTGATTTTGCCCTAAAGCTGGTTCATGAAACCAAAGTGGCTGTTGTTCCTGGCAGCGCATTTTCTGAATATGGAGAAGGGTATTTCCGCCTTTCCTTTGCCTGTTCCATGGAAACTCTTGAACTTGGACTTAATCGAATTGAACAGTTTATAAAAAATATAGACAGTTAAAACGAACCCTCACAATGTGAGGGTTCTATTGTCCTTCGTACTTCCCATTATTTTTTGCTGCTTTAACCTTTTTGGCCTTGTCTTTGTGGATTTTATTGGTTGCAGCCGAACCCATTTCATGGGCAAATTCTTCATTTAATACCGCAGAATCAAAACCTTTTTTATTTTTTTGTTTTGCATCATTTTTTTTAGTCCTTTTTGCCATAAAAAACTCCTCCTATCTAAGTAACAATCATAGTTTCCTTTTGATAGGAGAAATTTATTCTAGAGGGGTTGCACTTAATTTTTCCAATATTTATATAGTGCCTGGGTGCCGCTATTTTCTTCACCATTTTCCGCTAACTGGCTGTAAAGTGATTTGGCCAGCTCTAACCCTGGAACCTCCATCCCCATTTGTTCAGCCTCGTCTAGGGCAATCTTCATATCTTTAATAAAATGCTTAATATAAAAGCCCGGTTCAAAATTTCCTTGCAGCATTCTAGGTGCAAGGTTACTTAATGACCAGCTGCCGGCAGCCCCTGAGGTGATACTTTTGAGCACTTTTTCAGGATCCAGTCCAGCTTTTTCTGCATAGATGATTGCCTCACAAACCCCAATCATATTGGTTGCAATGGCAATTTGGTTTGACATTTTTGTATGCTGTCCAGCGCCTGGCTTCCCTTGATGAACGATATTACTTCCCAGCAACTCAAGAAGTGGCTGAACAGCAACAAACGTTTCCTCTTCACCACCAACCATAATAGAGAGTGTTGCATTTCTTGCCCCTATGTCACCACCTGAAACAGGAGCGTCCAGTGTCTGAATACCATTTTTTTTCGCTTCCTCATGGATTTTAATAGCTAAAGTCGGTGAAGAAGTAGTCATATCAATGAAAATACTCCCAGTTTTCCCATTTGTGATTAGTCCATTTTCACCAAGATACACTTCTTCCACATCTGCCGGATAACCCACAATGGTAAATACAACGTTTGCTTCCTCTGCAACCTTTTTCGGAGTATCGGCCCATTTCGCGCCACTTTCCAATAAACTATTTGCCTTTTCTTTAGTTCTTGAATAAATCACCAACGGGTATCCAGCTTTCAATAAATGTTCCGCCATGCTTTTCCCCATTACACCTGTGCCGATAAACCCAATAACAGTATTCTCTTTCGTAAGCATCTTGCATCCTCCCTATATATATAATCTTTTTTATTTTGGCTGTGTTAAACTTGTCTGTTGATTTTCGCTCTAGTGCTTCGCTTTCCGTGGGCGTTTCGGTGAGCCTCCTCGGCGCTTCCGCCTGCGGGGTCTCTCCAGAACCGTACTCCCACAGGACATTGATTTTCTTCTTGGAAATCTCCCACGCACGAAGGAAATGCGTTAGCATTTTCTAGGAGTCTTCGCACCTTCCACTACAATCAACAGAGTGTAAAAAATCAACACTGCTCTCTAACACAGCCTTTATTTTAGCACTAAAAATAATTCTAATTTTATAAAAAATACCGGAACCACTTGTGGCCCCGGTCAACAAGATTCTTCTATAGTTCTGATGAAAAATTAGTGAGATAAACTCGGCCAAATACCTCTTCATTATTAAAGACTTCAATCGAAACCGCATGGTTCTTCTCAATCATCGTCTCAAGTTCATGAATGTGTAAATCTTTTTTTAATGGTATCGGGTCCATAAAAATATATTTTTCTTCTTTTTCACCCACATCCAAATATTCGCCGTTGCGTACTTGGTCTTCACCATAAATGATTTCCGACTTACCAATTGCGGCAGCTAATTTTTCATCATGGATGGTGATCTTTACTTTGTATAATGATTGGGTTCCTTCTAAAAGTTCATCATTAATCCGAAACCGAAATTGAAGTTCATTATTTTTTGTTAGTAAGGTATCTGCATACCTATTTACAATTAACTCATTTGAAATCAACATTCCACAGCCACTCATTAACATTGTAACAGTCAAAACCAACGCTACTCGAATATTTTTTTGCATGTTTAACCCTCCCTTATATGTTTACCATAGACAAAAAATATTGGTAATAAACGTTAATGGAGGTTAATTGAGGGGAAAAGTTCTAGATTGACTTTACCATTCCTCCGTCGACGAGAAATGCACTTCCTGTCATATAGGAATTGGCATCTGACAATAAGAAAACAGCGACACTCGCAAATTCCTCTGGTGTTCCATATCGCTTTAACGGTATTCCTGCTTTAACCTGTGCTTCAATGGCCTCAATGGAGACACCTTGTCTGTCAGCATTAATTTGATCTAAGTGTTTAACGCGATCCGTGGCAATTCTGCCAGGTGCTAAAGTATTTATCAAAATATTATAGGAAGCCAATTCAGAAGCAAGAGTCTTGGAAAGACCGATAATACCAGTCCGGAAAGTATTCGATAGGATTAATCCCGGAATCGGTTCTTTAATAGAAGAGGAAGCGATATTTAGGATTTTACCGCCGTGCTGCTTTAAGTAGGGTAATGCTTCTCTTATTAAGCGAACATAGGATAATAAATTTAATTCAAACGATGCCTGCCATGCCTCATCGTTCAAGTCCTCAAATGAACCAGCGGGCGGCCCACCTGCATTATTAACCAGTAACTGAATACTACCAAATCTTTCTACAGTTTTGGTAACAAGCTGTTTAAGATCCTCTACCTTTGTTATGTTTGCTGTCTGAAAGGCAGCCTTTCCTGGTCCAATCGCTTCTAATTCCTTTACCTTTTTCAGGAGCTTGTCCTCTTCACGTCCAGAAATCATGACGTTTGCCCCTTCTCTCACTAATTGTTCGGCAATCGCAAAGCCTAATCCCTGGCTTGATGCGGCAACTAAAGCTGTTTTACCTTTTAAATTCAAATCCATAAGTATAATAACCCCTCTCTACTTAGCACTATTCTATATTATACAATAAATAGAGTGAAAACTTAGAAAAAAAGAACCGATAATTGAAATCGGTTCTTTAATAGGTAAAAACGTTATTTAATTGCTGCATTAACAGCTTCAACAACTTGTCCAGTCGTTTGCATATTTAACACCTTTTGTGCTAATGATTCCATATCTGCTTTGTTCAAGTTCTTGATTAAAGAACGTGCTTTTAAGATAGAAGTAGCACTCATGGAAAATTCATCAAGTCCTAATCCTAGTAAAACAGGAATAGCTGTTTCATCTCCTGCCATTTCTCCACACATTCCTGCCCATTTTCCTTCAGCATGGGCCGCATCAATAACCATTTTAACCAATCTTAATATAGATGGGCTGTAAGGCTGATATAAATAGGATACACGTTGATTCATACGGTCAGCAGCCATAGTATATTGAATTAAATCATTGGTACCAATACTGAAGAAGTCAACTTCTTTAGCAAATTGGTCAGCAAGTATCGCAGTTGAAGGGATTTCTACCATGATTCCGAGTTCAATCTTGTCAGATACTTTTTGACCTTCTGCTTGAAGGTTTTGTTTTTCTTCTTCAAGAATGGCTTTTGCATCCCTGAACTCATCTAGAGTTGCAATCATTGGGAACATAATTTTTAAGTTACCATAGATGCTTGCACGCAGCAATGCACGCAGTTGTGTTCTGAAGATTCCCTGCTCTTCTAAACATAAACGAATCGCACGGAAGCCTAAGAAAGGATTCATTTCTTTAGGTAATTCCAAATATGGGAGCTCTTTGTCTCCGCCAATATCCAGTGTACGGACAACAACTGGTTTACCGTTCATTCCTTCTAAAACAGCTTTATACGCCTCAAACTGTTCCTCTTCTGTTGGAAGCTGGTCTCTGCCCATATAAAGGAACTCGGTACGATATAATCCAACTGCTTCGCCACCATTGGCAATAACACCTTTTAAATCATTTGGAGTCCCGATGTTTGCAGCTAGTTCAACATGGTGACCGTCTGCAGATACAGTAGGCTCATTCACTAATTTTGCCCATTCTGCTTTTTGAGTTTCATAATCTTCATGGATTTTACGATATTGTGCCACTACTTCAGGTGTCGGATTGATATGTACTTCTCCCTTTAATCCGTCAACAATGACAAGGTCACCATTATTGATTTCCTCAGTAGCTGATTTCGTTCCTACAACAGCAGGGATTTCCAACGAACGTGCCATGATGGCAGAATGTGAAGTACGGCCTCCAATATTAGTTGTAAAACCTTTCACAAAATCTCGGTTTAATTGTGCAGTATCTGATGGAGTTAAATCCTCTGCCACAATAATAACCTCTTCAGCGATCATGCTTGGGTTCGGTAATTGGACGCCTAGTAAGTGAGATAACACGCGCTTTGTGACATCACGAATATCAGCTGCACGTTCCTTCATATACTCATTGTCCATTTGTTCAAACATCATAACAAACATATCTGCTGTTTCTTTTAACGCTGATTCTGCATTTACTTTTTCGGATTGGATTTTATCCTCGATTGGGGAATTTAATTCAGGGTCACTTAAGACAAGAAGATGCGCTTCAAAAATAGCTGCTTTATCTTCACCGAGCTCAACACGGGCACGGTCACGAATTGCTTCCAGTTCAGTTTTGGATTTAGAGATTGCTTGACGGAAGCGTTCTACCTCTGCTGTCACATCATCAACAGATTTTTTATCAAAAGTTAAATTTGGCTCTACAAGCCGATATGCCTTTGCGATCGCGATACCATTAGAAGCTGCTATCCCATTTAAGAATGCCATTATTTTGCCAGTCCTTCTTTTTTCATAGTTTCATCTAAGCTGCTTAGAGCTGTGTCAGCATCACTGCCTTCTGCAGTAATCTTAATTTCCGCACCTTGGCCAATTCCCAGTGACATAACGCCCATGATTGACTTTAGGTTAACGGTTTTTCCTTTATATTCTAAATTAATTTCAGAATCAAATTTACTGGCCGTTTGTACTAGTAATGTTGCGGGTCTTGCGTGTATTCCTGTGTCGGCAATTACTTTGTATTGCTTTTCTGCCATGATAAATCAAACTCCTTTAAAATTAAAATAAGCCAATATAGGAGGCTTTTCTCATATTTTGGCTTTGTTGTTGTTTTTCCATTCATACAATTGATAGAATAGCACTTTTCGTCCTTAGTAGACAACTAAAAATATCACTATTTGTGAAATATCGAACGAAAAAATATTTCATTTTGGTATTATGACTGATTTCACAAGAAATGTCGTTACTTCAAACTATTTGTTCACAATATTGTCAAACTTTCATGAAATATGAAAAAAACTGCCAAGCGGCAGTTTATTCATTGACGGCGTCTGGAATACTTTTTTGATCATCAGCCGGGATGGTAGCGGCTAATAATGCCTCTTCGAGTGCGTTGAAATAGTTTTTCTTTTCTGTGTCCGTCCAATTTAGTTTATGAGCTAAATAATTAATGACCTGAACCTTTGACTTCTTTACTGTCTGAATGTCGAATAAAATGGCACCAGTTCGTCGATTAAAGAAATCTATTGGAGTCATTACCATTTCTTCTTCAATTCCATAGATCAGTTTAGCAAATAAATCTAATGGAATTCCGAAGGACTGTGCATCTTTTTTATTGTTTTTTACCAATTGGTACACTCGGTCGATATTGGAACCATAGGTTCCAGCTAGCAGCTCAGCTTGTTCATTGGTTAGCCCTAATTCAACGCCCTTATTTATATTCTTCGAAACAAAGTTCCGGTAGTTCGATGATCCCCCTACATTTCCTCCAGAAATTGGCATTTTTTTGGTTTTGCTAGCAGGAAAATGTCTCCCATCTTCTACATTAAAATTACCGGCGATTAGATCTATAACCGTTTCGGCCATTTTCCGATAACCGGTTAATTTTCCACCTGCAATGGTAATTAAGCCTGAATGTGATTCCCAGATTTCATCTTTCCGAGAAATTTCCGATGGATTTTTCCCTTCTTCATAGATGAGTGGGCGAACTCCTGCCCAGCTTGATTCAATATCCTTTTCATTGATTTTCACATCCGGGAACATGTAATTAATCGCATTGATAATATAGCTTCGATCACTTATAGTCATCATTGGATTGATGGCATCTTGATTATAGAATGTATCGGTTGTACCTACATATGTTTTGCCTTCTCTTGGAATGGCAAAAACCATTCTTCCATCTGGAGTATCAAAATAAACGGCCTGCTTAAGCGGGAAGCGGGACTGATCGATTACAAGATGGACTCCTTTGGAAAGCTGTAAGGTTTTCCCTTTTTTTGATTGATCCATTTCGCGGATGGAATCAACCCACGGGCCTGCAGCATTTACAATTTTTTTCGCTCGCACTTCGTATTTTTCTCCAGACAACAGATCCTGCACTAAAACACCTACAACCTTGCCATTTTCATACATAAGATTCAGTACCTTTGTATAATTTGCTGCGATTGTACCTTGCTCTACTGCAGCCTTCATAACCTCAATTGTTAATCTAGCGTCATCAGTTCGATATTCTACATAATAACCTCCGCCTTTCAGCCCATTTTTTTTGATTAACGGCTCCTTATTTAAGGTCTCTGGAATAGATAACATGGTGCGTCTTTCTGATTTTTTGACACCTGCCAAAAAATCATAAACTCTTAAGCCAATTGATGTACTAAACTTGCCGAATGTACCACCTTTATGCATAGGAAGCAGCATCCATTCTGGTGTAGTGACGTGAGGACCATTTTCAAAAACAATGGCTCTTTCTTTGCCGACTTCCGCTACCATTTTTACTTCGAATTGTTTTAAATATCTTAGTCCGCCATGAACCAATTTTGTCGACCTGCTGGACGTTCCTGCTGCAAAATCCTGCATTTCTACTAAAGCCATTTTCATTCCTCTTGTCTGTCCATCTAGGGCAATTCCGGCTCCAGTGATTCCTCCTCCAATGACTAACACATCAAATGCTTCAGTTTTTAGTTGTTGAACGATTTCATTGCGGTTTAAGTTTGAAAATTTCATGGTCTCTTCCTCCCAGTTTTAAAGAACATATTATTTAATATGCAAATTTATTTATCAGGGCAAATAAAAAGAGACCACAAAAGACACTACCTTCTTCGGTAATGTTTTTGTGGTCTCTCCTAATCTCCTGCCAAAATATTAACTTATCATTATAATATCATAAGTATTCCGATTTGAATATATTTATTTAAATACCATAGCCGCTTTAACGGCCTTTTTCCAGCCGTCATATAATTTGGTTCGGTCTTCCTCGATCATTTTTGGATTAAACTGTTGATCAATGGCCCATTGCTGAGAAATTTCTTCTTGGCTTTGCCAAAAACCGACCGCCAATCCAGCTAGATAGGCTGCTCCCAGCGCAGTTGTTTCATTGATGATTGGTCTTTCAACTGGAACATTAAGAATATCGCTTTGGAAATCCATTAAGAAATTATTCTTTACGGCTCCCCCGTCAACACGAAGTGTCTTTAGCTCAATTCCAGAATCTGCCTCCATGGACGATAACACATCTTTGGTCTGATAGGCCAAAGATTCCAGGGTAGCACGGACAAAATGTTCTTTCGATGTTCCACGTGTTAATCCAAATACAGCCCCTCTAACATCGCTATCCCAATAAGGAGTACCTAAGCCAACAAAAGCTGGTACTACATATACACCCTCTGTAGATTCAACTTTTTTAGCCAGTCTTTCGGTATGCGGAGCGTCCTTAATTAATCTTAGCCCGTCACGAAGCCATTGAACGGCCGAACCTGCCACAAAAATACTTCCTTCAAGGGCATATTCAACCCTGCCATTGATCCCCCAGGCAATGGTTGTTAACAGACCATGTTCAGATTTGACAGCCTTTTCACCAGTATTCATTAACATAAAGCAGCCTGTACCGTACGTATTTTTAGCCATTCCTTTTTCAAAGCAAGCCTGACCAAATAATGCTGCCTGCTGGTCTCCAGCTACTCCGGCAATCGGAACCTCTCTCCCAAAGAAATGGTAATCAACCGTATTGGCATAGATTTCAGAGGATGGACGAACTTCAGGAAGCATGGATGTTGGAACCCCAAGAATATCCAGTAGCTCTTCGTCCCATTTTAGATCATAAATATTAAACATTAGTGTCCTTGATGCATTCGAGTAGTCAGTAACATGTGCCCTGCCACCTGATAGCTTCCAAATTAACCATGTATCGATCGTTCCGAATAATAGTTTACCAGCTTCAGCCTGCTCCCGTGCGCCTTCAACATGATCAAGGATCCATTTCACTTTTGTGCCCGAAAAATAGGCATCAATTAACAATCCGGTTTTGTCCCGGAAAAGCTGATCATATCCTTTTTCTTTTAATTCATCACAAATTTCACTGGTTTGTCTGGATTGCCACACAATGGCATTATAGACAGGATTTCCTGTTTCCTTATCCCAAACAACAGTTGTTTCACGTTGATTGGTAATACCGATTCCAGCAATTTGATCCGGCTTTATACCGGCTTCAGATAACACTTCGGCAATAACCGATAAAATAGAACCCCAAATTTCATTTGCATTGTGCTCTACCCAACCTGGTTTTGGAAAGAGTTGCGTAAATTCCTTTTGAGCTGTATGAACAATTTCCCCATTTTTATTAAAAAGGATCGCACGAGAACTGGTTGTCCCCTGATCTAGAGATAAAATATACTTTTCCATAAACATTCCCCCATTTAACTTGATAACCTTATATTAAGCCGCGTTTTGTGATTGGTCTACGCTTACAGTCTGTTTTTTTCCAATAAAATAGGCTAGAATCAGTACAAGCAGAGTGACCCCCACAACACTCCAAAGTGATCCGTTTATTTTTCCAACAAAAACTGCCTTATAGAAGACTGCTCCTAAGCATCCCCCAAGGATAGGACCTACCACTGGAATCCAGGAATATCCCCAATTGGAACCTCCCTTACCAGGGATTGGCAATAAGAAATGTGCTATTCGTGGGCCAAGATCCCTTGCCGGATTAATGGCATATCCAGTTGTCCCTCCCAAAGACATACCGATTACAACAATTAACGTACCTACTGCAAGTGGATTTAACCCTTCTGTAAACTTATTGGCCCCAATAAAGTTTAATCCTAATACAAGGATAAATGTTCCAAAAATTTCACTTAATAAATTTGAAAACGTATGTGGAATCGCCGGACTTGTTGCAAAAACACCAAGCTTTACGGCAGGATCATTTGTCTCTTTCCAATGAGGCAAATAATGTAAGTATACCAGAACAGATCCAAGGATCGCTCCAAACATTTGGGCTGCAATATAGCTTGGAACATCAGCCCATGGGAAATCTCCGTTTAATGCCAGTGCTACGGTTACTGCAGGATTTAAATGCGCCCCACTTATTGAACCTACAGCAAAAACGCCCATCGTAACAGCTAGCCCCCATGCAATCGTAATCACAATCCAACCAGGATTATTGGCATAGGATTTTTTAAGCGAAGCTCCTGCGCCAATCCCTGCACCGAAGACTATAAGAATCATCGTTCCAATCAGTTCTCCCCAAAATGGTGTCATCTTTTTTACCTCTCCCCTTTTAAAATGATTACTCCACTTCAAGTTAACGGATTTGCCTATTAGCGCGCCCTCTAAGCAAAATCTGGCGACACAGTTGGAAATAGTAGCTAATTTCCAACAAAAAAAAGAGATTCATAGCAAAACAATCCATTCATTTGGATTTTTTGCGTGAATCTCCTTATCTCCGTCACTAAACTATTAACTTGTTAATTCTAGTATAGAAACTCATGAAAACGTTGTCAACAAGTTTTTAAATATAATTATAGTAAAAATTTATTTAATCACAGAAAAAGGTCCCATAGATCGCGTTTTGATGTGGTTATGGCCGCTGCTCCGGCATCTAATGCATTACGGACCTCAGCTTCAGTTCTAATTAGCCCTCCTGCAAAAATAGGGATGTTGACTCTTTCTTTGACCTCTTTTATCATCCATGGCATGGCCCCTGGCAGTACTTCGATATAATCCGGTCTCGTTTTCTCGATCAGTTTATAGCTTTTTTCAAGGGCATGACTGTCAATTAAGAAAAAACGTTGGACAGCCATTACTCCTTTTTGCTTTGCCTTTTGAATAACTCCACTTTTGGTGGAAATTAACCCATATGGTTTATATTCCTGACAGATATATTCTGTGGCGTATTCATCATTTTTTATACCATGAATCAAATCCACATGATAAATCATTTTCTTACCATGGATTTTTGCCAGCATATGGACATTTTTCAACTGGGCAATGTGCATGTCCAGGAATACACCAATTTCATAGGGACTTTTCAAGAACCTCTCAAAATCTTTCATATCTGCGGATGCAGGTAATATCTTTTGTTCCATGTTTTTAGCCCCCTTTCCATTAACTTCTGGGCTCTTTTAAATATTTGTACAAAACATCTCCGCCTCGTTGTCCGATTCCGCGAAAATGCTTAAAGTCCTCTCTTTTCACAAGAACCTCACGAAACACCATAAAATCTTCGTTTTTCACATAATACTCAGACAGTTCCCCTGACATCAACCTATTCAAAATATCATTTATATGGTCCGCATTCATTTTACCAACCCCTTCTTTTGGGCATGCTTGTCAATGCCAACTTTGCTTCATTAACATATTCTATAAAAAACGGTTTATCGTGTACAGAAGTAAATTTTCATTAATATTACACTGTTTTTAACAAAATTGTAATATTAAAGCCTTTACGAAATACAAAAATTGGTGCAAACTGTTATTTAAATAGTTTAATAGTTATCTAAAAAAGGAGAGAGGCAATTTGAAAAAAGCAGATGTAGGGAATATCATCGAATTCCGCGGCGGCCTGCAAGGAATAGTTGAAAAAGTGAATGAAAATTCAGTAATCGTTGACCTCACATACATGGATAATTACCGTGATTTAGAACTAGACCAACGCACTGTTGTTAATCATAAAAATTATAGAATTATAAAAGAAAGCGCTTATTAATACATTTTTATAGAAAAAGGCTGATAATTGTTATCCGCCTTTTTCTATTTATACTATTTTTCCAAATTTATGGATTTTGTCCAGTTTCCTTCGATATCTGCTTTAATGATTTAATTTTTCCATGTGGGTTTTGATCTTGTTTTCTAACTGTCCACTCCCGCTCTTGCTGGCTTTTTGATTTACTCATGATTTTCACTCCCTTCCGCATTTATTTTTTTCAATTTCCTATGTTCTTATCAAAGAATTTGGACAAAATGATAAATGAATCTTTGAATTGCTTTAGATAAAGGAGTACTAATTATGAAACAGCTCATCTTGGATTTTCGTCTAATTATCGGTTTGTTATTGGCTCATATCCTTATCTATTTTTCCTTCCATGATAATACAATTTTTTGGTATATCTTCTCAGGATCTATCCTCTTACTAATTGCTTTCACTATGTTTCAAGGAGAAGTAGATGACCAGCTGCCATTTTTTAAATATATTTTTTTCGGCATACTATCAGGGGCTTTGCTTTTTATCATTTTCTGGTTGGGAGATCAACTCATTGACTTGTTAAACATCCCTATAACAAAAGAAATTAAAAAGTTGTATAAGTCATATGCTCCGGTCCTTTTCTGGGAGTATTTAGCTTTGGTTTTGGTTGCTGCCCCCGGTGAAGAAATCTTTTGGAGAGGATTTGTCCAGAAAAGGCTGATGAACTACCGGAAACCATCACTGAGCATTCTGGCTGCTTCTATCCTATATGCCTCTGTCCAAATATACTCAGGTTCAATCCTTCTGGTTTTTTCATCGTTTATCTCTGGATTAGTTTGGGGATTTCTCTATTTTCGCAAGAAGAGCATGCCGCTAGTTATCATTTCGCATATTATATTTGATTTAATGATTTTTATTATCCTTCCCTTTAAATGAACAAGCAGCTGTTCATCATCACAGCTGCCTTATTATTTCCTGTTGCTTATAGGGTGAAACGGCTTCATCCACAATAAAATAAAAAACGTCATACAAACATAACCAAAAGATGGATATAAATAAGACAATAATGTTCCATAATTTACTAAACTTACAAGATAGGACAAAGCAAAAATGACTGAAACTGATAAGATTGTATGAACCGGAAACAATTGCTGAATTTGTCTGTCCAGCCCAAAAACATTTCCTATTACTGAAGTAAAGATTTCTCCATAAATAATTAAAACATATATCCCATACAAAAAAGGGGCCAAATTCTTCATTATGATGGCCATTGGTATTTCATAAAACTCTAGGTTGGGCAGCATTATTAATGTAAAATGACTCGCCATTAATATTAAGGTTAACGCCAATCCCCCCATGATTCCGCCCCATTTGATGGTCCAGTCGTCTTTAACCTCTGTTGCGATTGGAACTAAAACAGCTTGGGCAAGTCCCAGATTCAAAGCAGCATAGGAAAAAGGGGCAATGACACTTTTCCAACCATCATCAACATAAGGAATATATAAAAACTTAGAAACAAACTGCGGGTTTTGAACCGATAATACCATCAAAATTAAGCTAAAGGTAATCATTAACGGGACTACGAAGGTATTGACTGCAAACAGGCCTCTTGACCCAACTAGCATGACAAAATAAGAAAGGAAAATTGTCAAAACAATACCAGCATTTTTAGGTAGCCCCAGCTGCTCCTCAAAAACGGCCCCTGCCCCGGAAAGCATAACAGCACTCACCCCTACAAGCATAATCAACATGAAAAAGTTGATAATTCTCCCAGGCCATCTTCCAAATAGGTACTCATTAAATTCCTGATAAGACCTAGCTTCTATTTGTGCTGCCATTCGCATCATTTTTGAACCGATCACCACAAAAAGGTAACCACTCATTAATATACTTATAAAACCAAAGAAACCAAATCGAGAAAAAAATTCTACGATTTCCTTTCCGGTTGCAAATCCTGCGCCTACAACAGTCCCAACATAAACTGCTGCAATTTGAAAGGCCTGATTCCATTTTCTTTTCACATCATCTCCCCCTTAACACAAATATATGAATGAAGGGACAAACAATGACGAGCATTTTCCATCTTGGCAAGAATTACTATAAGCAAAGTTCTTGAAAGTCAAAAAAGGTCAGAGTATACTAGGTTCACAAGGTCAAAGATAGTCAAAGTCAAATTGATCAAGTAAATAACTAAGGAGGTTTTGAGTAATGCTTTGCCAAAGATGCAATCAAAATCAAGCAAATATCCAATTAAATATAAGCGTGAATGGACAACGAAAAGAATTAAAACTATGTCATGATTGTTATGTAAAGGAAAAACAAGCACTGGGCACAGGTTTTTCCATGAATACGAATCCTTTTCAGGGATTCCCTTTTGAAGAGCTTTTTAAGGAAAAAAATAATAATCCAAATCAATCTGGTCAGTTTGCACCACATAAAGAAGGAAAACAAGGACATGGTGGAATTATTGATCAGTTTGGCCGAAACTTAACGCAAATGGCTAAAGCGGGTTTACTTGATCCTGTGATTGGGCGTGATGAAGAAGTCAAAAGAGTGATCGAAATTCTTAACCGAAGAAATAAAAATAATCCAGTTTTAATCGGGGAGCCCGGCGTGGGTAAAACAGCTATTGCTGAAGCCCTTGCACAGAAAATCGCTGATTCAGACGTTCCGAGCAAGCTTTTAAACAAAGAAGTCTATTTGCTCGACGTTGCTTCATTGGTAGCGAACACCGGCATTCGCGGACAATTTGAGGAACGGATGAAGCAATTAATTTCCGAGTTACAAGAAAGAAAAAATATCATCCTGTTCATCGATGAAATTCATCTGCTTGTTGGGGCAGGTTCTGCTGAAGGCTCCATGGATGCTGGAAACCTTTTAAAACCGGCACTAGCCCGTGGCGAACTCCAAGTGGTAGGTGCCACCACATTAAAAGAATATCGACAAATTGAAAAAGATTCTGCATTAGAACGCCGCTTTCAGCCAGTACATGTCTTGGAGCCTACTACAGAGGCTGCCATTGCTATCTTAACAGGCTTGCAGAAAAAGTATGAGGATTATCATGAAGTAACCTACTCAGAAGAAGCCATTATAGCCTGTGTAAACTTATCACAGCGCTATATCCAAGACCGCTTCCTCCCTGATAAAGCGATAGATTTACTTGATGAAGCTGGATCAAAATTAAATCTTTCTTCCGAATATAAGGATAGTGAAGATCTTGAGGCCCGTTTAGCGGAAATTGCTAAAGAGAAGGAAGAAGCTCTTAAACAAGAACATTATGAAAAGGCGGCAAAACTTCGCGATGAGGAAGTCAAATTGGAAAAATCACTAAATCAGGTATCGGGTATTAATCGTCCAGTTGTAACTGTCGCTCATATTCAGGAAATAATCGAACAAAAAACAGGGATACCAGTCGGAAAATTGCAGCTAGATGAACAAGTAAAAATGAAAAGCCTCGAAGAACATCTAAACAGAAAAGTAATTGGGCAAGAAAAGGCTGTACAAAAGGTTGCTAAGGCGATCCGTCGCAGCCGTGCCGGATTAAAGCCAAAAAATCGCCCAATCGGTTCCTTCTTATTTGTGGGTCCTACCGGTGTTGGTAAAACTGAATTAACAAAAACACTTGCTGAAGAATTATTTGGCACCAAAGAATCGATGATTCGTCTCGACATGAGTGAGTATATGGAAAAACACAGTGTTTCCAAATTAATTGGCTCACCTCCTGGTTACGTAGGTCATGATGAAGCAGGACAACTCACGGAAAAAGTCCGACGTAATCCATACAGTATTATTCTGTTGGACGAGATTGAAAAAGCACATCCTGATGTGCAGCATATGTTCCTGCAAATTCTTGAGGACGGCCGTCTGACCGACAGCCAAGGTAGAGTGGTCAGCTTCAAGGATTCAGTTATCATTATGACAAGTAACGCAGGAGTCGGATTAAAGCCTATCCATGTAGGATTCGGGGCAAGTGACACAGTGGAAGAAACAAGTATTATAGATTCTCTTGGCAGCTTCTTTAAACCAGAATTTTTAAACCGTTTTGATGCGATTATTGAGTTTAACTCACTAGATAAAACACACATCTTAACAATCGTTGATCTCATGTTGAATGAATTGCAAGAAACTTTACATGAGCAAAGTATCGAACTGGTTGTCAATGATGAAACAAAAGAAAAATTAGCTGAGCTTGGCTATCACCCAGCATTCGGGGCACGCCCACTCCGCCGAATCATCCAAGAACAATTAGAGGACAAAATTGCCGATTACATTTTAGAACAGCCTGATGTGAAAAAATTAATCACGATTGTAAAGGAACATGAATTGAAAGTTGTTTCCGAGGCTGTGTCTATTCACTAATAAAAAAGCGAAGCTGCATTATATCAGCAGCTTCGCTTTTTTTATAATTTCTTATCATCAATGGAATTCAACCATTGCTCAATGACATCGACGACCGATTCCACGCAGCCGTTTTCAAATGGAGAAATTAAATTGGCCGCTTCCACAAGCTTCGTAAACGACAGGCTACCGCCAAGGTTACACAACTTTACATAATCTCCCCAAGCTGTTTCTCTGTCCTCTCTTGATCGTTTCCAGAATTGGAACGCACAGATCTGTGCCAATGTGTAATCAATATAGTAGAATGGAGAATTATAAATATGCCCTTGGCGCTGCCAAAAGCCGCCACCCTCAAGATATTCATTTCCATCATAATCTTTATGAGGCAAATATTTTCGTTCAATTTCTCGCCATTGCGCTTTACGTTCCTTTGGTGTTGCGGTTGGATTTTCATATACCCAGTGTTGGAATTCATCCACAGAAACACCATATGGCAAGAATAGCAAAGCTTCACTTAAGTGAGAAAACTTATATTTATCCGTATCTTCCTTAAAGAAAAGCTCCATCCAAGGCCAAGTAAAAAATTCCATACTCATGCTATGAATTTCACATGCCTCATACGTCGGCCAATTATATTCCGGTATTTCAAAATGCCGGCTTGAATAGACTTGAAAAGCATGCCCTGCTTCATGGGTAAGCACATCGATGTCCCCTGAAGTACCGTTAAAATTAGAGAAGATAAACGGGGCTTTATAATTTTCAATATACGTACAATAACCGCCGCTTGCTTTCCCTTTTTTGGCAACGAGATCCATCAGGTTGTTTTCCTGCATGAATCTAAAGAATTCTCCTGTTTCCTTAGACAAATCCTCATACATTTTTTGACCATTTTCTATAATCCATTCCGGGCTTCCCTTTGGAATAGCATTGCCAGATTGGTATGAAAAGGACTCATCATAGAATTTTAATTGGTCCAAGCCAAGACGTTCCCGCTGACGCTCTTTTAATTTTGTCGCGATCGGGACGATATAGTCTTTTACCTGTTTACGAAAATTTGCCACCATTTCAGCATTATAATCGGTCCGCATCATACGGTAATATCCAAGTTCTACAAAATTTTGGTAGCCAAGCTTTTGGGCAATTTCTGTTCTAACCTTTACTAGGTCATCATAAATCCGATCCAGTTCATTTTCGCGTTGGCCAAAAAAGCCAAATTTAGCTTCACTTGCCCGCTTGCGCATCTCCCGGTCAGTAGATTCAATAAATGGATCGATTTGCGCCAGTGTCCGCTCTTCGCCTTCAAACTCGATTTTCGCTGATGCAACCAGCTTTGTGTATTCCGTTACTAAACGATTTTCCTTTTGGAGTAAGGGCACAATCTCAGGTTTAAATGTCTTTAGCTGACCTTCTGCCAAGGCGAAGAGCTGGCTCCCCCATTTTTTCTCCAATTCAGGGCGGAATTTGGAATCAACAAGGGCTTGGTAATAACTGGTGACTAACCCTTCCACTTCAGGCCCAATTTCATCCATGTAATCCTGTTCATTTTTATAAAATTCGTCATTTGTATCAATGGAGTGATGGATGGAACAAAGGGTAAACATTGTGCCAACACTATTGCGCAGTTGATTTATTTCATCCATTGCTTTGCTTTGTCCGTCAACTGTAGTTGAATTCTTAAAGCGATCTAAAATGGTTTCAAATTCCTCTTTTATTTCATCGAGATTAGGCCGTTTATATGTATAACTTTCAAAGCTCAATGTAACTCCCCCTTTTGGATTTACCAAATTTTTCAACCAATGTTTATTATACACTATTTTTTAGCCTTTTTTCACATAAAAAAAACGGCTCTTAAGCCGTTTAAAATTTACCTGCTGGAATTCCTAACTTTTTTAAAAGGTCGATTGCTTGTGATTTTTCCTCATCATTCAGACTAGACATAAGCTTATCAATCTGTTTGGCATGATCCGGGAAGATCTCCATAATCAACTCTTTGCCTTCATCGGAAATTTGCGCATAGATGACTCTTCTATCATTCGGACAAGCAATTCTCTTTAATAACCCCTTTTGTTCCAATTTATCAACAACATAAGTAATACTGCCACTTGCGAGCAGGATTTTTGCTCCTATCTGCTGCAACGGTTGGTCTCCTTTATGATAAAGCAGTTCCAATACCGCGAATTCAGTTGGATTTAGCCCATTTGCTTGAATGACTTTATTTACATGTTCATTAATCGCCTTAAAGGCCCTTGATAAAACAATAAAAAGTTTTAAAGATTTTTCTATAGAAGCATTTTCCATATTATTTCATCCTTTTTGGTGGTGAATTGAATTTGATCCCTCATCTGAAATTATCTCGATTTCAAAATTATTATAAAAAAAAAACACCTTTATGTCAATTTTTCAGGAAAAGGCAAGAATATTTTTAAAATATGTTATAAAATAGGAAGGGTTCGACGGAACAGACTTTATTATGAGGTATTCACATGAAAATACGTAAAGGGAATATCCCTATTTATATAATTATTGTCATCATACCAGTCATTATTTTAAGTTTATCTTCTTTTTTTAAAATCTTACATGATAATCAAGTTAACAGAAAAAATGATGCACTATGGATTGCCTCGGTTTACCAAAAAAACTGGGATCAATTTATCAGCGAAACAACAACAAGCTTAAAAATTCTCTCGTTATCTGCAAAAGAAAATTTGGATTCTCCCCAAAAAATGCAGCCACTGTTGATTAAAGTCTATCAGGATGATCTTAGATATGGAGGATTATTTTTACTCGATCCTAACGGGAATCTAATGACTGGTACTGCACCTCTTCGCGGAGAACGGAATTTTACAGACTTGAAATTTATCCAGGAAGTGATCCAAACCAAGGATACAGTTATTTCCAACCAAGTCGAGATTCTTCAAAACAACCAGAGAATAATAGGGTTGGCTACTCCCGTGCTTGATGAAAACCACCAGTTACAAGCTATAATTGTAGCTGACTTACGTATGGATTATATGAAAAATTTAATGAGAGTACTGACTCCAGATACAAAATTAATGGTTATAAACGATGAAAGTACACCTATTATTCAATTGAATACTAATAATATTGAAACAAACCAGACCGAAAACTGGGTTACTCAGCCTATGGATCATCTCCCCTGGTGCATAAAAGTAAAAATTGCTGATATTAGCCCTAGAAAAGTGTCAGCCAAGTTTCTTCAATTATTTATTATGATATTCATTGTTGCCCATTTGCTTTACCTGTGTATTCAATATATTCTATTAAAAATTCAAACTTTAAAAGAACGAAAACAGAATGAACTTCAAAAGCTCGAATTGGTAGGAACACTAGCTGCCAGCACGGCCCATGAAATTCGTAACCCATTAACCGGTGTAAAAGGCCTGATACAGCTCTTAAGTGAAAAATATACAGATAAACAGGACAGCTACTATTTCGAAGTGATTAATTCCGAGTTAAATCGTATAAATGAAATTGTAAGTGAATTTTTGATCTTAGGTAAACCCACAGCACAATTAAGAGAAGATGTTAACATAACCGCAACACTGAATGAGTTAAAACCCATTATCATTTCAGAGGCAAATTCACGGAATATTGAATGTGTCTGGACCATTTCACAAAATTCCATTATGGTTGAGTGTATAAAGGATCAGTTAAAGCAAGTAATACTCAACTTAACGAAAAATGCAATTGAATCCATCGAAGAGACAGGGATGTTACAGATCAACCTTGAGTCGAAGGGAAAATGTTGTATATTGGAAATTACCGATAACGGAAAAGGAATTTCAAAAGAAAATTTAGATAAGATCTTTCAGCCTTTCTTTACTTTAAAAGAGACTGGAACTGGCCTTGGCCTAGTTATTTGTAAACGTATTGTTGACTCTTTTGGTGGTACGATTGAAGTAAAGAGTACTGAGTTTGTTGGTACAACCGTTACTATTATATTGCCATTAAAATTAAACCATTGAGGCCGAAACGGTCTCTTTTTTCATATATTTCGAAAATAGAAACAATTTGTTTCTCAAATTGGATTTGAGGTAGTAAGATAAGAATATCAAATTGTAAAAAGGGGGGTACCATGAGTAATCAGCAAGCAGCCTTACCTACATCCACTCCAAGACAAACAGAAGGAACTATATACAAAATTCTGATGATTATTGGTCTATGCCATTTATTGAATGATGCCATTCAGGCAGTAGTACCTGCGATGTTTCCAATTTTGGAAAAGACCATGGGTTTATCATTTACGCAGTTGGGCATTATTGCCTTTGCTCTTAATATGGTTTCGTCCGTTATGCAGCCTATTGTTGGGATCTTCACAGATAAAAAACCAATGCCTTTTGCCTTACCCATTGGGCTAACTTTTACCTTGGTGGGTGTGCTTGGATTAGGTTTCGCTTCTAATTTTAGTTTCATCGTCTTATCCGTTATTTTCATTGGACTAGGTTCTGCTGTATTTCATCCGGAAGGCTCTAGGGTTGCCTACATGGCTGCAGGAAATCGCAGAGGTCTTGCTCAATCCATTTACCAAGTAGGAGGCAACACAGGCCAGGCATTGGCTCCACTGATAACCGCCTTAATTTTAGTCCCATTAGGGCAATTAGGAGCTTCCTGGTTCTCTATTGTTGCTGCTCTTGCCGTTATATTATTAATCTATATTGCTAAATGGTATAATCAGAGACTATTATCAACACCTAATCTTAGAAAGAAAAAAGCTTCCACCTTTCAAGATCAACCTGGATTATCAAAAGAGATTATCCGTGCCCTCGGGTTTATTTTATTGTTGATTTTTGCAAGATCCTGGTACATATCGGGAATGACAAATTTCTACGCCTTTTATGGAATGAAGGCGTATGCCTTGACAATTAAAGAATCACAGCTATTCTTATTCGCTTTTTTAGTTGCTGGGGCATTTGGGACCTTTTTTGGCGGTCCCCTTGCAGACCGGTTTGGAAAGAAAAAGATTATTTCATTTTCCATGCTGTCTACAGTTCCCTTTTCCATTCTAATCCCGCATATGCCCCAAATGCTGGCATTTGCATTCTTAATAATATCTGGCTTTATATTAATGACCAGCTTTTCGGTAACGGTTGTGTATGCACAGGAATTAGTCCCCGGAAAAATTGGGTTGATGTCTGGATTAACGGTAGGTCTTGCATTTGGTATGGGGGCTATTGGTTCGGTTGGACTAGGGTATATCGCCGACTTAATCAGCTTACAATCCATGATCAAATGGCTGGGGGTTCTTCCATTATTGGGATTAATCTCGTTTCTGCTGCCATCAGATCAGAAAGTGTGGGAATGGAATAAAAAGGCATGAAAAAAGGATGGGTGTGCCCATCCTTTATTTTATTTCTTGGATTTTTTGATATAATTCTTCTTTTTCCTCATCGGTCAACATTCTTTGCGCCATTGGGAACAGAACATTTTCTTCTTTGGCAAAGTGCTCAGTTAAGATAAAATATGCATTTTGAACTAATTGACCAAGCTCCTTTTTTTCTTCAGAGGTCTCGCCATTAGTTGCTCCTTCTAAAAACGCCTTGATATTCGCTTTTGCTTGATCATGTTCATACTCCATTACCGCAATAGGACCGGAAGTGGTTCCAATATAAACACCTAACATTGGGAATAGCACGCCTTCTTCCCGTTCTGAATGTGGGTCCAAATCCGCCTTAAATTGCTGTACCTTCGCAATCAATAATTCAAAATTAGGATCAATATCCTGTTCCTGCTCAATCCTTTGAGTCAATTGAAACAATTCTTCCAATTGAGCTAATAAAGGAGGATGCTCCTCTTTCAATTGTTTCAGGCCTTTGCTTAATTCAATATCCGGGCCGCCGCTGAAGGCACTCATACATCCGCTCATTTTTTTCACCTCTTGATCGATTTGTTGCCTCTAAGTATAAAATCTGCTATCAGCCAATGTAGTGAGGAAAGTCACATTCAAGTGAAATATTTATTTAGTTTGACCGGATCATAACAATTTTATAAAAATCTTCCATTTTTCAAAAAATTTTAACATTTATATTCAAAAAAGGTTGTAAAGTTTAATATAATAAAATCAAGACTATAACAAGGGAGGGAATATTTATTGAAAACACCGAATCACCATGATTTTTATCCAAAGGAATTAGTCCCAATTGGAGTAAATGATTTATGTTCATTAAAAAAAGCGGATGACTATTCACCAAGTTTAGCCGCCTCACATTGGCTGATTGCTGTTGAAGGTGTCCAGCTTCCGCAAGCAATGATTTATTATCACTGGAAAGTGAGTATATATCCTGCTGACAAAGAAGGAGATTTTGATTGGAAAAAACCTTACTTCTGTTCAGCAAATATGGAAAAAATGGACGATGCCATCTCACTTGCATCTACCCTTTACGATCTTAGTAAACTTGATCATTTAGCCTCCACTACAAAGCTAGAAAGAATTAGCTAGTCCTGAAAACATTCCCCTTCAGCTTCACCTTCTTTTTAACTTCTCATGTGAAAAAACGTACATATAGGAATCATGCAATTTTTAAGTTCAAATCTAGAATTTTATTAAATAATGCCTATGAAGTATTTTCCCCGCATAAATTTTAGTAACAGGGGGGAGTTTATGTTTAAATTTTTTTCTACTAAAAAAAGGTTGTTTGAAAAAGAAATGAAAACAGACTCCCAAATTCTTACTAAATTAGATCGTATTATCGAGTTACTGGAGCAAAACCAAAAGGAAAACAATGAAAAGAAGATTCATATTGATCATGTCCAAATTGATCATTTGGAAAACATTGTGTTTAAATTAGACAATTTGGAAATTGATGAATTAAGCGGGAAATTAATAATTGGAAATAATATTGGGAGTAACGGAGATCTATCCGACTCTCATATCTTTAAAATGGATAAAGAAAAAGTAAAAATGGATTCACGATCAGAAGCATCGAATCTCCAACCGAATATTTCAAAAACGGCAAAGGGTTTCTGTTTAAAAAATAATTTCAAATAGTGTCGTGAGCTAGACATTTTACTCACCTTTGATATCCGCAATTTTAATATCCTGATCTTCAATAATGGCATCAAAAACATCCTGATCATTTGTGGTATTTACGTTATGAACAAATTGATTTTGATTTCCAAACAAACTGCCTTGCGCATAATTAATTTTTTCATTTCCATCCATCCCCGTCACATGACCTTTTCCAACAAATACAGCACTATTTTGGAACATAGCATTAACATTAATGCTTTCAAGGTCGAGGCTCGAAGTATTCCCATTATCAGGTGTCTCAAACGATATATTTATATCACGGTCATCGATTGGAGTATCAATAAAATCAGGATCATTTAATATCGAGATGTTATGAAAAAGAAAATTAGATTGACCACTAATTTTACCGATGACACTATTTTCTTTCCCATGTGCACTCCAGCCAATCGCATGATTCTTTTCCCCAATAAAGATGCCTGATTGCCTTTGCATGGTTTGGACATTAATATTCCCTGCAAAATGAAATTGGGAGGATTTTAACATACTTTGCTCACCACACTTTAGTTATTATCTTCATCGCTTTCTTAAGGACTTATTTCTTGATATTGTACCCTATGTCTCAACATTAAGGATTGTGATGTATGCCTATTAAAAATACATCAATTGTGTCAATCGCCCAATAATTGAATAGGCTGTAATGAAGGGAAAGGAGAAAGGGTAAAATGATTGACATTTCATTTGGAAATATTTCAGTTGACAGTCTGGGAAAATCATCTGGTATTTTCATTGCCCATCAAAATAAACTTAAGAACTTTCAATTCGATAAAATCACTCATGAGACTGTCGGCACTCTGCTTGGTAATGAAAATAGGATAAGTTATAACCAGTGGATGCTTAGCAAGGAAAAAGGGGGAGTACAATAATTTATGGCTTCTCCAATCTTATCTCCCGTCTTCCATATCGGTACGATTAAAATTGGAAGTATAGAAGGTGCTTCTTGTTTTAGTATCGGGAACAATTTTATCGAAGACTTTAAAAATACAAAAAAACACAACCAGGGATTAGGGAATATTCACGGTGATCGAAACAACTTCGCCCATACTAGCGCTTCTCTGTCAGATTATGAACAAGAATCAATCAGTCAGAAAGCAGATAAACAACATAATATAGATCTGAAAAACAAACAACAAACCCTCGCATAAATAAAGGGTTTGTTGTTTGTTAAGCATTTCCTCCAATACTCGGTTTAAAATCCTGGTCGAAGATAAGTCCATCCATGAATTCAAAGCTATCTGCATTATTGGTAATATTTCCTGTGACAGCATTCAAACAGCCATAGATACCGCCAAAGCCAAGATTATATTTCCTGTTAGCATCCATCCCAGTAACAACAGCTTCCCCAACAAAAATGGCAGAGCTTGGTTGTGGGGAGTTTATATTCAGAACTCCTAAATTGATTACAGAAGGCACCTCTTACTCCTCTCCTTCGTTTTCTTTCCATTTTGTAATCCATCTTATGTTACATTTTTTATTCGGTGAAGAAGGTTACATGGCTGTTGTTATAAAAAGGTATGGCTGCCTTGAGCAAACCATACCTTTAATCATATTTATGCTAACCGAAATACAATCCCATGTCCGCCTTTTGGATACTCCCATTTAATATTTTGGTACGGACAGCCAATCCGGCAGCTGCCGCATTCATGACAGCCTTCGTAGCCAACCTGCATCCGCTTTCCTTCCCACTTATAGACCTCTGCAGGGCAAAATACTGTACAAAGTTTATCAGGACACTGCGTCATACATACATCATGGTCAAGCACGGTTAAATGAGACTTCGTATCACACTTAAAACGTAATAGATACTGTTTTTCCTCAATATTCTTCGTTGACATTATTTCACCGCCTTCCAAGCTCGAGGGCATAAAAGTGAAATACTCCCTTATGTTAACAGGATTATTGCATTACATGAACATTTTGGTCACATCTATGGTCACAAGATTGTGTTAGTCCCTAACATTTCGTCTAATTTCATCGCAACCTCTTGCTGCATACTTGGAAGTACATGACTATAAATATCAAGAGTAATACCAATTCTTGAATGTCCAAGCCGTTCTTGTATAACCTTTGGATTGATGTTTTGTTGAATCAACATTGTGGCATGGGTATGACGTAAATCATGAAAACGGATAATCGGTAAGCCAACCTTTTTGACATCATTCTTAAATGCTCTTAAAAGGTTTGTTGACTGTACTGGTTTCCCCATTTTAGTGCAAATGACTAGGTCATTATCTTCAAACTCATTCCCATACATTAACTTGTTCTCAAGAAATCTTTTTCGTTCAACTGTTAAGTGATTATTGAGAACATCTGGAATATGAATGGCTCGCTTACCTGCTTTAGTTTTGGTCCAGTTTCTTAGTTCCTTGCCATCATGTGATAATGTCTGTGTTACAAATATCTGTTTAGTTTGAAAATCAATATCTTTCCACCTTAATCCCAATATTTCACCCTGCCGCATACCTGTCAAGATTGCCAATAAGTATGCTGTAATATATTTGCTAGGTCGTTTGACATTAACAACATTTTCTAAAAAGAAATTTACTTGGTTAATATCCCATACTTTCATTTCAGCTTTTTTTACTTTCGGTAAATCCACTAAAACAACAGGGTTTTCCTTAATAATCTTAAGTTTAACCGCTCTGGAAAAGGATACTTTTAATACATCAAAAATTTTGTGTATTGTACTTGAAGCAAGATTCGTTTTTTCGACGAGTTCATTAACGAATTGCTGAAGGATAAGTGGTGTAACCTTAAACATCTTTAATGACCCAATTTGTGGAGAAATATAAATTTTAAAGAAAGCTTTATTATTCTGATATGTTGTTCTTTCTACAGATAACCTTCTCTCATTAAACCAAATGTCCATAAATTGATTTACTGTCATATTTGCTGGTTCAAATAAAGTTCCTTCATTAATTTCATTTAAAATCTTTGTTAAAGCTTTTCCCGCCTCTTGCTTAGTATTAAAACCTCTTTTCTTCTTTTGTTTCCTTTTTCCAGTGAATGGGTCTTTACCAATATCAACAACTATATCCCATTTCCCTGTTTGTGGATTTTTTTTAATACTACCTTTCACAATAGAACCTCCTAGTTCCTTCTGTAAAAGGTTTCCTTACTTTGGATTATACATCTTACATAAGATTAAGTGGCATGTTTATAACCAAATCTTTCAATTCCGAAGAAATTCCCCTATTATTATTACACAAAAAATCCTACTTCCAATGAGGGAGTAGGATGGAATACAATTTTTTAAGCATTATTGCATTATTTTAAAAGCTTGTCAGCAACAACTGCTTCTATTGTTAAGAACATAAATTATTCAAGAGATAAAAAGCATAATTACTAGGCATGTACTTCCTCATCCTTTTTTTGCTCCTCGCTTACCTCACAATCAAGTTGCCAATGTAAAAATGATTTCTCAGCTACTTTATATTGTTTAGAAAGTATTGACTTCTGTTCGTTGATAAATTCACTTAACTCTGCCAAAATTGTATTAACTAGTTGATTAAAATCTCTTGATAAAGCTGTTCCTTCTATTGAAATTACTAATCCCTTTATTTTAGGAGGACTAACAAATCCTATGGATGTAAGTGGAATTTGTTTTCCTAGAATACCCTTTTCTTTAAATTTTATTGCTTTGTTTCCAACTTGTTCAACTAAAAATTCGTGAACCACGAGTTCTCCATCATTGACACTTGCATGAATTACAACTCCATCATCTTTTACCTCTTCCTTTGTATAAATTCGCTTAAACAATCCATCTTTACCATAATAGTTATTATTTATCTTTCGCTTAGAGTTTCTTACCTCAGACAAAGGCATTCTAAACCATCCCCTTCTTTTTTAACTTAACAATATATTCCACATATTAGCTATTTTTACCTTCAACTTAAATATAATATTTTCAATATATTAACCATTCTGTCAACTTAGGCGATAAGGTGTTCAAGTTAATTACTAATTCATTTAGATTGGCTAATTATTCAATTAACTTAACTTATTAATTTAAAATTTAAATAGTGGAAATATTCGAATGGATGGAATCGTAAAAAACCGTGGTGTAAACCTCTACCTACCTACCTTTATTCCTCAAAACCTACCTAGGGGATTTGTTGAAAATACCGCCCCCATATAATCAACATAAAGAAAGAGACTCCTTGGGAGTCCCTATAAACTAAAGTTATCTAGTTCATTATCTGTCTCTTCTTTGTTGATACCGATATAAGTGAGTGTAATTTTTGGATGTGAATGATTCAGTATTTCCTGAAGCATTGCGACATTTCCTGTCTGCTTATAGAGATGATATCCAAATGTTTTCCGCATTGTGTGTGTTCCAATTGATTCAATCTCTGCCCATTCTCCCGCTTTCTGAAGCTGTCTATAGGCTTGAATTTTACTTATAGGCTTGTCACCCTTGCGAGAGGGAAACAACCACTCTGATTCAAGTTCTGAAGCATAATTAAATATTTCTTCGAAGATGGATGTTATTCTAACCATTCTAGCTTTCTTAGTTTTACCTTCTTTGATTTGGAATTCCTTTTCCTTCTTATTTTTTAGTTTTAGAATCTGTTTTGTTTTAAGATTCAATAAGTCGCTCACACGTAATCCTGTGTTTATTCCAATTAGGAATAATATGTAATCCCGCTTTGAGCAATGTCTATCTAATGCCCATTTCATTTTATCAATCTGTGCCTTGCTTCTGATTGGTTGTACATCAATTAAGTGTTCTTTTTTATTCATTTTCACGACTCCTTTATTATCAGTGATTTGAATGTATACTTTTGTATGATATTTCTAAATTATCACCTGAATTGATAAAAGTCCAATATTATTAATGATTTTAATGTAAACTTTTATGTAATAGTTTACATTCACCTTGCAAATAACATTGTCCTTTGCTTATCGAGAACAACATAATAAGTACTGCTATTTCTGCCCTTTGATAACATTTAACAAGTTACACACTATTATCGAAATTCACTGTCGAACAACAGCAGCGTTTTACTACACGTTTTTCCAACTCACTACATTAAAATACATCAATAATTTGAGTCGTATCGGAAATTTACCGAATGCTTGTGTGGATGAGAGTGGTTTTTTGCTTCTTACCAACACATTGACCAATCAACTTACAGCTAGCTTTCAAAATGGCATTAGATTCAAACTTAAACTCCCCATAGGTTGAAGCTGTTTTCGTAAAGATTATTGTTTTTAAACCAATTAGTTTCTAATACTGCCTTTTATTTTTGGGGATGATACCTTTGAGGTGGTTGAAGTGATGAAAAAGGTATTAGTATTTATTTTTATTCTCCTAATAATTTCAACAAATGGTATTGCTCAAACTAATAAACAAGTACAAATATTCGATATAAATAAAGGTAAGGTAATAAAGAATATACAAATGAACACTGACTTACAACAAGAAGTAGAGAAATATCTTGAAGGCATAACAGGCGTATATGTTAAATACAATCCTATTCCGAATAATGGTTTTATGATAAGAATTCCTTTAGAACCTAATGTTATGGTGAAAAATCAATGGTTTGATGACCTTGTAGATGAAGTAACAATCATATTTTCTAGTCATGAAATTCCTTTTATAATGGTTTTTGACGATGAAAACAGACCACATTTTTTTACAATTGAAGGGAGTACAAGTAAGTTATTAGGATTATTAAACTTTAAACTATAGACCTCTTAAGAGCCACCACAAGCCATTCTGAGCGTCTGTAGACGTGTGAATATGAACTATCTATGCTTTCCCTAATTTATCCTTACCCCACCACAAAAAACGTTCCTGCTGATTACAGAAACACACTTAGTTTGCACTGATGCTTTAGTCAATCGGTGTACCATTTTTAACAGGCTTTTCATCGCCTTTTTTCCGTTAAGCATTCTTCTTCGGGTTTTATTTTTATCAGTTTCCACTTTCCCTCCCCTACTTTTCGAAATTGAGCAATTTCCACGTCAGTTCCATTCGTTAACGTGAAGAAAATCAAGCAATAATCCGCTCTATCATTGCCCCGAAAATATATATTTTTTACATAACCATTTTTCACTGTCGGGTATCTTTTTTGAATCAGCTTGCACCAACTTCCGTATTTCACTTCAACAACTGATTCAGCATCATGACTCCATCCATGATAAGGCGCACATAGAAAGTCTTCTTCAATTTTACTCAAGTCAGAAATTCGATACCCATCTTTTTCATTAACAAGCTGGATAAATCCGAAATTATACCCAAAATACTCTGCTCTTTTGTCCAAAGACCCTTCAATTGTTTCGATTTCATAAAAAAACCTTATACCATGTTTTCTATCTGGCACTCTACAAAGCTTTATCAAACTCGTATGCCCTACACCAGCAAACGAATGAAAATAGTCTTCATAAGTTAGTTTTCTTTGGTACTCTTCGGACAGAAAATTATAAGCAATTGGAAATGGAGTACGTGCCTGACCAACCGTTCCGCAACTTCTCCCACCCAGATTTTCAGCTTCACGTAGGACGCTAAAATAGTTAAGAAGAGTTTCTTCGGGGGTTATAGTCAATTCAGAAGGTAATTTGATTTGGTCATGATGCGTTTTTTCAGAAAAGAGTGAATAGAACTCAGAAGTAGCAAATCTCAAATTTAATGCTGGCAAGCAAGATGGGCGAAAATATTGTTGATGATAAGTGGTATTTTCCATTTGATTCCGTTGAAACACATTCATCACCCCTCATCCAGTTTATGGGTGAACGAAGCATATTGCCTTCAAATTCAAAAAATAAAATGTATTGTATGTGAAAAGGAGATACTCCTTAACATAATCATGAGCAATTCTGAGTGTACGTACAACACAAAAAGCAGTACTTTGAAATTAAAGCACCGCCCCTTTTGATAATTAATTTCTCTCATTATGAAATAACATTGTAGGATATAACTATTCTATCTCTAGTATTACTTTTCCATCTTTTTGTGACACACTTATCTCATTATCTACAACACAACCACCTTCACAGGAGATAAGAACTTCATTATCTTGTTTCAATTTTGATAACTGTTCAATTAATTCTTTTACAGTCAAATTAATTCCTCCCGAAAGATTGATTATCTTAAATCATCCATATACAGGTATTCCTACTATATACGGTGCTAAACCGTTGGGGTATCTCTTAAATGAACTTTCATGATTTCTTATAAAGTTCTTATTATCTTTAACATCTTTGAGCCAATCTCTCCCCGATTTTATCATGTCCTTACAAAAGATTCTAACATCAATGTTAAGAACATCATTTATCACATTGTTATGAAAAACATTTGAACTTGGTTCAACAAATATTACTTTTTTATAAGACGATTTTTCATGTTGAGTACTCCCTTGGTGTAAGAAAGAGCATCTAAAATAATAACAATCATCTGCAGTCATCATAATTTTATCTCCAACATACTTGTTATACCACTCTTTATATTTTTTACCACTTGTCTTACCATCATCCGATTGTAAAGCGGCACAAATGTCAGGTATACATAGTGCTATACCTAAAGACAAATGATATACTCGTGCATCTAATCCTCTTTCAATCTCATTAAATAAATCTTCCATAGTAATACCTCCTTCTTCTTTATCAGTACAATAGTACTATTCTGCACCAAAAGAAGAAAACCTTCTTGATTTGGAGGTCAATTTACTATCCTTTTTTTATCTCTATTAACTTTTGGGAAAAATAAGTTTGATATCTTTAAAAACATCACAAGACCTTTGTAAATTACAAATACCATTCTCTTCATTAGTGTTTCAAACCGTCATAACTTGTTTGTAATAGACTTACTATACTACCGCTAGCCATCCTTGTACCAACACGAAAAAAGCGTTCCTGTCTAGTTACAGAAACGCACCAGTTTAAAGAGTATGCTTTCACAAACCTTTTAAACAAAAGCTGCCAATTGGAGTAAGTTAATAATTATTTTTTAGAAATGGCTATATGTTTGTAATCCAACATATTAATTTCAATACCCTTATCTTGTTGGTTTTCTGGTTCAATACCAAAAGTGATTGTATCTCTTCCTAACATACCTTTTTTCTGTGGTGTAATATTTACCTTTACAACGTAAGAATTAGGTAATTCATGTCCTTTTTCACTCTGAAATATCTCAACTACACCCTTGTTATCATCGTGTCCATATTTGATAAATATTGAATCAGGACTACCTACGCTTACATTCTCTTCTTTATAATAGTTAGATACAGCCAACTGGATATCTTTACTTAACAGGCTTAACATAAAATTATTTGAGGGTTCTTTGCCTTTTGAGCCTTTTGCATTAGCTGTAAAAGTAGAATTTCCTAATGCTAACATTCCTACTATTAATCCAACACATAAATATTTTTTCATACTTTATTCTCTCCTTACAATAAATTAAATGTCATTTACTATCATTTGTAAAAGGTTGGAGGAAATACAGTGTCTTGATAAATATTTTTAACTGATACTCACGGACTGAGGTTATCACTCCCTGTTCCAACCAAACATTCATCGTGGACAGAGTGTCGCCAAAATGACACTTCGTTCCAAAATAGGTTTAGATAAGGAACATCTCCATATAAACACACATCAAGCTTATACATTACCATCAGATTCAATCCTAAGCACATCTTCAATTAATGGGAGAGGAAAGTGGAACAGGAAAGAGAAGATACTTCCCAAACCGCCACAACGAGACATTCTGAGCGTCTGTGGTACACCCTTACCACAACAAAAAAAGCGTTCCTTATGATAACAGGAACGCATAAGTTTAATATCTCTTTTCAAGGAATAAGTAATACAATGTTAACATTCGTGCTTTTTCGTGATTGAGATATTCTTCATAAAAAATAGGATAATTATTAATATGTGATTCTAAAAACTTATATTGTTTAAAGTAGTCAAAAAAGGATTGTTCCATCAGTTTAATTTGTTTATTAGTAATTTCTTTGAATTTCCCTTTAGAAATAGTTGTAGAACTTGCAACTATATTCATCCAATAAGTATTCAAATCACCGTTGATGCAATCATCTTCTGAAAAGAAACTTCTAAAATCATTTTGAATTTTATCAGTATCCCGAGAAGGGTAAGGCTTAGTTAATTTCTTTTTTAACTTTAACAACTGGTTTATTGTATAAGGATATTTTTCGACATATACTAAATTTAAAAGATAATCAAAATATACCATAATCCCAATTGAAAGGTTTTTTCTTCTAACATTTCTTATTGGGTCTGAATGAAGTAACGAATTTTGATTCCCATCTTTAACCACAAAATCACCTATAACTTTTACTTAAATTATAACATATCTTCCATATACAGATAGGGATGGGGCTGAGGTTATTGCGCTTTTCCACACATTAACAAACATCGAAAACAAGAGTGTCGCCAAAATTACACTTCGTTCCTAGAAGGTAGAATAAGGCATGTTAAGAGTCTGAGGCAGTTAAATCCTTGGAACAACACAAAAAAAACGTTCCTGCTTATTTGAGAAACGCATTCCGTTTGTTGAGAAGTATTGATTAAATCCACTTAGCAAACCAAGCTAAATAATATGCAGCAAGGATAAACAGAAGTTGAGCAACAATTGTACCCCAAAATTTAGAACTAATCATCCTCAAAGAGTAACTCTTTAAGTAAATATAATCGCATTGTTTTTTCATTACTCTATCAGCTAATACGGAAGCTTTTGGGTCAATTAACAATATCAATAAAATAGTTGCTATACCATTTATAATTCCTGATGATATTAATGCTGCCTGAGCATAATCTTCTGTAACTAGCCTTGATGCGTATATGAATGATAGTACCCCAATTGTAAATACAGCAGAAATAATATTATTATTCACAAAGAGACGTTTGGAAATTTAGTGAACACTCATGTGTAAAGGAGTGGTGTTAAACACATTGAACGGACGTATAGTTTAAAGTTTGGATTATTCTTTTTTCTACCCTTATACAACTTAATAGCTCATGGTCAAATACCATTAAATTATATCCACTAGTACTCAATGTGCTCTCAAAGACAATACCATGGTAACCTGCTGATTCAGTTTCATTTAGGCTTTTTATGTAATCAACAATAAATTGCGTAGGTAAATAATCCAATTTACTATCCCCGCTACGAACTGGCTTTGAGATAGCTTTAGCCATTTCATTGAATATATCTAAGTTGATTGCAAACATTGTGGGGTCAGTAAATCTAAAAACATCTAAGTTTTTCAGTAATCGAAAATCTACTACCTTTAGTTCTTGTCTAATTGGAAATTTCCCTACATAAACAGTATCACTTATGCTAGGACGAATTTCACTAATTACAGTTCCTATATCACTTGCTAAATACAAATGACTAATCCCCTCTGAGTTCGCTCTTCCAGCTGTTGCAATTGATGGAGGAGGTGCTCCCATCCCTTCTTTATCTAATTCTTTATTATTTGAAATTCTTGCTCTGTAAAAATTATCGTCTTCAACAATAGTTGTAAGTCTTTCTATGTAATCTTTTAATACCTCATAATTTACATGGTTCGAGTGAAATCTATTTTCATGTTTAATGTATTTCAAAAATTCATCCCAAGAATATCCTTTCAATACTGACTTCTTTTCAAGATAACTATCATTCATCCATTCTATTATTCCAACTTGATTATTCAAAAAATGAAGTTTATCTGGGTGATTTCGCTCAAGAAGCGAATGTAAAAATAAATGAATTTTACTTCCATCAAAGTTAGTGAAAATATTCCATTTCTTTTCGAACTCATCTTTTATACTAATTAGTTTGTATTGTGAAAAACCGTCAACAATCAAATCAGTACCTAACTTAAATATGCTTAAAATATCATTAAACAATTCATCTAGTCCTTTATCGGTATGAAGGTTATATACATGAACATTGTTACTACCACAAAAGCTGCAATTACCAACGTTCCCCAAACTTTTTATAATACTTTTTATTTCTGATGAAATGAAACATTTGATGCAACAATTCATTTATTTCATCTCCTAGTCTAACAATCTACCGATTAATTCTAGATGATGCATGATAGATAATTTCTTTAGAGTTGGTAAACCAGGGTATGTTCCTTCTTTGTAGTGCTGTACAAAGCATTGCATAGCTAAAGTATTCATTCTTCCATCTGACATAAATTGTTGATACCACTCTATCAACTTTTCCAAGGCTTCTGAAAATTTACCCGCAGGGTCACTGGTGTCACTATTAGAATCTGAAACAAAATGAGTAATCTCTAAGGCATTTTCAGCATTTGGATAAACAATATGAATTGCTACTGCATACGGTGCAAAACCACTTTCGTTATATTCTTCGCCGACTACAGAGTAGTCTGAAAATCCAATATATCCTTCATCTATGAAAAAAAGATGTTCCTCTGAAAAAAACTCATTCTCTTGTTCCAAATAGTCTACGTTCCTAGGAAGTTTATTAAATTTATCACTTAATCCTGCTAATTCATGACCACTTAATTGCCTACGAAAAGAATTATCAGATGGAATTACATTAAGTTGTGCTTTTGAAGCATTAAAAATTTCTCTATACAAAGGTACGAGGTTTCTCTCAGAATGAATAATTACAATATCTTCTAGTTTTACATTGAACTCTTGTTGCAATTGCTTTATTTGATTATCTGAATCTCTATTCAAATGATGTCCAATAATAACAGAATCATTAAGCATTAACTCTTTAAATTGTTGATAAACACTAGGAAATACTAGTTCACCCTTAAATGAACCAACTCTTGGATTCGACACTATTATTAATTTTCGATAGTTCTCTTCAAATACTTTGACAGTAGACATTAAAGTAGAACTTAATTTAATAGGCTCAATAATTGGAATAACTCTCTCACTTAAAAGCCCACTAACCTGCAATTCCCTAAGAGCTAGTAAATCATATTGTCTTCCTCTAATAATCGGAAAATACATTTCCTCTCCCCCTAGTATAAATTCAGTTTGTCAGATATTGCACACAGTTCTTTGTACTTAAAGTTACCCGTGTAAACCAGCCATCTAATTTGCATTGGTAACCCCTTAAATATCTCATCACCCTCTATATCAATTCTTTTTCTCAACTGATAAAATACCAACTTCTGCGCTTCCTTGATATTAATGGTTTTGAACCATTGAAGAGATGTTTTAAAGTATTGTACAGGTTTTACATTCGGTAAACATGCAAATTTTAATAATAGAATTTGTTCATATTCATTTTTTCTTAATAGCTTAAATAGAACCTCATGATTCAAATTACTATTATTTTCAATAGCTTTTTTCCTAACGCTTAAAGTAACATTGTCTGTCAAAACTATGATACCTACTGATTGATTTGATTCTTTTACAACTTTGTAGACTGGATAGTAATTCTTTTCAGAAGTTACAACATACACTTCACTAAAGGCACTTGAGTAATCATCCAATTGATACACTAATCTATCAAGGTTATCTAAGTCGGTTTTAATCTCATAAACCATACCTTTATTGTGATTTATTAAAACAAAATCAGCTTTTGATTTTCCAACTGTCATCTCACTAAAAGCGGCAGTAGTTGTTAAACTGTACTTTCCTAATACCAACTTATTGAATAGAGTATTTTTAAAGAAAAACTCATTCCTATAATCTTTGGTCAAAATATTATAATTTTTTTTGATTTCTTCAATAAAGACTTCTGCATTGAATGCATTAGTAAACAAAGCATCCATTAAATATTTTTTGCTAAAAAATCTATTCAAGTACATGTAATTCATACTATTCACACTTTCCTTAATACAATACGATTCAGTTTAACATTTTCAGCAATCATTGCAAAAATTGTGTGTATTGTTCAATATCAATTACATATCCTTATCACTTGAAACTATCTCCTACACCTTGTATATTATCCCATATCCAACCATAAAATGACAAATATCAACAACAAAAGAACTAAGACTCTTTTGTCTATTTATTGAACTTAATGAAATATCATACAGATACAAAAAAGGGTTGCAACCCATGTGCAAACCATATAAAAGACGAGTTTTATTAATAGTTGTGAAACGATGTCTTTGATACCGACTCATGTTCAATTATCCGCTACAATGCAAAAAGGACACCCTTTAGTAGGGTGTCCATGTTAATTTCCGTTGATAATAGCAATTATCCTTTCGGCTTCCACTGCTGTTTCAGCTTCCTGTTTCTTTCTAAATGCTTCTGTTTCAGCTTGACGTTTGTTCCATTCAGCTTTTAATTTTTCAACCTCGAATCTTCGCTGTTTTTCTGATTCTTGTCTAATTTGCTCCTGTTCAATTTTAGTCATCAACTCTTGCTTCTTAAGCATCTTCTTAACTTTTTTACTATTATCACTGAACGCTGAAAAATCCCCCATTCGAATAGATTCAAAATGTTCCACTGGGTTCACCTTACTTACAATGGTGACTTTTTCTTCCTGACTGTTTTCAGTTGCAGCACTCTTAGCCACTTGATTAGTTTGGTGTTGTTCTATCTGTTCTTTTTCGGTCAGTTCTTCATGGTATTCAATATCCACATGGAATTTATTATTAATACTAATTCCATGCTTAACATTCCTATCACTATCTGATTTTTCTGGGTTTGTTAAACCCATCTGTTCCAATTCCTTCTCAATTTGTTTTTCCTTCATTTGTTGCATTGCTCTGATTTCCTCAATTTCAATTTCGTTCATGCTGTGCAATCGGATATGAATGTTTTTAACACAATCAATATATTTTTTGCTTGCTAGTAAATCCAAGTAAGGTGAAGGCTCAGTTTCGTATAAATTTACTTCTGCTACCTCCGTTTCTTTAACAAATGCAGCAGCCTGTTCTTCTATTAAACCAATATCCATCATGACCGTTTTCAAATCTTCATCATTCTGAATTCTCTTGTCCAATTTCTTCATCAAATAATTATCATGTTTTTTTGTTGCATTTTCTATTACATAATCAAGCAGATTATCATGGTATGCCTCCTCATTCTCAAGCAAATTGAATGAATTAATTTCAGAAGGATAATGTGCCTTAATAAATTCGTCAAAGGCATAATTTTTCATCACCATAATTTGGAATACTTCGTAAATGTACTGCAATTGCATTGCATTACCTTCTTCATCTTCAACATTCTCGATATATTCAAGCCACTCAGCTTTAAACTCTTTGGTCTTTGGGGATTTCTTAAAGTTAAGAGCTTCCCATTTATTAATTCCATGCTTTTTGAGTAACTCTACTTCAGTACTATTGATTACTTTTGCAATATCATTGTCTATATCAATTGGCTCTTTTGAATTTTTGACTTTACCTTTCCATGCAGAAATTATCCTAATCAGATTCAACTCTTCTGCTTGGTCAAGTATAGTTTTAAAATGAACCCTAACAACATTTTTTAATGTGTTGGCTAGGTCTTGAAAAATCTCCTCTTCTCCACCCTCAATAAATCCTAATCCAATCATATATTCTTTGTATGGCTTAAGTGCTTCTTCACTGTATATGCCCTTCATGATATCTTGCTCAGCAGGAGATATAATACCAAAATAGGTTGCCCATCCATTTCGAGTTCTTGCCTTGTTGTCAATATCATTCATCTTGTTCATAACCATAAGAGCTAAGTGCTTTGAATGGGCTGGTGCTACTCCTTTATTGAAATGCCGCTTGTCTTCTTTCGGAACTTTTTCTTTTCGCTTCTTATCTGTGTAAATGATTCGTTTCTTACCAGTGCCTTCATACCAAACCTCTTCATAAAAACATACAATTTCTTTGATAAGAGATTCTAATTCACGTGTGTTTAAATTACCTTTATTCCTCTTCAAAGATTCCATCTTTTCTGGTTTAAACTTCTTTACTGCGTTTTCAAGTGTCCATTTTTTTGACACCTTGTTCACCTACTTTCTCCTTATTTGTATTACTGATTTTAACCATACTTTCCTGTGCAGGATTTATCTCTATATAAGTTTATTTTTATATAGTAATTAGGGACAAATCTTGCACAGTTTTTACATCTTGGATTCGATAAACTTTTTCTTTCATTTCTTGCATTTTAGGTGTTATTTTTTTGAATTTAGGTTTAAATAATCTTATGTAACGCTATAACCTTAGGATAAATGTTTCATGTTCCTCCTAGACAACGCAAAAAAAGAGTGAATCAATACAACCCACCTCGTCAGAAGCACACTTAACCCTGTCCAATATAGGCATAAAATTATGCCTATCCCCATTGAGTACGTCATAGGAATACAGAATTAGTGTGCCTCCAAATGAGGCTGTCGCATTTGATTCACTCTCCAAACTAGTATATTTTTTGATACTTTATTCGATTTTAGATTTCAAATAAAAACATTTTAACACTATCAATCAAGCTATGCAATAGATTAATATAAATACATTTATTTACCACTTGATTATCATGAGGTTACACTTGGAAATAGTGTTATTCAAATCCTTCACCATTCAGCATTTTTTCTAACTTCTTCCTTCTTCTAAACACTTTCCAATGATTACTGATTCGGACATAATTCAGTTTGCTAATCTTTTTTATAGTGTTTCTTAATAAATATATTCTCTATTGTGAATCTCGTAAATTCTAATATCCCCTACATCCTCAGCCAAGCCAACCCTATTCTCTAATTCAGTTTCAATTATTCCTTATGATAAGGAGGCAAATGGTATATGATTCTTCTTTCACTATTTTTTCTTCCACTTTTCCCAGAGCATTTTCCAAGCAAGATTTGTTTTAATCATTAAAACCCAACAAAGTGGGAGAAAAATGTAGGTGATTGGTGTAGGTTTGACGCCAATAAAAATTGAAATTATTGCCGAAATAGTACATCCAAAAGTACCTGCAACAAGCAACAAATGTATTTTAAATAAAAGGTTCATCACAATCACCTTCATTTTGAATTTAATTCTATAATGCTTTTTTAATGGGGTAATTTCATACTAGTTTTACCTTAGCATAATCAAACTCTAGTGTACCAATCACTCAGTAATCCCCTACAAACCCTTATATATCAATAGTATGTACTAAACTTTTTGATTTTTTCAGTTAAATACCATTTAATTTATTCCTAATGTTTTCAGATATTAAATGGCTCATTTTTGATTGACCTTGTTCTATCAATGATGTAAACACTTATTGAAAATTCATTTAGAAATACTCAATGATAATTTATTTTTATTTGTTATTTGGCAACCAAAACCCTTCTCGTATTGGGATTTTCTACTTCAAGATGTGTGAATAAAGGTCCGCCCTCTACGCCTGCTTAACACCCTCAAATGCAATGATGTATTCATAGTACCTAAGCGAGAACTCCAAATATATTTGCCATAGTATACTTCCTTCCGTAAAATGATTATATATAAGGGAAGGAGTTATAGCATGCCGACTTTTCAATATGGAACTACAGCTATTGAGTATGACATCGAATATGCCGACGATAAAAAAGACGTATCTATTATTGTTGAATGGATGGAAGGCATTCGGCTCATCGCCCCTAAAGGTGTTACTACCAAGCAAATTGAGGGTATTGTACATAAGAAAGCACCTACTATCCTCCATAAACTAAAGGAGGTAAATGAGATAACTGAACCACCCTTGCCAAAAGAGTTTGTCAGCGGTGAAAAGTTTACATATTTAGGACGAAATTATCGTTTAAAGGTACACAAGGAACAAGGACTACAGAATGCAAAGCTATCCTTTGAAAGAGGAAGGTTCATCGCAAGTATTCCAAATGGAATGGATGACATAGAGAAGAAGGAGCAATTGACGGGTTTGCTCAAGATTTGGTATCTTGAACATGGTAATATAAAGATACAATCACGATTAAAGCTGTATTGTGCTAAGATGGGTGTTAAACCTACTGATGTGCAATTGAAGGAGCAGAGAATGCGTTGGGGGACTTGTACATCCGAGGGCAATATATATTTAAACTGGCGAATTATTATGTCACCGATGCCCATTGTAGACTATGTACTTGTGCATGAATTAGCACACTTAAAGTATATGAATCACAGCGATGCTTACTGGAACTTTGTACGCTCTATACTGCCCGATTATGAACAACGTAAGGAATGGTTACGTATAAACGGACCTACTTTAACATTGGAATAAAAAGAAATGCCATCTCGGGTAAGATGGCTTTTTCTTTACTTCTTGTAATGTATTGCAGCTAGGTCTACCAATTTTAGTGTTACGCTTTCCAGCTTTTCTTTTGGACAAGGACTTACTCGAAGCTGCTTTTTAATCTTCTTACGCATCTCACGTTTTACATCTTCTTTATTTGTCCATTCCACAACTACTTCCTGCTGTATAGTGTCCGTGATGAGATGTGTTAATGCTTTTAAGTCCTCTATATCATCATATAGAGGTATTTCTTTTTCTAACATCTGATAAAACGGAAACTGCTCACGAGAAAAGCCTTGTTCTTCACCCTTTTGCGCTGCATTTTGCATGTCCTTAACCAGATTATGATATTCTTTTAATAATTCATCGATATCTATCTGACGGTCTTTTCGTCTCTGAAGTAGTTCTTCCAGACGCTCCTTTAATGATGAATAGTAAACTGGATTCTCTTCTATCTTGACTCGAATCTCATGACGGATAGCATGTTCCATTTCAGCTGCTTTGCCTTCTGGTGTCTTCGTTTCCTCTAATTGTCTTTCGAATCGATTAGAAAGAATATCAATTGGTTCATGCACCACATCAATACCAACTGCGGCAAGATGCTCCTCTATTAGCTGCTTTACTTTTTCACCACAATCACTGATATCCATCCCATCAATAATACGATAGCGAGACTTAGCTGCTTGCCTAATCTTTCCTAAAAATCTTAAATCTCCTACAAAATCATGTGCTTTTGGACTTGGCATGACCATATCCATACTTTGTGAGAACCGTTTAAAAGCTGTATCGAACTCATTCCGTACATCCTCGGGTTCAAGTACTTGTAAGCATGCTTCTAGGTTATCTAAATTGATGTAATCAAAAAAGCGCATAGCAGAGCGGTGACGAGATTGAAGTCTGGGTATTTCAGTATCAATATTTTGTAATGCCCCTTGAACATCTTCTTCATTAAAGATATGAAGCGCTTGCTCTAGGAATCTCGAAACCCCGTAGTAATCGACAATTAAACCATATGTCTTTTTATCATACGTACGATTGGTACGAGCAATAGCTTGGAGAAGATTATGTTCTTTAATAGGTTTATCTAAATACATTACCTGTTCTATTGGAGCATCAAACCCTGTTAGAAGTTTGTCACATACAATAATGAAACAAAGTGAGTCTTCTGACATTGGCTTCTTAAATCTAGCAATGATTTCTTTTTCTTCATCTTTTGAAATGTGATGCTTTTGAAGATGTTCCTTGTCATTATGTCCTGCTGACATAATAACCTTGGATTCATAGTTGCTAAGTTCATCCAACATCTCTTTGTATATTACTGCCGCTTCCCGACTTATCGCTACAACCTGCGCTTTAAAGCCGTTAGGCTGAATGTGAGTTTCATAATGTTCAATCATGTCCAACACGATACGTTTAACCCTCTTTCGAGAAGAGATAATTGCTTCTTCCGTTACAAACTTCTTTTTAATCCGTTCACGGTCTTCCTCTTTATAATCACGGAACTGTCTTTCAAAAAGTTCGTCTAACGAATCTCCCTGTACATGAAGGTCAACCATTCTCGCTTCATAGAAAATAGGTACAGTTGCCCCATCCTCTACAGCTTGTTCAATAGTATATTTGTCGATGTATGGTCCAAATGCACGCTTGGTACTCTTATCTTCCTTATCTATTGGTGTACCAGTAAAAGCTAAATAGCAAGCGTTTGGCATGGCACTTTTCATGGTGGTCGCCAGTCCCCCATATTGGGAACGGTGAGACTCATCAATCATTACAAAGAGGTTCTCAGCAGTAGATAGATTCTTGAATTCCTTCGTCTCCGCATCCTCTTGGAATTTTTGAACCAAGGTCATGATAGTAGAACCTGTACCTTGCTGAAGCAACTTTCTCAATTGAGTAACTGATTCTGCTTGTTGAGGATTAGGGAAACCACATCGCCGAAACGTGTTAGAGATTTGGTCATCTAAGTCTTTTCTATCCGTGACAACAATAATAGTTGGATTTTTCAACTCTTGGATACGTCGCAACTTTACCGCAAGATATACCATTGTAAGGGATTTTCCGCTTCCTTGTGTATGCCATACAACACCACCACGTTGAGTTTTGTCCTCTGCATGGAGAATACGGTCGATTGCTTTGTTTACAGCACGGAACTGTTGATAGCGAGCAAGTTTTTTTATGGTACGACCTTCTACTGGCTCATAGACAATGAAGTTACGAATTAGGTCTAGTAGGTTCTCCTTTGTTAGCATTCCAGCTGTCAAAATATCCTGTGGTGTTGGAGAAACTCCAAGTTCTGCTACAGTCCTTGGATATGGGTCTTTCCACTCGCCATAATGCTGTGCTTTTGCACCAATCGTTCCCGCTTTGGCTCGGTCATTACTAGCGGCAATCATGAACTGATTGTAGTGGAATAACTGTTCATGTGTATTTTGATAACGGTTAAGTTGCCGCACTCCCTCACCTACTTGTTCATCTGGAGGCAGCATCGGACTTTTGCATTCAACAATAACAAGCGGCAATCCATTTATGTAAATGATAAGGTCAGGGCGAATATTACCTTGAGCGTAACTGATGGTAAATTGGTCTACCACAAGAAACTCATTGTTTTCAAGTCTCTCGAAATCAATGAGTTTTACTGTTTGGTTCTTCTTTCCTTTACCAATGTCTTGTTGAACAGAAATCATATTTACTATCATCTCATGGAACTTCTGGTTCGCTTCCATTAAGCTAGTTGATTCTATATGGGTAATTGAACGTATGACTTTAGCTAAATTTGTATCCGAAAGCCAAGGATTCATACGTAAAACAGCTTTGCTTAATCGCTCTTTTAGTACAATCTCACCTCTTGATTCCCTTTCTGTATCAAGAAAAGAACCATGAAGGTGTTCATAACCTAGTTTTTGTAACTGTGTAATCAAGCGATTTTCAACAAGTTCTTTTTCGTTCCATCTTTGTTTATTCATCGCCATCTCTCCGATAACTCTTTATCTTTTCTATACATCATGTATTGCAATAAAGAAGATGGAAAAAAGTGCCTAGCGTTATACTTTTGACGCCTATAAGCCTCTAACCTATTGTAAATAAAGTCTTCAACATATTCTAAAGAAAATGTTAAGAAAGCTGTTGTTCTTTCAATTTCGTACTCTGACACAACTAGTTTTAAAAATTTCTTACCGTTACTTTCTAACAAACAACGATTTTCGTGTTTAGATAACATTTTTTCGATTTCCAAGTTAGAAAATCCTATTCTATTAAGAGCATGCTTCAATTTTCGTTCCTTAAAAGCACTTGAGGGATTTGCCCTAGGTCCTGTTTTAACTTCACAAAGTACCCCTGCTATTTCATACTCCTCTAAATAACTAAACAACTTCTCATCCCAGTCGTCCGTTCTACCGCCTATTACCTCTTTTACATATGGTAAACGTATAGCAAGTAAATCAGCATCCCCATCTCGATTATTCGGCGTTCTATGGTAAACAAAGTTGTCTAATACAAAGAAACCGTTAAAACGTAAATACCAATACGCAAGTTCTTCCCCATAATTCTTCATAATGGCGTCTCCTTAAAAGCGGTTATATTTCCCACAAGCTTTTCTGACTACACCTTATGGGAGGTTATACTTTTGTCACCTCGACCTCATCGACTTTTACACAAACTTTACCAGTTAAAAGGGATTGCATAAGACCCTTTTTTAGAAGTTTAAGCTTTTCTAACTGTGCATTCCCATTTTCCGCTTTACTATCTATAGTTAGTAAAACGGCGGCAATTCTTCTTTGTTCTGCTAAACTTGGCAAAGCTATCTTATAGATTTCCATAGCACTCTTCTGCATATGGACTAGGGCAGATGCTCCATGTGAATCATTCTCTATCTTTGTTGTAATTTTTCTAAGTGCATAATAAAGATATTCCTTTACAACATGTTCACGATTTACTACTTTCCATGTATGATAGTTCAAAACACCTGTTGGACCTTTCCAAATGTGTGGACCAAAGGATGTTCCTCTACTGCCCGACCAAGCGAATAAAAGTGTTTCTGGTTCAACTAGTATTTTAGGATTAAATTCACCCTCATAGTAATTAAAGTCCTGACCACCATTTAGATTTTGTATTCTAATTATAGGAAAACCGCTCGTCGACCACTCATGCGGCTTGAATCCTCTACCGTTAATAAACTCCGCTATTTCTCCCAAGGCTACGACATTCCACTCCTCAGGAATCTCGCCAATTTCCGTTCTCTTAAACTTCGTATGTCCAATTCCTTTTGTAAGAAGTTGCTGCATTAGTCCTTTTTTTACTTCTTTTGTTTGTGCAATGATAGCTTCTGTTTTTTCGATAGCTTCATCGACAGAGAAAAGGATTGCTGAAATTTTTTTTTGCACCTGCAATGGAGGCAAGTAAACTATGTACTCTTTAACATCGCTCGCATTTATTGCAGGGTAATTTGACCCCGTCATCTTAGACTTGGTATACTCGACAAAGTTATCACTCAAAATTGTTTGATATAGATACCTTGAGTCTACGGTTGCTTCTTTAGGAGTTAATACAGCAAAACCAGTAGAACACACTTGCTGGTCATAGTCTTCTTCGATAAAAGCAAATGCTTTTAAATATGGTCTTACCGTTGAAATAATTGTATCTCCCTCACGCACAACTCTCCTTGCTCGACTTGGCGCATCACCAAAAGTCAATTTCTTTGTATTCTCGATAACTCCTGTTCTTGTAATTGAAGCAATATCTATATAGTCAAATTCAAAATCCTTAGGAGTGTTGTTCCTTAATGAACTTTTATTTATTTCGGCAATGTCACCAATCGAAACATGATTCCAATCCTGTTTACTCACCATATCCCAACTCCTTTAAATACCCATACATTACCGACTCAATTTCCTCACGCTCTTTCTCCAACTTACGAAGTTCAGCTATTGCTGCAGCTACATCAATTTGTTCTTCCTCTTCTGTTGTGTCGATATAACGAGCAATGTTTAAGTTGTAATCATTTTCACGAATTTCTTCGATACATACAGGACGACAATACTTCTCTACTTGTTCAAACTTTTCGTATGCTGCTACTATCTTCTCGATGTCTTGGTCACGTAATGTATTTTGATTCTTTCCTTCTTGATAATTTTGTGCGCCATCTAGGAAGAGAATTTTGTTTTTACGTTCTTCTGACTTGTTTCGATTAATGACTAAGATACATGCAGGTATTCCTGTACCATAAAACAAATTTGAAGGTAAGCCGATAACCGCTTCGATTACGTCTTCCTCAATTAGACCTTTACGAATTGTCCCTTCGGCTGCACCACGGAATAGAACACCATGAGGCATGACAACTCCAGCTTTACCCTCGTGGTTTAACGTTGCAATCATGTGTTGTATAAATCCATAATCCCCTGCTGTCTTTGGTGGTAATCCAAAACGGAAACGACCGTATTCATCACTTTCTGCCTCTTCACGTCCCCAGTTCTTCAAACTGAATGGAGGGTTAGCAATTACACGGTCATAAAGGATTAGTTCGCCTTCCTCTAATAACTTAGGCTCACGAATTGTATCTCCTTTTTCAATACGATGGTCGCTTAATCCATGTAATAGAAGGTTCATCTTACAAATTGCCCAAGTATTAAGATTTCTTTCTTGCCCATGTAACACAAGATTGCGAGGATTTCCACCTTGTTCCTTGATATAGTCCACTGACTGAATCAGCATTCCGCCAGAACCAACAGTAGGGTCACATACACGCATTCCTTCTTCTGGTTTAATTAGCTTCACAATGAGTTCTACTACCTTACTTGGTGTATAGAATTCTCCCCCCTTTTTCCCAGCATCATCTGCAAATTGTTTAATCAGATACTCATATGCTCGACCAAGCATATCAGGCTCAGATAGACTCTCATTGCTTAATTCGATTTTAGAAAAGTGCTGCATCAATTGTAGTAAAAGGTTATCAGGCAGCTTCTCTTTATCGTTAAAATCGATTGTTGCTAGTACCCCTTGTAATGATGCGTTTTCTTCTTCTAACTTTTCAAAAGCCTTATTAATGGCATCGCCAATGTCTTGTGTTTTAGAACGAATATCTTCCCATCTTGCACCTTCTGGAACGAAGAACTGATGCTCGTCACGGTCATACCAACCATAATCATCATTTTCTTCCTCTTCAATACGTGTTGCTGTTTCCACAAATACGTCATTGAGGCGCTTCAAAAATAGTAAGCCAAATATGTAGTTCTTATAATCAGATGAATCAATACTTCCACGTAATATGTTCGCGGATTCCCACAAATGGGATTCAAGTTGTTGTAATGTTAATTTCTCCATATTCTTTCCTCCATGTATCTATATCAATGTGTATATTTAATGAGACTTAGCTACTTTCTACTATAGCAAAAGACCCAGTCAACAACTAGACTTCCTTTAAATATACCAAGCCATTGTTAATAGTATACAATGTAAGCACTGAAAAACTTTCTAACCTAGTACCTAATAAAAGCAATATTTCATTAAATTTTCAGCTAAACATAAATGAAAGTGATTAGCTATGTGACTTCATCCTTCTTAATGAATTTAACAATAAATGGAATTAGTGAGGTATTTTTGTCATTTTTACACTTTTACTTCATTCCCTATTTTGTAAGTCCAAAAAATCTAAAAAAAATAAACCAGCTATTTAAACTGGTTTATCCTAGGAAACCTTAACAGAAAGTTTTTTTGGTCACATATGGTCACCTTGCTAGTTAACACTTTTGAATATACATCTCTACATTATTAAAAGCGGTCACATATTGTCAAAAATATTCCTAAAAACGGTTGATTTACGTGAGTTTTTTTTTCATTTACATTGGTCACAAAATGGTCACGGATTAGTTAAAGAACATTCCATTTTGAAGCCAATTCATGATTTAAGCTAACCGAAATACAATCCCATGTCCGCCTTTTGGATACTCCCATTTAATATTTTGGTACGGACAGCCAATCCGGCAGCTGCCGCATTCATGACAGCCTTCGTAGCCAACCTGCATCCGCTTTCCTTCCCACTTATAGACCTCTGCAGGGCAAAATACTGTACAAAGTTTATCAGGACACTGCGTCATACATACATCATGGTCAAGCACGGTTAAATGAGACTTCGTATCACACTTAAAACGTAATAGATACTGTTTTTCCTCAATATTCTTCGTTGACATTATTTCACCGCCTTCCAAGCTCGATACATATCTTGAATGACCCGTAATGTGCCTTTTTCCGCTGTTATACTTTTCATGATTTGCTTTTGTTTATCACGTTTAGGTGTTCCATCGACAGTAAAGAATTTGCTCATCGCTTTATTCATCATAGGGACATATTCATTAAAATATTGCGGATACTTTTCAAATGTATGAGCAGCATCTTTATATTTCTCTAAATCTTTCATAATAAAGCTATCGTATAGTTTATCGCGGTAAATATTTAAACTGGATTCGCTGTAGTCTCCTCTGTTCTTAGCTTCAAGAATCGATTCAGCAGCCAATAATCCCGAATGCATTGCCATGTTCGAACCTTCGCGATGGATGGCGTTAACAAGCTGGGCCGCATCCCCAATTACCACAACACCATTTCCCGCTACCTTTGGAACGGAACGAAAGCCGCCTTCAGGAATCAAATGTGCGAGATACTCAGCCGATTCCCCACCATTGATGAACGGTTTTACCATAGGGTGATTTTTCAAGTAGTCCAGCAATTCATATGGCTTCATTTTTGCTTTGATCATACTAGATAAGGTGGTACCTACCCCGATATTCAGACTTTCCTTATTTGTATAAAGGAAAGCAGTCCCAAGATTGCCCTTAGTCGAATCACCAAAAATTTCAATCGTACAGCCCTGGTTGTCCTCTAAGTTAAAACGGTCATTAATCTTGTCTTTTGGTAGATTAATAACTTCCATAACCGTTAATGCTACTTCATCCGGACGAAATTCCTTATGGAAGCCGAGTTGTTTGGACAACAGTGAGTTCACGCCATCAGCAAGGACCACTACATCAGCATATACTTCCCCATCAGGACGGTCAGTACGAACACCGACAACCTTACCGTTATCAACAATACATTCCGTTACAACTGTTTCGTTTATTAAGAGGGCACCGGCTTCAACTGCTTTAGATGCAAACCATTGGTCAAACTGTGCCCGTAATACCGTAAAGTTATTATAGGGCTCAACTGCCCATTCAAGTCCTTTATAGCCGAATGAAACAACTGATTCCTTATCCATCATCCAAAAACGCTGCTCAATAACCGGTCGTTCGAGCGGAGCCTCCTTCCAAAATTCCGGAATCAATTCTTCCATTTGCTGACGATAGAGTACGCCTCCCATTACGTTTTTCGCACCAGGGTATTCTCCTCTTTCAATAAGCAGTACGTTCAACCCATTTTTTGCACATGTAAAGGCACAAGCGGTACCTGCGGGACCTGCCCCAACCACGATGACATCAAATTTTTCAGGCATAGCTTATTTCACCGCCTTTTTCAGCTTTCAGCATTTTAAAATGCTCAATCAATTGAGGCACAATCTCTAAAGCATCTCCAACAATTCCGTAGGTGGCCACATCAAAAATCGGAGCATTTGGATCTTTATTAATAGCAATAATCAGCTCAGAGTTCTTCATACCGACCACATGCTGAATAGCTCCGGAAATACCGATGGCAAAATAAATTTTTGGAGTAACCGTTTCACCTGTTTGTCCTACCTGCTGTTCATGCGGAAGCCAGCCTGCCTCTACCACATCACGAGTTCCTCCAACACTAGCACCAATCGTATCTGCCAATTCATGAATCAGCTGGAAGTTTTGATAATCTCCCATTCCTTTTCCACCGCAAACAATCACATGTGCCTCGGCTAAATTTGTCTTTTTTGTTACGTCATTCACAATTTGAAGCACTTTTGTTCGCATATCATCTTCATGTAGTTCTACTTCTTCTTCAATGATTTGACCCATTCGATTTGAATCGGGCTCTAATGCTTTCATGACTTTGGGACGAACCGTTGCCATTTGTGGGCGATGCTTTTTACAGAGAATCGTGGCCATAATATTTCCACCAAATGCAGGCCTGCTCGCTTCTAGTAAACGATTTGTGATGTCTGCATCTAGCATGGTGGTATCAGCCGTCAGTCCTGTTACTAAATCGGTTGCTACAGCACTGGCTAAATCCTTTCCGTTTGGTGTCGCCCCGTAAAGAATGATTTCTGGTTTGTATTTTTGCGCAAGCTTCATGACACCCTTCATATAAGATTCAGTGCGATACTGTTTTAATACTGGATGGTCAATACAATAGCAAAGATCGGCACCATAATATATCACTTCATTTGCTAACTGCTTGATATGATTGCCAAGTAAAAATCCTGCTAAGGGAACTTCTAATTTATCTGCGAGCTTTCTTCCTGCTCCAAGTAGTTCCAATGATACTCCTTCAATTTTTCCTTCATTTTGTTCAATAAAGACCCAAACACCACGGAAATCGTCAAGATTCATGTGTATCCCTCCCTGTGACTATGAATGATCTCATTAATTAGAAGACTTTATTGTAAATAGATCTTTTTTCTCCAGTAAGATATCCATTAGCTGCTTGACCTGCTCATCAGAGGTGCCTTCAAGTTTTTTTCCACCTTCTGGCCTTGGTGGTGTAAACATTTTTCCAACAATAGTCGGTGAGCCTTTCAGTCCAAGCTGGGCGCGATCCACATTTTCCAAGTCGTTAACTGACCAGATAATCGACTCATATCTAGCTGCCTTTATCATATTGGGCATTGGCGAATATTCAATTTCATTAATTTCCTTTTCAACTGTTAATAGACAGGGGATTTCAGATTGGATTAATTCGTATCCATTTGTTAATTTCCGCTTTATAATAACTTTTTTTTCTTTTTCATTAACCTCTACAGTCTCAATGACGTTCGTTATAGGGGGGATATCCATCCGTCTAGCAATTCCCGGACCAACCTGCCCCGTATCACCATCAATAGCATGTTTTCCGCAAATAATCATGTCCACAGGAAGTTCCTTATTGATTCTTTCTAATGCTTTTGAAAGGGCATAGCTTGTCGCTAAAGTATCTGCACCAGCAAAAGCACGGTCAGTGATTAAATATCCCCTATCAGCGCCAATTTCGATGCTCTTTTTAATGACAGCTGTTGCCTGAGGTGGCCCCATCGACAATACTGAAATAGTCCCCCCCACTTTTTGCTTAATCTTTACCGCTTCCTGTACTGCATGCGCATCATAAGGATTTAAAATTGCTGGAGCACTTCTTCTGTCAAGTGTGTTGGTTTTTGGGTTGATTTTAATAATCTTTGTATCTGGTACTTGCTTGACACATACAACGATGTGCATATAAGACTTCCCTCCTCTATATTGTCTTACTATTGAAAGCGTTTGCTTCCGATCTTTATAAAAAATGCTTTTATTTACGATATATGTATCGTCATAGAAGCATATTCCCCAAAACAATCGTTTTCTCTTAATTTATGTGGACAGGAATATATGTAGGAATATTTTAGGTAGATTGGACATATTCTTTATGGTGGTTTAATAAAATACAAGTGAGGCAAGGTTTCGTTTACAAATTCTTGGTGGAGTTTGAATTAATTTAACTATATGAAATATTGAGATATAAACAAGGATAAAAATCACAGTTATGATGATATAATGTAGAATGATTGTTCAATCTTGTTTTAGTTACAAATTCCGAAGGATTATGAAGGTTGCATCAAGGGGCGTGTACTACGATTAATATTAAATAAGATTAAACATGTACATAGAAGGCCTTTGGCATTGCTTTAACTAGTTTAAGGCCTTCACAGTAACACGTTTTTTAAGTTGCAATAAAAAATCCTTTTACCAGGATAGAAATTGATCATTTTATACTAATACCTTAGGCCAAACCATGATCATTTGTTTAAAGGCAAATTTTATTTCTTCATTTCTTTTGGGAGTTTGTCCCATCATCCGGTGATATTCATTAATTAACTCATCTAGTTCCTGACTGCATCTAATTGTTTCTTCACTAGTAAAACCAAGTGCATTGGCACTCTCGATCATTTGCTCTCTTTTAACCTTTATTTCCTCTATCATGTCACTATGGGTATTACTATACTCGTACAATGTTATCTCTCCTACCTCTTACTAGTAATTCAAAAAATAGACTACTTGATGAATTATGACAGATTTTTATTAAAAGTAAATACATTCGCAAAAGTAGACAAAACAATCTAAAACTTTCTATATTCGACAATATTTTTCCAGTTTTCTACTATAAAACGACAAATTCCCGCTTAAGTCTTTTACATGTAATACACCACCTTCCCTCGGCCATTTATCACTGTTCCTTCCTGAAAATATACATTATAATTGACTTTCTAAAATTTGTAACCGTTTTCACTTTCTCAATATATTTTTATAGTTAAGTCCCCCATTTTTCATTCAACAAAAAACGCAAAGCATCACACTGTGCCTTGCGTTTTCAAATTTATAGCCATGGATTTTCGTGCTTTGCCTTAAGACGTTGCCAGCGCTTCTCCACTTCTGTTTCAAATTCTTTCAATAAATGTTTGTTTTCTTCTTTTAATAAATGCTTGGTCTTGCCCATATATTTAATCCATTCTGTAACAGGTACTCGCTTGTTCTTATCCTCAGGATTATAGGTAATGGTAGTTTCACCTTGTTCAATCTCATAAAGAGGGAAGAAACATGAATTAACCGCTTCTTCAAGAATTTTGGTCCCATAGCGATCTTCAGACTTCCAGTTCAATGGACAAGTAATGAGAAGTTTACCATAAACCGTGCCAACATTTTGGGCATACCATTGTGCTTTTGCACCCTTCTTCACCAAATCCTGTGGAAATGCTTCAGAACCGGTAAATACATATGGAATATTGGTAGCAGCCATAATTTGAACAGTATCTTTATGGTGGAATGTTTTACCTTTTTGAGCTTTACCCACACCAGATGTACTTGTCATATGACCCAGTGGAGTCGAATAAGACATTTGGGATCCTGTATTCATGTAACCCTCATTATCGTATTCAAGCATGATTAATTTGTGTCCGCGCAATGCTGTACCAATGGCAGAGCCCATACCAATATCCATACCACCGTCACCAGTAATCATAACAAAAGTTGCATCATCAGAAACTTGGATTTCACCGCGTCGTTTTAATTCCATGAAAGCCTCTACAGTACCGGATAAGGTTGCTGCGCCATTTTGGAACAGGTTATGCATCATGGTTTGCTTATGAGAGCTATATGGATACGAAGTTGTCGTTACATATGCACAGCCTGTTTGGAAAAGTGTAACGATATCTCCTTCTATACCTTTAAAGAAAAGTTCTAGTCCGCCAAAGATCCCACAACCAGGGCAAGCACCATGACCGGATGCAATTCGTTTTGGCTTTGTTGTTAATTGGCGAAGCGGCGGGATCTTTACCTTTAATTTGTTGCTTTCTTCATCCAACTTAACTTCAATTAAGCCTGACTTATAGACATCACCTTGCTGAGGTTCAATAACAGGCTTAAGGATTTTATCTGGCTCGCCAGGGACAATCCCCAAATAATCAAATGGCTTTTCAGCATAGCCTTTTTCCATTGCATCAATCGCTAAATGGAAGAACTCATGTGCGTCACTTGCATAGAAATCTTTGCCGCCCAAACCAAATACACGGCTTAGGACGATCGTTTGATTATTCTTGTCATCCTGAAGAGCAGATTTAATTTCATGTGTTAAGTTCGGGCCGTTTGCCCCATATGAATCAGCACGTTCACCAACTAATAGTGCTTTAACATTTTTCAATGCTTCACGGATTTCTTTTGCTGGGAATGGACGAATAATGTTAGGGCTGATCACCCCTGCCTTGATACCTTTCTCACGGAGCTGATCCACTACATCTTTAGCTGATTCAGCAGCAGAGTTTAATAGGAATAACGCAACCTCAGCATCTTCCATTCTATATAAATCTAAAACTGAATATTCTCTTCCTGATAGTTTTGCATACTCTTCGGCTACTTCTTTAAAGACTTCGCCAGCTTGATAAATGGCCTCTGATTGCTGGAAGTGGTTATTCATCAGGTCCTCGCCATTCATATGGGCACCAATGGTAACCGGTTTTTTCGGATCTCTGATAAAATTGTAGTCAGTTGGACATTCACCCACAAATTGTTGAACAACATTACGATCCTTAAAATATTGTACTTTTCTCTTTTGGTGTGATGTAAAGAATCCATCATATGCCACAATTACCGGCAAACGAACTTTAGAATGCTCGGCAATTTTTAGCGCCATTATATTCATGTCATACACAGCTTGAGGTGTTCTTGCCGTTAATATTACCCAGCCGATATTTAAACCATAATACAGGTCAGAATGGTCACCACGGATATCAAGAGGACCACTAACTGCACGTGTTACTAGGTTCATTACCATTGGGAAGCGAGTTCCCGCTTGTACTGGAAGCTGTTCAATCATATATAAGAAGCCATTGGCACTTGTAGCATTAAATACCCTTGCACCTGTTGCTGCGGCACCATAGCAAATACCTGCAGAACCATGCTCACCATCAGCAGGAATTAACTTAACGTCATGTTCCCCCCGTGCCTTCATCTGGTCCAAAAATTGTGCAACTTCAGTGGATGGTGTAATTGGGAAATACCCCATAATATGATAGTTAATTTGCGCAGCCGCCATTGCAGCCATTTCATTACCTGATTCAAATGTAGAAACTTGTTCAGCTATCCCTTGAGCTGTTAATTTATCTTCTAAAATTGCCACTATAAAGTCCCCCCTGTTACATAAGGAAAGTTCTGTTTCACTCGATTTGCATCGGCATAACCAATCATTTCGCGGAGGTCACCCAGCGCATCTGTCGGACATGCTTCTACGCATTTTAAACAACCCTTACAATATTGATAATCAATTCCTTTAAGGAACATTTGCTTTCTGCCTCGTTTATCTTCTCCTTCTTCCCAAACAAAGCAGAAATCTGGGCAAACATTATCACAAGCAGCACAGTTTATGCATTTTTCTTGTTGGAATTCAGGAAGGAATCCTTGCCGTGATCCGCTTAAATCTTTTAACACACTGTTGGCCTGAGCCGTAATGACACCGCCAATTTCCTGAGTTAGGTATCCAAGCATTGGTGTAGGGCGGGTAAATCCCTTTCCTTCAGCATTTTCTGGAACTTGATAGTTTTTAAATTGAACCTCGTTATAACCGCGGTCAAACGTCCGGATATTTGGTTCTACCAGATGTGGATACTTTTTCTCAAACGTTTTGCGGATTACTTTTCTCATTGATTCTGGATCAAGGAAATCGCAAATACGGAAAAGCGCGCCAAGCATTGCTGTATTTACCTTTGTCTTTTCTTCTACAGCAATCGTTAAAGCATCCACGATTGCAAGAGTTCCATACTCTAACTTTAAATCTTCCTTAACTTCATCAAAGTCTCTTGTGGAGTTGACCAGAACAATTCCATCAGCATTTAGGCCGCTAACAACGTTTACCGTTTTATATAAAGCTTCATGAAATACACCAACAATATGTGGTTGTTCAATTGGACTGTGATCGCGAATGGCTGTCTCAGGTTCGCAGAATCGGATAAAACTTTTTACCGGTGTTCCTTTTTTCTCAGAACCATAGGATGAAAAATTGGAGCCATTTAAACCTAGGCCTAAAACACCTGCTTCAGCTAACATTTTCCCTGCCAGGTTTGCTCCCAATCCTCCAATAGACTCTAATCGGATTTCAAAAAATCCCAGTTCATTTTTATTTGGTAAAATAGACATAATGTCCCTCCCCTTTTTTGTTCGAAAAATCTCCATCAAAACGACATAAATATTTAACTTTGTAAAATCATTGTAAGACTTTTCATTTCTTTTAGCTGTGACAAAAATCAAACATCGATAAAAAAATATTGAAACACATTTTTATTTATTGAATAATTACTGGAAAATTCTTAACAAAATGCCGGTTTACATTCATATAACAGTTATATTTTTGTTATATAACAGGATGTTTTCCAGATAAAGTCCTTATGGTGCTTATTGCTGCGCAAAAATCTCTTAAGCTGTTTGTAGACTGTCATTTTCGTCAACAATAAGCTATAATAATTATTTGTACAATTTTAATGAGGAGTTCAATCTAATGAATATCATTTGTGCAACCTTAAATGCTAAATATATCCATACAAACCTTGCAATTCGCTATTTAAAGGCCTATGCCGCTCCAGAATTCAATATTCAACTAAAGGAATACACGATTAAGGATCCGATTTTGAACATAGTTTCAGACCTATATCAACAGAAACCTTCTGTCATTGGCTTTAGTTGTTATATCTGGAATATTGAAGAAACCTTGAAGGTTGTAAACATGTTAAAAAAAATAGAACCATCTTTATTAATTGTGCTCGGGGGTCCTGAAGTCTCATATGATACTGCCGAGTGGATGGAAAAGGTTCCAGAAGTTGACTTTATCGTTATGGGTGAAGGTGAATTAACCTTTAAACAATTACTATCTGAAATTCAAAGTGATCAAAATTATGATCAAGTACCGGGGATTGCGTATCGCCATGATCGGAAGGTGCGAATGACGCTCCAAAGAAACAAGTTGGATCTGAAAGAGATTCCATCACCCTATCGGTTCCCTGAGGATATCGCCCATTTAGGTAAGCGTGTAACCTATATTGAGACCAGTCGCGGTTGTCCTTTCAGCTGTCAATTCTGCCTTTCTTCTATTGAAGTAGGAGTTCGATATTTTGAACGTGAAAAAATGAAAGAGGATATTCGTTATTTGATGGAAAATGGTGCTAAAACCATTAAATTCGTTGACCGGACCTTCAATATCAGCAGAAGTTACGCGATGGAAATGTTTCGTTTTCTGATTGATGAGCATTTACCGGGAACCGTTTTTCAATTTGAAATCACAGCGGATATCATGCGGCCAGAGGTCATTGAGTTTTTAAATCAAGAGGCACCAAAGGGATTGTTCCGTTTTGAGATTGGTGTACAATCCACAAATGATTTCACAAATGAGCTTGTTCGAAGAAAGCAAAACTTTGAAAAATTAAAAAGAACCGTCACAATGGTAAAAGATGGCGGTAAAATCGATCAGCACTTGGACTTAATTGCCGGGCTTCCTGAGGAAGACTACGCATCATTTAAGAAAACCTTCAACGATGTGTTCGAGATGAGGCCTGAGGAATTGCAATTAGGGTTTTTAAAGATGCTTCGCGGGACAGGAGTAAGACTTCGTGCTGAAGAACATGAATATGTATATATGGACCATTCACCTTATGAGATTTTAAGTAATAATGTCCTTTCTTTTGGTGATATGGTAAGGATCAAACAAGTAGAGGACGTTTTGGAAAAATATTGGAATGATCATCGAATGGATGCAACGGTAGAATATTTGGTCACAAAAACTTTTGCATCTCCGTTTGATTTTTTCCAAGACTTCGGTTCTTATTGGGATGAAAAAGGCTGGTCAAGGATTGGCCATCAGTTGGAGGATTTGTTCCGTCGACTCTATTTGTTTTTACAGGAGATAAACGCTGAACAACTGGATGTGATTGTTGGCTTAATGAAATATGATTATTTTAAAAATCATAAATATAAGCCAAGAAAACCATGGTGGGAAGCAAGCCACGATAAGGGTAAACGAACAGCCATATATAAACAGATACTTGAAACACCTGAACTGTTAGGTCCAACTTTTCTTGAATTACAGTTGGATGAAAAGGAGTTATATAAACATACCATGCTTGAAGAGTTATCCTTTGATTTGTCGAAGTACATGTTAACAGGAGAAGTCGTTAACCAAGCATCTTGTTTATTAGCCTTCTTTGACCCATCTAATAATCAAACACTTCTTTTTCCTTTTAAGGGTTAAAAATAAGCCGGCAGAGCCGGCTTATTTTTAATCCTTTTGCCTTTTTTTCCAAATACTTTTCTTTTAGTGGCACCCCATTTACATCACCGAACTCAACGCTGAATTCTTCAACAGGTATGCGTGGGGGGGTTTTTCGACGGGCTTTCATTTAACTTCTTCCTTTTTTCCCTAATTTTGAATTACGATTTTGAAACCGGATCGCATTATTATTATCAGTAAATTCTGCTGAAAATTCGCTTTCCTGAATATTGCTTTTAGGGGTTTTTGTATATTTTTCTACTGCATCAAACTCAGCTTTTCGTTTAGCCATTGGTCATCCCTCCAAAAAATATTTACACTTATAGTCTTAAACATTTCAGCTGTAATATTCTCTTCCTTATTTTTCTTAAATTAAAAAAGCATTTACCGTAAAAAATAAAGAAAAAAGCAGGGGTGACAATGGATGAAACAAGAGAAGCCAGAAAAGGACGAGGTCATTTTAGATGAAACAATACCACATCAAGCCAATGCTCCAAGCTTTAAAGGAACAGGCATAAAAATGGAAGCTCCTTTTGTTAATCAACATGGAGTTATTATTGGAGACAGTCAATATGCTTCTAGCAATTCCCCATTAGAAAATTGGTCAAAGGAAACGGATCCTGCTGTCATGGCGGGAGAGGAATGGGTCCATCCAACGAATGATATTGGCTGGAATACTACCGAGAATCGTGAACTGCTCGAAAGCAAACGCAGACCTCAGGCATCACCATTTATGCATCCAACTAAGGATGTCAGTAAATGCAGCGACTAATTAAAATCCATTTCCGATAAAGATTACCATTAATGAAACAATAAAAAAATTAAATAATAGTAGTACAGGGGGTTATATATTCTCTGTAGATAGAAAGGAGATGAAACTAATGGCTAATAGCAGAAATAAATTATTGGTACCTGGAATTGAACAATATTTAGATCAAGTTAAATATGAAATTGCCCAAGAATTTGGCGTGAATTTGGGATCCGATACCGTTTCAAGAGCAAATGGATCTGTAGGCGGCGAAATTACCAAAAGACTCGTGCAGCAAGCGCAAGTTCAACTATCTGGAAATTCTAATCAACAATAATGAATATAATGGAAAAAGTCCGGCAGTTGCCGGACTTATTTTTCTTATTTAAATATATGCTCGTGTTTTGAAGGTTGTTTAGACGGCTCTATCTTCTTCCCTGGATGATGTTTTACTTTTTCTTCATCCATTTTTTTAGATTGACTAGGTGGAAGGGCTAGTTTATCCTTTTCGTCCTGGTGATATACCTTATTGCTTTTTGCCAAGCCATTTGTTTTATCTTGTGGAGCCAAAGGTTTTTCTTTTTTCATTTGATCAGCTGGAACCTTATTGATTGTTTTTTCAGACTGATTTGTTGTGCCTGGCACCTTAATTTGTCCTGATTGCTTCTTGTTCTTTTCTCCTGGTGAATCTGTTTGGTTCGTAGAACTAGGAACAGAGTTCTTTTTCTTTATATTTGTATTCTCATTTCTCTTATTTATATTCGAATTCTCTTTGTCCTTGGTTTTCTCTGAATCTTTTACTTGTAATTTTCCTGCAGTGATGCCAAGTTTGTGGGCTTTTTCTAATTCTTTTTCCGTACCGGAAACATAGGTCAAATTAACTTCTTCATCATTGACAGCTGTCTTAATTTCTTTGATATTATCTTGAAGTCTTTTCTCTACTTCTGTTTCTGGATGTTCCATTCTGACTGTTGAAATAATAATGTGATTATTTTTTTTCAAATAACCCTCTTTTTTGATTTCTGTCAGGATTTTTTCCGTCAAGGAAGAAACATCCACTTTTTTCCAGTCCTTCAAATGAGAAATAACTTGCTTCCCTTCCTTATTAAAGCCAGTTAATTCCACTACTTGCATCTTTTTATTTAATCCAAGTTCAATACTAGGATTCACATCAATGGACATATAGGCATAGGCTTTGTTATTTTGATAAAATGGAATAAACGTGCTTAGAAAAACCAATAAAGCAGCAGCCGATAACCAAATAGGTTTTGCCTTAAAAAATCGGTTCACTTTTAGCGCCTTAGCATCAGCAGTTTGCTCAAGGGGGAAAAAGTATATTTCTTCACCAATTGAATAGGGCTGTTCGAGTTTTTTTGTTCGCAAAAACTCTCCATCAGGGGTTAACAATGTCAGAAATGCTTCATCTATTTCCATCACAATGCCTTTTTTCATTCTTCTAACACCCCTTTTAAATACTCCTTTAAATACATATAATCACTTGATAAAATAAGGGCAATCGCAATAATATACTTACGATTTCGCTCAATCGTTTTTCGACTGACATGGACCAATTTCTCTAATTCTTTAATTGGAAGGCGCTTTTTTTCCAAAAGAACATCCCTTAAATCTTGATTTTCAATTAGCATTTTCGCCGTCATGATGGCGTTTTTTCTTGCATCAGCATGTTTTGGAGAGTTTTCAACCAAATCGCTAAAGCTTAAATCAAACTTAGCCAGTAATTGTTGAAACTGGATGATTTCCTCTTTCATTAACTGTTCGTCATTTTTTTTATGGTAATCTTCAAGAGACAAATCATTTACTACGGCAAGACCAGCGGATTCTTCATCATATTGGGAATCTGTGATATCAATACTTAGATGCTGATTTTTAGTTTGCTTGCGTATATAGTCTATTACTCTGCGTTTTATAATCACTTCAGCAAAACTTAATAAGGAACTACCACGTTCAGTTGAATACTTCTCAATTGCCTCATTAAAAGCGATAAGACCAATGCTAAATTCATCATCGGTTTCATAAATATACCTTCGACAAACAGAAGATACTGTTCTAGCAATGAACGGTTTATATTGTTCAATCAGTTCGTTCAGCAGTGACCGGTCACCCTGCTGGATTAACGCTACAGTTTCTTCTAATGATCTCTTGGTCTTCTTCGCCATAAACAATAAACCTAGCATTTGCTCACCTCTATTCGACCAATTATAACATAATGATGTTAGTTTGGTCTTTATGGGATAAGCATTTGAAAGTTAGAAACTATTGGATAGTTCTCGCTATCACTTAAAAATTACGTATCAACGGAACTGATTGTGGGGGTTATTATTTTATTATTCCGCAAAAAAACTTCCACCTCATTTTAGTGGAAGTACTATAACGAATATTGATTATAAAATAGTAACCTGATAATTGGGATTATTCTTATGCTGTAAATAGAATTTGGCCATAGGCCTAATCCCATCTTTAAAATCAGGACAGCTAATTCCTGAATCTTTTAAGTCATTTTGTGCTTGAGTGCAATCAAAACGGCCCTTCCAAGTAAAATAATCTAATGCTTCTTTTTCAACACCCAGGAATTTCCGCATAGGTTTCATCGAAAGTAACCATTTTCCTAAGTTTAATGGAATGATTCCCTTCGGTTTCTTGTTTAGTAACTCTTTCATAATCATTTCATATAGTTCTGAAGTTCTGTAAGGAGTTGGATCGGTTAAATGATAGGTCTTACCTGCACCCTGCTCAAAAAAGGAAAGATATGCCGTCGCCTGGATTATATAATCAATGGGGACAAGGTTGACAAAGCCTTCCCCTTTGCCCATTCGGGGAATTATGGGAAGAAATTTTAATCGGTCTAAGAAATTCATAATAAAGTAAGGCCCATCAAACTTAATGGTTTCTCCAGTATGGGAATGCCCCTTCACAATCCCCGGTCGAATGATGGTAATCGGGACTTCCTTTTTCAGTTTTTCTACTAATACCTCAGCCTCATATTTCGTTTCTTCGTAATAATTTTTAAATCTCGGTGGCCTAATTAGTTCTGCTTCATAAAGAGTACCCTCTCGTACTCCAACAACATACGCTGTGCTAAAGTAAGTATACCGTTGTACCTTGGGAAGATTCTGCACCCATTCATTGACATTGTTCGTCCCAGTTACGTTCACTTTGTAAGCAATATCCCGCGGAACGGCCAAATCATAAATAGCGGCTAAATGGAAAACATGTGTCACTCGCTTGGATAGCTGTTCCTGCTCATTCACATGTTGCAGGAGCCCTTTTTTTGTAATATCTCCTTCAACAATCGTGAAAGCGGATTCATTCACTCCAAGTTCTGTGATGATTTCATTCTTCACCTGATTGGCCTTTTCAAACATATTTGGAAGGACTAGAACAAATACTTCTCCTTGCAATTGATTTTTCTTCCAAACCTCACGAATCAATTGGTTGCAAATAAATCCTGGAAAACCTGTGAAAAAATAACCTTTTTCCAAATTTGTCTCCCCCTTATTTAGCTTCCATGGTTGTTTCCATTGTAAGTTCCTCAAAAATGATTCGTCTATAGGTAATTAGTCTGAATTTTCTGTATTATGTGAAAAAAAAGAGGCAGAGCTAAATCTGCCTCTTTCTACTCATGCTGATCCATTGGGTTATACAGTTTTACTTCTGGATTTTTTTCTTGGAACCATCTTAATGCAAAGTCATTTTCAAATAGGAATACGTATTGATCGTAACGGTCTTTTACGAGCAGGCTTCTCGAGCTTGATAGGTTTTCATCCACTTCATTATTTTCAATCCAGCGTGCTAATTTAGACCCTATGCGTTCCATTAATACTTCAGCATTATATTCATTTTTCATTCTGTGTTCAAATACTTCGAATTGAAGCTGTCCAACAGCACCCAATAAATATTCATCTGTTTTCACAGTTTTGAATAGCTGAATAGCTCCTTCTTGAACTAGTTGTTGAAGTCCCTTATAGAACGATTTTTGCTTCATGACGTTCTTAGCTGAAACTCTGACATACAGTTCAGGAGTAAATTGTGGTAATCGTTCAAATTGAAAATTATTTTTTCCCACTGTCAAGGTATCGCCTATTTGATAGGTTCCCGTATCATAAAGACCAATGATATCCCCACTGACTGCCTCTTCAACCGTGTTCCTTTCCTCAGCCATAAAAGAGGTTGACTGGGATAGCTTCAGTTGCTTATCCAATCGAGGAATCGCCACGGTCATTCCTCGTTCAAATTTTCCTGAACAGATCCGAACAAAGGCAATTCTGTCACGGTGTGCCGGATTCATATTTGCTTGAATCTTAAAGACAAACCCGGAAAATTGATCTGAAAGTGGGTCAATTTCACCAATCGAGGAATTACGTGCCTTTGGCGGTGGTGCAAATTGTAAATAGGTTTCAAGGAATGTCTGAACTCCAAAGTTTGTTAGTGCGCTTCCAAAGAAAACTGGTATCAACGCTCCGGAGGCAACTTTTTCAGCAGAAAATTCATTGCCTGCCTCATTTAACAACATTATCTCTTCAAGGGTTTGATCGTATAATCCGGAGGACTTCAGTGGATGGTCACCCTCAATTTCTCCATCATCATTTAATGGAATAAAACGGTTATTTTCATCTACCCGAAACTGTTCGACCCGATTATAAAAGCGATCATAGATTCCCAAAAATTCTTTTCCCATCCCAATTGGCCAATTCATCGGGTAGGATTCAATACCCAGCACTTCTTCTAACTCTGCAAGCAGTTCAAGAGGCGGTTTCCCTTGACGATCTAATTTATTCATAAAAGTAAAGATCGGGATTCCACGCATCCGACATACTTTAAATAATTTTAGGGTTTGTTCCTCGATCCCCTTTGCAGAATCGATAATCATAACTGCAGAATCTACAGCCATCAAAGTTCTATAGGTATCCTCACTGAAATCCTGGTGGCCAGGGGTATCCAAAATGTTAACCCGATATCCATTATAGTCAAATTGCATAACACTGGAGGTAACCGAAATGCCGCGCTGCTTTTCAATTTCCATCCAGTCACTCGTAGCAAATTTCCCTGTTTTCTTCGCTTTTACGGTACCTGCATCACGAATCGCGCCACCGAATAATAACAATTTCTCAGTTAATGTGGTTTTACCGGCATCCGGGTGAGAAATGATCGCAAATGTCCGGCGTGATAATACTTCTTCTTTTAAATTATTACCCATCATGTCTTCCTCTCTTTGATTAGAAAACTCGCCGACTGGCAAGCCTAAAAGGCAATGACAGAGGCGTAGTTGCACTTATGCCTGATAGGAAAGTTTATACTTTCCTATCGGCCAACGAAAAAATTTTGTCCATAAGTTCAATCTTATCTTGCAAATGCAAACTTTGCAATATTTCAAGTGGAGGAGTTTGATAATTTTCTTTTATCAGGGAGTCATAAAGACTATAATATAGCTGAGATATATTCCATATAGTAAGTGCCTAGGAGGATTTATGGACGTTATAAAAATTGACCAAGAGACCCTTAATTATTTGCAAAAAGCATTCGAAATAGTCCTTGAACAAAATAAGATTTCATATAAAAAAATTGGTATTGCGGAAGAAGGAGATCAGCTATTATTTTTGTATGAAACAAACGACGAAAAAGTTCATGTTTTTAAATGGAGCAAAGCATCCAGTGTTGGTGTTAGCATTGGGGTTCTTGCACAAAGTGTATTAATGCCAATCATTCCCCATCTCCGATTATTATCCTAAAACAGAAGTGCAGCTGCACTTCTTTTTTTATACCATTCTTCCACCAGTTCCCATATCCATTTTTCTGGGAATTACCTTATAATAGTTACGTACTCTGTTAGAGGAGGATGACAATATTGAATCAAAGTAAAAAGAAAGTAGCAAAATTTATACCGCTTGTTGCAGCGTTTATTATCATAATTTCAGGAATTATTTGGACGGTTCAGTCAACAAAAACACAAGTCTCCATTCCATTCTCTTCTGTTGAAAAAATTGTTCAAGAACAGCAAGGCAAAACCGTTTCATTAACTGAGCATTCCAATGGCAGCCTTTATATTACAGCAGGAGATGCTCATTATATTTCACATGTCCCCCCCAATAGTCAAATGGTAGATAAGCTTGTAGAAAAATATAATATTGACTATTCCTATACTACCAGCAGCCGTTATGGTATTTGGATTATGGGCGGAGTACTCTTATTAATGTTTGGAAGTGCATTTGCCCTTTACAAATCAAAAGGCGGTACTGGGTTAAACTCCATGAAAAACAGTGTCGCTAAACCGCGTCCGCTTCCGTCCATCACCCTAAAAGATGTTGGCGGACTTGGAGAGGAAATGAAGGAAGAAATTCTACAAACTTTATCCACATTAAAAGAGCCAGAACGGGCTACTAAGCTAGGTATCAAACCTCCGAAAGGTATTTTGTTATACGGACCACCAGGAACAGGAAAAACCTTGCTTGCTCAAGCGATTGCCAATGAATTAAATGCTTCCTTCTTTTCATCAAGTGGTTCAGCATTTAATGAATTATTTGTAGGTGTCGGCGCCAGTCGTGTTCGTTCCCTCTTTCAAGCGGCCAGAAAACAAACCCCTGCGGTCATCTTTATTGATGAAGTTGATGCCCTAGCAGGAAGAAGGAAAGCACATGGTGGAGAAGAAGGAGAAAAAACATTAACTGAATTGCTTGTTCAACTTGATGGTGGCAATAAGAACGATGGTATATTATTTGTTGCAGCTACAAATAGAAAAGACATGTTGGATGAAGCGTTTCTTCGGCCGGGAAGAATCGATTTTACGTTCCAAGTTCCCCTTCCTGATACAAAAGGTCGGAAAGAAATCATTGATATTCACACTAAAGGTAAGTCATTAGCGCCAGAAGTCCTTACTTCATTAGATGGGTTGGCCGAAAGCACTTCCGGTTTTTCAGGTGCAGAGTTACATTCTTTATTCGAAACAGCAAGTCGCCGTGCCGTCCAAAATGGGCATGAAATGATTCAAAAACAAGACCTTGACTATGCGCTTGATCGAACCATATTAGGCAGTACCTCACGTTCTTTAAAAGATCAAGAAACAAAACGTCGTGTTGCTATCCATGAAGCGGGACATGCCATTATTGCCTCTTTAACAAAGCCTGGCTCGGTAAGAAAAGCCACGATCATACCACGGGGAGAAGCGTTAGGCTATGTAGCACCAATACCTAAGGAACTTCATTTATCAACCACCAGCGACCTGCTTGACCGTGTCGCGATGGTATTGGCTGGCGGGGTAGCAGAAAGAATGATCCTAGGTGAGCATAGTATTGGTGTTAGCGGCGATGTCCAACAAGCTAAACAAATCATCGAGCAAATGGTGGATATCGGAATGCTTGAGGATGGTTTTTCGTTAACGTTTAATAAACAGGATAAAGAAGCAAAAATGCAGGATTTATTTACAAAAGGTCTCAAAAAGGCAGAAGACTTAATTCAAAACCATCAATTACAGTATCAACAATTAGTGGATGCTTTATTAAAAAATGAAACCTTAGAGGGCATTGAAGTAGAAGAAATTGTTTGGGGGAAAGCACCAAGCAATCAAGCCGTTTAATTTGTCTATTTATCAAAACCAGATGTCAAGAAGGCATCTGGTTTTCTTCACCTTTTGTTTCATGATTTCCTCCTAATTGCAGAAACTAAAGTGAGAAGTGCTCAAAAAGGAGAGTGGTCAATTTGTTTAATCTAGAAAAAGACCAAAAAAAATATTTGAATCAAGCTAAGAGTTTCCTTGGGAATCAGCAAAAAACGGAAAGCCTGCTCGAGAAAGCGATCATAAAGGGACAGTCACAAAAAGGAATTTTAGGAGGAGCCTGGGATAAGCTGCAATTGCTTATAGAATTAGTAAGCTCTTATTCTAAGGGTGAATATAAAAATTTCTCGAAGAGTACGATGCTCATTTTGATTGGAGCCATTATTTATTTTGTATCTCCTATAGATGCTATTCCCGATTTTATTCTTGGATTAGGTATTCTTGATGATTCTGCCGTCATTGGTTTTACGATAAAGAGACTCTCCACTGAACTGGATAAATATGAAGAATGGAAAATTTCCAGCAACTTATAAAACCCGCTTGAATCTCAAGCGGGTTTTATTCTGCCTTTTATTGCTGTTTAATTAATAGTAGCAAGCTGCTCCTACAATAATCAGAAGAATAAATAATACAACGATTAAAGTGAAGCCACCGCCATAGCCAAAACCTCCGCCATATCCGCAGCCACCAAAGCCGTAGCCTCCGAATCCACCATATCCAAACATATGCTTACCTCCTTATTTATTAATAAAATCCTCCAACCCAAGAAGCTCCAACGATGATTAACAAAATAAACAGAACAACTATTAGAGCAAAGCCTGCACCATAGCCACCTGCAGCACCAGTCATTATTACTACCTCCTTTTGTAATTTCTATATATCCTATTCACCTAGATACAAATGTGCAATAGACACTTATCCCTATTGCCTAACTTTCCAAAAAAGGGATTAGCCCATATTTTGAGAACAAAAATATGCGGTTGGTAAATGAACCTCCAACCGCAGTCGATATTGCTATATCATTTTAAAATTAAACTTTTCGTCCTAATGCCTGATCTTCGTAATTGTACTTTAATATCAACATGTACAATCGCATGTTGAAATACTTGATCCCACTTATTTTTTACTTTTTTGAAATTCTGATAATCCTGCCTATATAATGCCTCTCCAAAACCGAAAATGTCCAATTTGTATTTATTTTGCATCTTATTTATGGTTGACTCAAGATTATGCTTTAGTTGTTGTTCTGATTTTTTTTCAAATTTATCATAGGTATCGAGACTGGTCAGATCATCTTCACATTGCATACCATCCAAATAAGCTTCTGTTCTAATCTTTAAATTAATGACAGGAATTCCCTTGATTAATTTGGCACTTGTTCTAGTTTTCGAATTATAAATGCGGATACCAAAATATTTATTTTTTCCACAAGGTACAGATACTACTGTTTTCTTTAACTTATCGACAATAATAAGATAATTACGAGCACCACTGAGAGGAAGAAAGCCTTTAAGCCTATCCTTTTTAAAAATAGCCAACGAATCCAGGACAACTAATGCTTTTGGGGTTACATCATTCATGTTATTAACATTGCCGCCTTTCTCAGGATCCCCTTTAATTGTCAACGATACTGTAAAAACAATCATTTCTCCATAAGGAAAAAAAATTAATAATTTGAATGAAGTTTTTAATGCTGGCTTCCATCCTTCACAAAGGATCGGCTGTATTTGGTGAAAATGTACATTACCGCTGACAAATAAAAAAATAGTCAGTAAGATAAAAAAAAGTAACACATAAGGGGTGAATATTTCTGAAGTCCTTGCCAACACCTCAATTCCTAAATATATAACATACGCCATCAATAGGCTGAATGTTAAAGAAATGATTTCTATCGGAGTATTGGGCATAATGGCGGAAGCTATTAATTCTCCAAAATCCCTGACTACCACACTGGAAATATACAGAAAATAGATAACGTAAAGAAACGACAGTAGGATGGTAGCTTTTCTACCAATGCAATACTCAAATAATTGAAATAAATTTTCCGTATCCAACCGACTCATTAAAAAATGATAAAAATAGAGAACACCAAACCCAAGCCATCCTCCCAAAAAAATCGCAATCCATGCATCATTTTTAGCTTCAGTTCCTACACCTACGACAACGGCACTTCCTAGCAGAAAATTAATTAAAAGAGTGAGAAGCTGGCTTAGGGATATATTTTCCTTTTGCATATCTACTCCTGGTTCCCTTGCATATCTTTACTTCTTTTTTTATTAAGAAATAGGCGAATATCTATGATAAAACCACCAATCAGCCCAAAAATGGCTCCAGCAAAGACAATATAACGGCCTGCCGAAATTTCCGAAATGAGGAGGTTCCGTAAAGATTCTATAATTGATAAATGAAAAAGGTGTGCATCAAATAAGGCAAGAAGTAAAAATAATAAAATGCTGATGAACAAGAAAGCCATTGTGATCATTTTTCCTACCCCAATACAGTTAAACCTTATTTTACCAAAACAAAACCGTTCTTATCCCCTAAAAAAAAACGCCACTCAAAACACTTTCTGACGTTTTGAGTGGCGTTTTATGCTTTTAACAAGTTAGCATCATCATTCATAAATATCCCAAATATTTTTTTTAATCAATAATACCAAGACGAATGGCTTTGACGGCCACTTCTGTTCTATTTTGAGCATTCAATCGTTTCATTATATTTGAGATATAATCCCGAACTGTATATTCACTTAGATAAAGTCTAGAAGCTGCTTCTTGGGTGGAAGCTCCATCTGCCAAAAGCTTAATGATTTCAATCTCCCTTGGAGTTAAGGAAATCGGACTTACGGCAGCAGTTACCGGTTTATCCACATCAGCTTTAATAAATTTTAAAAGTAGTTCCCCCGAACTTTGCCCAAATTTCATTAAAGCTGGAAAAAGACTAGTGTCCACTGTAAAGAACTTGTCTGGTCCTTGATCTAATACCACTCCTCCAATAATTTTACCTTCCTCAGGCACATAAATGGGAACAATCATTAAAGAAGAGAGTTGGAATTTCTGAACATATTTCTCTGGAAGTTCCCTATCTGCATAGGGAATATAGATAGGCTGAAAATTTTTCATTTCATGCCCCTGTGACTTCAATTTTACAATGCTCTCATTTAAAATTGGAATATTTGTAATTTTTTCAGCAATTGCTTGTATGTCTTCTGTATTCATATGATGCCCGTAAAGCCCTATACCCACACTTTCCTTATTGGCAAATTTAAATAAGGCGCATCGTTTAAATGGCAGAAAATATCCAAATCCAAAACAGATATTTTCAACTGATTCCTCTAAAGTTTGAGAGCGCAAGATCCATTCATTAAATAGAATAACTGAATCCTTCCAAACACTATAACGGTCCTTAGTTGAGTCAAAAAGCATTACTTCATTAATCTTTGAAAATAGATAATGAATCGAAGGATGCAATTTAGAAGAGTAAGCTACTCGCTCTTTTAGAACTTTGTGCGCAGAATTTTCTATTAAATTTAGATGAAATATTAATGAATCGGGTTCAGGATCACGGTTAAAATGGCTATGCCATGCTGCTCGTATTTCATTTAACATGTGATAAATATCTGCTTTTCCGCCTCGAACAGAAATTAAAAATGTAACAAGAAACTCACTTATAAATTCATAAACGGAAACGGATTTCTTTTTTGTATTTTTTAGAGAATCGAGTGTATTCCCCCATTCTTGTAAAAGTTCATCTTGATAGTTACTTAACAATTTAACCGCATCATTCAACAGGCTATCCAAATGATCACTTAATGTTTTAGACAAAAACACTCACTCCCCGCTCAAAACATCTAAGTTGTGTAAATGCTTACATTTTTCAATAGGTATTTTTATATATTTATTTCTTTTATATAAGCTAAAATTCCTGCCTCTTTTTATGCAATTAATAGATTTTGATGAAACGTGTTGAAAATTAGGGAAATATTGGATTAAATTCCTACAAATGTAGGGATTAAAGATTTTACTGATTTATCATAAAATTGTGACGAATAGCGATGCATTTCATTTCAATTTGATGCATTGACAAAAAAAAGGGAGGAATTTGAATGACAGCAGAATCCATCATCATTGGAGGTCAGACAGTCAAAAAGAAATTATTATTTGCATTATTAGGGGGATTTGTGTTTTTAGGGACACTGCTCAGTATTTTTGGTATAACCGGTGTAGCAGTGGCAGCACCACTTAGTGGATTTGGTGAATTTACCGTTAAGTTTGACAAGATGGTTGGTGACGGCTTCCAACTTTATGGTGGACTTGCTGATGGGGCCGAAACGAAAAATAACCCTGTTGCTGTAAACGTTATCAAGCATGCTAAAATTGATGGATTAGAAATTTCAAAAGAAATTAAAGCTCTCGGGATTAGAGTAGTCATATCTTCTGATAGTACAGTTAATATTGATGGTCTTATTCAAAAAGCCACTTTAATCAATGGTAACGCTTCATTCTCAAATATGGAAATGAAAGAAAACTATGTTGCTGATATCAAAGATCCATTTGAAAAAGTTGCTAAAGAATTCACTCAAGGTGCTGACACGATTACCATTGAAAACGGAGACCTCAAGACTTTATATTTATTCCAACAAAAGGTAAGTTTACCTGGCATGAAAGTATACTTTGAAAAAATTAAATAAAAAAGCATCATAGATTAATTGATAAGGATGATCAAAATGAACCCTTCTTCTACAAAACGTGAAAGGTTCAAGAATTGGAGAGCAAGGCGCCCTTTTTGGGGGGCGACCTTGTGTATCCTTTCTGGACTTATTATTTTATATGTACCTGTACAACTCTATGAAGTTTCAGCTGTCCCTGGGAATATGCTTGTTGTTGGCTTTTTCTTGGGAGGTCTGACATTGTTATTGGGGGTGCTGGCTTATCTTATGCCAAAGCTTTCAACCCTGTTAGGTGTACTTGCTATATTCTCGGCTGTATTATCAGTTTTTGGTGCACTCGGAGGATTTTTAATCGGCACGATCTTAGGAATTATTGGCGGTTCAATAGCCATTGCCTGGAAACCGACATATGCCCCTCATTCAATAGAACCAGACCAAACTGTACAAAAAGAAATTGCTTCCGGAAAAGAACTCCTATCTGAAAAATAAAAACATTTGCATCACTGGAACTAGCATCAGCTGTGTTCCGTAATTTACTAGTAAACAGAAAAATGGTGGTCACATTGAGACGTATTCATATTACTTACAAACTATTAATTATATTATTTCTAACTGTTAGCACTTTATTTATGGTTACCAAAGATAGTAATGCAGAAACTCCCCAATTGATTGGGTTTATAATTGACGCTGAACAAATGGAAGGTAGCATTACCGGACTTGCCATGACGACTGGAGAAACTCCTTATGCAAAGGATGTTCCTATGCTCGAAATGAAGTTTGATTCAGCTGCCGTTTTAGGGCTAACTATTAAAAAACTTGTACAATCTCCGAAAGGACTGATCACAACCAACATTACTTCAAAGGACACTGTTCTATTTAAAAATTTAACCCTTAAGGTAACAAATGCGCAATTCGGACAATACTATTTACCTAAAAAAGGAAATATCGGCCTAAAAAAGGTTAAATTGTTAGCTCATGATGTGTCAGCAGTTGATTCAAATTTACCACTGTTTCATATGGACTTTCAATCAGGCGGGGAAATTGAATTACAGCCTAAAAGCGAACAAGAGCTCATCCAATTGAAAGGTTCTTTAGAACAGTTATTATCCTCTATACAAAAAAGCGATGCTGAATGATAGCATCGCTTAAACTTAGTGTTACTCTATGTAAATGATGGCCATTTAATCATTGATGATCCTCATAACCCTACCATTAAATTTCTCTGCATAGTATCCTTTTGTAAGGTCAGCAATCGCTATTCCTGTTTTGCTCTGGGAACCGATGAATAGCCCACCACCAAGGTATATACCGACATGCCCGTCTATTTTATAGGTATCGAAGAACACGATGTCCCCTGGCCTGGCTTCACTAAAAGGTACTCTTGTACCAGTATTTTTTAACATCTCCGTATAAGCCCCTACCTTTACCCCTGCCTGCTCAAATGCCCAAGCAACAAATCCGGAACAATCAAATCTGCCATTAGCGACATCGTAAGCATTTCTGCCACCGCCAAACACATACACAGAATTTCCAATGTATTTCTCACCTGCATGTATCACTATATTGATTGCTTTATTGGAGGACTCAGGAATTAAGTATGCACTAGTTGCCATGCTGGTTATATTTCCTGTCCCTTGATATTCACCTTGCTGCTGGAGGATAGCTTTTTCTGTGAGCTTTTGTTGTTCCTTTTTTTGCAATTCTATCTTAAGGGCATCAATTTCATCCTTTTGTTCTAGTATTTGCGTCTGCATACCCTCGAGCTCTGTTTTTATCACTTTCAATTCAGAAAGCTTCAATTCAACTTCAGATTGTTTTTGTTGCACCGCTGTTCTATCTGCCTCGTGCTGTTTAACAAGATCCTGATCTGCTTGAACCATTGTTGCTACAGCGCTGAGTCTTCCTACAAAATCACTAAAGTTTTCCGACCCAAGCAGAACATCAAAATAACTTTCCTTACCACCGCTTGCTTGGAGAGACTGAGCTCGTCTCTTGATAATTTCATTACGCTTTTCGATTTTTTCATTTATGTTAGTAACTTCTTGATGAAGAAAGGCAATACTAGCCTCAGTTTCTTTCACTTTCGTTTCTGTTTCCATGATTTTATTGTTATTATCAATAATTGCTTGTTCTAACCTCTTGATTTGTTCAGCTAATCTAATCATTTCATCCTGAACTTGGAGAATTTCTGCATTTTTTTGAGATATTTCCTTACTGATATCTGACTGCTGATCCTGATTGTTCTTACTATTTTCAGCTTCTGCCTTACCAATTGGACTTGCCAAAATGGTGCCAATTCCCAATAGAGTTGTCGCGCCAAGAGTGAGTAATTGTTTTTTCAACCTGTACCCCCTGCCTTTATGGTTTAACATGAAATGACGAATAAACCAAAACTTTCCAATTTATCATATTAAAAGTATATCATTTTTTTTTGTTAGATTGGTAGTATCCATGTTACATTTATGTGTTACATATTTATATGCAGATCTATTATTTACCCGATGAAAGACAGTATTCTTCTTGCTCGACTGTATTTTGTCTTTCATACCCTCGATGAAAGACAGTTTTCTTCTTGCTCAACTGGGTTTTGTCTTTCATACCCTTGATGAAAGACAGTTTTTTTCTTGCTCAACTGGGTTTTGTCTTTCATACCC